>JANOAJ010000095.1:0-26086 GCA_031411035.1 Sphingomonadales bacterium
CGGCGCATCGGCGATAAAGCCCTGATGCCCCGGCACGCGGGAGCAGCCTGAAGCACCCAGCGCCAGCATCGTCACCAGCAGCGCGGCCATCGGCCTTGAAGTCTGAACCATGGTTGCTCCCGAAATCCTTTTGCACAGGCCACGACTTGCCCATTGCAAGCGCGCGGCTGCGCCTCAATATGCGGATGCACGCCAACGGGCAAGCGCCAGTGGCGACCAACAGGAAACGGAACACGGTGAAACTACTCAAAAAGCTGTTCGGGCAGGATGATGGGCGCTCTGCCATGCGTCCCCTATATGCCGCCATCATCGCGCAGGCGCGCCAGCCGGACTGGTATCAGGCAGGTAATGTGGCCGATACCATTGATGGCCGCTTCGATATGATGAACGCGGTGCTCGCGCTCGTTCTCATCCGCATGGAAGCGCTGGGCGCGCCCGCGCAGGAGCCGTCGGTGCGGCTGACCGAGATGTTCGTCGAGGATATGGACGGCCAACTGCGCGAACTGGGCATTGGTGATGTTGTCGTCGGCAAACATATCGGCAAGATGATGAGCGCGCTTGGCGGCAGGCTGGGCGCATACCGGCAGGCGTTGGCCGGGGATGCCCCGCTCGCGCCGGTGCTGGAACGCAATCTCTATCGCGGCGCACCGGTCTCGGCAGAGGCACTGACCTTTGTCGAGGGCAGGTTGCTGGCGCTGCGCGCGCACCTGGCAGAGGTTTCGCTGGACGGCCTGATGGCGGGAAGGCTGGCCGCATGAGCGAATTTCAACGCCTCTATCCACTGGAAACCGTCAGTGCCGTGCCCCATACGGTCAGCATTGCGGCGACGCCCGAAGAGTGCACGGCCCTCGCCATACGTTTTGATTTGCAGCAGATCGGTTCGCTCGCTGCCGAAGCGACGCTGGTGAAGGGGCCGGACGGGTATCACGCCCGGGGTACGCTGAAAGCCGATATCGTCCAGTCCTGCGTCGCCACCAACGGCCCCGTGCCTGCCACGCTCACCGAACCGTTCGACATCCGCTTCGTTGCCGAAACCGACGTGCCGGATTCCGAAGAACTGGAACTGGATGCCGAAGAATGTGACACCATGTTCCATGACGGCCGCGGGCTCGATCTGGGTGAAGCCGTCGCCCAGACACTGGCGCTTGCGCTAGATCCGTTTCCCCGCGCGCCCGACGCTGATGCCGTGCTGGCCAAAGCAGGTGTGGTGGGCGATGATGAATTTGTGACGGGGCCGTTTTCCGCGTTGAAGGGGTTGAAATAGGGTTTCAAACGTCGCCCCCGCCCAGGCAGGGGCGATGTTTGACCTATTTCCCGCCCGCCGCAATCCAGTCATTGATCTTCTTTTCGAGCACCGCCATCGGCAGCGCGCCGGTCATCAGCACCTGAGCGTGGAATGCGCGGGGATCGAACTTGGCACCCATAGCTTTCTGCGCCTTGGCCTTTAGCCGCAGGATCGTCAGTTGGCCGATCTTGTAGGCCAATGCCTGGCCCGGAATGGCGATATAGCGTTCCACTTCCGCTGTCGCATCGGTGCGGCCCATGCCGGAATTGTCGAGCATGTATTTGATCGACTGATCGCGCGTCCAGCCCTTGGCGTGGATGCCGGTATCGACCACCAGCCGCATAGCGCGCAGCATTTCATCATTCAGGCCGCCAAAGCGGTAATAGGGGTCATTTTCCACCCCCATTTCCTTGTAGAGGCTCTCGGCATAAAGCGCCCAGCCTTCGGCAAAGGCAGTGTTGCCGCCAAAGCGCATAAAGGCCGGCAGGGCGTCATTTTCCTGCGCAAGGCTGATCTGGAAGTGATGGCCGGGCACCGCTTCGTGCAGGTACAGCGTCTCGCTTTCCGGCTTGGAGCGCGAAGGCAGGTCATAGGCGTTGAAATAGAAAATGCCGGGGCGTGATCCGTCCGGCGTGCCGCTGTTGTAGCTGCCGCCCGCATCCGTCTTTTCCTTGTAATCCGGCACCGGGCGAATTTCGAGCGGGCTCTTCGGGATGGTCGAGAATTGCGAACGGACATGCATGTCCACCGCCTTGCCAATGGTATAGAATGTGTCGCGCATGTCATCGCGTGAGGAGAATTTGAACTTGGGATCATCGCGGAAATAGGTGAAGAACTGGGCCAGCGTGCCCTTGAAGCCGGTCTTCACGCGGATGGCATCCATCTGACTGCGGATGCGGGCCACTTCGGAAAGGCCCAGCTTGTGCACTTCATCGGCCGTCATTGGCACGGTGGTGTTGGATTCGATCAGGTAATTGTAAAGTTTCGGCCCGCCCTTCATTGCCACGAGCCCCGCGCCATCGCGCGCCACGGGCAGATAGTCATTCTTCAGGAAATCACGCAGCCGGGTCAGCGCCGGGCGGATGCCATCGCTGACAGCGGCCGTATATTCGGCCTTGAGTCGCGCCTGATCGGCGGCGGAAATCCCGTCCGGGAATTTGGCGACCGGCCCCATATAAGTGGATTTCTCCACGCCCTGGGCCAGCTGCAGATCAAGCTGGTCGATCACGTTGCGCACCACGAGCTTGGGCTGAACCACGCCCGATTTCATGCCTTCGCGAAAACGCCCGATGCTCCGGTCAATCAGCACCACGAACTCCTTGTGACGCTTAAGGTTGTTCTCATAGTCGGCCAACGTCTTGAACGGTGCCGCCCCCTGTCCGGAAGCCAGATCGGGATAGAATGTGTGGAAGCCGAAGAAATGGTCGATCGGGCGCACGACCGTCAGCGCCAGCATATCGGGCTGCAACCCGCGCAGGCCAAGCTTTGTCTGCCATTCGAACACGTCATAGGCAATCTGGTCCGTGGGGTTCAGGGACGCGCGGTCGATGGCATGAAGCGCTGCCAGATCGGCTTCCCCCGCCTTGCGCTCCGCATCGAAATAGGCGTCCGTCAGATAATCACCCAACTGGTCGGCATAGCGCAGGTCACCCCGGAACAACGCCTGGATGGGATTGCGTTTCAGGCTGGCTTCGTCGCTATCCGCAAACAGTTTCTTGAGCCGTGCATCAGCATTGGCAGCCGGAACGGCCGGCGGGGTCTGGGCGAAGGCGGGGGCGGCAATAGTTGGCAGGGCGCTGGCCAGCAACAGGGCGACAAGATGCTTCATGGAAGGACTCCGGAAAAGGCGGGATGTTGCGCGCTTTCCTAACGGAATTGCGCGGGAAAGCGAGAAAGTTCGACCAACCGGGGCAAGCTGTCGATAAACAGCGGCAGGGATTTTATCGGGCGCTGCGCTCAATCCGGCGGATTATGCCGGCCAAGAAAGCTCTCCATGGATGTCAGCAGCGCCACCCGGTCTTCCTGCCGCGTGAAATAATGGTCGGCCAGCGGGATTGAGACGAATTCGACGGGTTTTCCGGCCTTTTGCATCGCGGCATACATTTTGCTGGACTGGCTGTGATCCACCGTCACATCCTTCCGGCCGTGAATCAGCATCAGCGGAACCCGGATCCTGTCGATGGCATTGATGGGGGAAACGGCCACAAAGTCGGGTGTCATCCGCTGCCACTGGTCGCGATACAGGCCACCCCGCAGATAGGAGCCGAAATCATTCACTTCGCGCCGAAGGCTTGAAACGCCGGAAATGGAAATGGCGCACCGGTACAGATCCGGTTCCTTGATCACGCCCCACATGGAGGCATAGCCGCCATAGGATGCCCCAACGATGCAGACGCGTTTCGGATCGGCAATGCCCTGTGCCACCACCCATTTCACGCCGTCGGTAATATCATCCTGCATGGCAAGGCCCATCTGGCCTTCACCCTTGCGCAGAAATTCCGTGCCATAGCCGGACGATCCCCGGAAATTTGGCTGAAGCACCACATAACCGCGATTGGCCAGAAACTGCGCCCAATAGTCATAGCTCAGCGTATCCTGCGCCCAGGGGCCGCCATGCGGCATGACAATGAACGGAAGCTTCTTTGGATCGCGCCCGGCCGGCAGGGTCAGCACCGCTTCTATTTCAAGTCCATCGCGTGCCTTGTAACGCACCAGCTTGACAGGGGAGAGATGCTTTGTGCCAATCTTTTCATTGATCAGGGCAATCCGTCGCAGCGTCCCGTCAGCAATGTCATAAAAATAGATGCTTCCCGGCATGTCGGGGGCGTTGACCCGCACCAGCATCCTGGTGCGATCCCGGCTCAGGCTTTCGATGGTCGCTGATGCGCCCGGAACCGCTTTGTCAAACTGCGCCTGAATTTCGGCGAGCTTGGGATCAAGCCACTCCACGCCGCCCGCTGCCGCGGTTGTCCGCACGCCCAGCAGGGCTGTCTCGTCACTCGACAGGATCACCGAGGCCACTTCTCCGGAGGCTTTGGGCGCATACACCTGTTTCACTTCCTGCTGGGTGGCAAGATCGACTTCGTAAATGCCGGTTTGCCCCTTGTCGTCATCGTGCATCACCAGCCCGTGATCGCCGCCTGGCAGAAACAGGAACGGCGCGGTCAACGTTTCGCGCTGCTTCAGATCGGCGCGGTCCACCGTGCGGAAGATGTTTTTGCCGGACCCGCGATAGAGCAGTCGTGACGTGCGGGTTGAATCAACATAGCCATAGCCCGCTCGCACAGTGCCGGTTGCGTCGGCAGACCAGTCCATCACACTGTTCTGCCCTTTTACCACCTGCTTGTTGCGTCCGGTGGTAACATCCACCTGGAACACCGCCGGCCAGAATCCTTCCAGATTGCTATAAACCGTGGCCTGTCCGGCCATCAGTATTTCCGATCTGCCGTCAGTGGGCACCCACAGGACATCGGCGACATTCTGCCCATTCAGGTTCCACAGCAGCTTCGTCATCTTTCCCGTTGTCCGGTTGATGGCGATAACCCGCGAGACATAGAATTTCTCCGTCTCCACCGGCAGCAGAGCGACCAGGCCGGCGATAATATTGTCATCATTCACCCACCGTAACCAGGTGGCCTGCGTGCCATCAGGCACGGCGACGGCAATTATCCGCTCTTCCTTGTTGAACAGGCTGATCACGGCGATGCGCTGGGTTCCGCCCACTGCCAGCAGTCCCGCGAGCCTTGTGCCATCGGGTGAGATTTCCGCCCGAGTGACGAAAGGCAATTCAGCAAATGCCGTCAGCGGCAATCTGGCGGGAGGTGCGGGCGGAGCGGCCCGGGCTATGCCCGTTGTCAGCAGAACCAGGATTATCAGGCAAATACGCACCATGCCGGCCCCCACCACGCGCTTCGGTGAAGCCCATGCTAGCGGCGCGGCAATCAGGGGGCAATCCCCGGCGCGGTGGCCGCGCCGGGGATAAAAGGTTTAGCCGTAATAGCCGCGGATCACACGGATCACATGACCGCGCGGGCCGATCAGCACGGCGTTGCGATGCTGGCGAACCCAGCGCTGGCCATGATGCGGGCGCGGGAGGGCGTAGCGCGGGTGATAATGGCGGTCGCGCAGATCCTGCCGATACTCACGGCGGGCATCACGAACATCTTCGCGCTCATCGCGAACGTCCCGGCGATCACCGGTGCGGACGGCATGGCGCACATCGCGCTGCTCTTCGCGAATGTCCTGGCGGTCGCGGCGGAGTTCAGCAGGGCTTGTCGCCGCAGAGGCGGCTACGGGCACAAGGCTGAGCGCGAACAGTGTAGTGGTCAGCAGTTTTTTCATCACAAATACTCCATGTCGTTTTGACCCCGACAAGGAGGCATATGGATGAGTCGTTCTGAATGGCGCAAAAATGCGACTGTCAGGAAAACGACAGGTAATATGAGGCGCTTATTGCCCCCAGAAGCGCTCCCGGAACCATTTGGTGACGATATATTTGGTGCCCGCGTCCACTGGCATGCCTTCATGAAGGGTCAAATCATTGGGCGCGCCGATTTCATCCATATTGTTCCACAGCACCAGCATCGCGGAACGCGGCTGGACGCACATGCCAGCCTTGGGAAAGTTCGTTTCCCCGCCGCTTTCCGGTTCGTTGAGATAGATCATTGCTGTCCAGCTCCGCTGGCCGGATTTGCGTTCGCCTTCCCAATAGGACTGGGTGGTGAAGAAATAGTCATGATGCGGCTTGAACTGCTGGCCCACGCCGTAGCGCTGCCCCTGAAGTGTTTCGCCGTGTCGTTTGTCGATCCCTGTCAGCATGCAGATCCGGCTTTCGACGCGCGAAACGATGGTATCATAGGGATTGAGATTGCAACTGAAGCTCGTCCGGTATCCGGGGATTTCGGTGCCAGCATAAAGGGTGGAGGGATGCGCGTCCGCGTCAATCAGCGCGATCAGCGCGTCGCATTCCTCCTGCGTCAGAAAGCCTTGCACAAAAAACAGATCAAGCCCGCCGCCTGAAACAATGTCCACCCGCTCATGCTTCTTGAGCGCGCGCCGGACGGATTTGCCAATGGTTGCCAGTTTGGAATTGCCCAGCTTTGCCTTCGCCATATTCATCCGGAAACTTGCCTTGTCTTCACTGCCGCCAGCATTTTCGCGCCTGTCCGAAAGCGGGCGCGACTTCAAGCCCTGACGGGGCCGGTATCATTCGATCACACGCCCTCGCACCATCACGAAACGCACCGTCTCCAGGGTGCGGACATCCTTTAGCGGGTCTGCGTCAACCGCAATGATATCAGCCGAATAGCCCGCCGCGATGCGGCCGACCTGGCCCTCCAGATCAAGCAGCTTTGCCGCATCCGTTGTCGCGCTTGCCAGGGCTTCAGCGGGACTCATGCCCCCATATTGCACCAACTGGGCAAATTCCTGCGCGTTGCGACCATGTTCGAACACGCCGGAATCAGTGCCAAAGGCAACATGCACGCCCAGTGCGCGCGCGGCTTTCAGGGCTTCGCCGACATGGCTCAGCGTTTCGCGTACCTTGGCTTCCACGGTCGGCGTATAAATATTCTTGCCCAGCCGTTCGCGGATCCCGGTGAATGCCATCAGCGTCGGCACGAAATAGCTGCCACTGGCTTTCATCGCTTTCAGCCCCGCTGCGTCCGCAAACGTGCCATGTTCGATGGAATCGACGCCTGCCCGCGCGGCCCCTTCAATCCCGCTTGCCCCGTGCGCATGCGCGGCGACTTTCAGGCCCAGGCTGTGCGCGGTCGAGACGATCGACGTCATTTCGGCATCGGTGAAATGTTTGCCCAGACCCCGGCCCTGTTGCGACAACACGCCCCCCGTTGCCGTGATCTTGATGACATCCGCGCCGCGTTTGGACATTTCGCGCACGCGCTGGGCGCATTGTTCCGCACCGGTGCACGTGTTGCCGCCGTCCAGCGCCGCATTCACTTCCGCCCGGAAGCCGGAAACATCCCCATGCCCGCCAATGATCGAAATCGCCGATCCTGCAGAAAGGATACGCGGGCCGGGGATGAAGCCCTTTGCCGTCCCATCGCGCAGGGCAAACCCGGCATAGGGCGGTGAACCCAGATCGCGGACGGTTGTGAATCCGGCAAGGGCTGTGATCCGCGCATTCTTGGCCCCGACGACAACACCCCATTCATCCGTATCGACCGCTTCCTGCCGGTAATCGCCGCCGGGATCGCCGGTCAGGTGGACATGGGCGTCAATCAGCCCGGGCAGAACGGTTTTGGCGGAAAGGTCAATCAGGGTTGCGCCTTCCGGGGCTGGTTTCAGACCCGGCTCGACAGAGACGATCCGCCCGTCTGTGACAGTGATGGTTGAAGGCCCGGCTTCAGCCTGGGACGCATCGGTGATCAGATGCCCTGCATGAATGATCTGGGTTCCCGCAAGCGCCGGTGGGGCGCTCAGGCAAAGGACTGTCGTGATGATGGTCTTGAGCATGAATGCCTCCCCCGTTTCCCGTCAAGGATAGGCGGCGAAAACAAGGCGTGGCAAGCCCCAAGAAAATGGCCCGGGGCGTTTCCACCCCGGGCCTGAGTTACTCATCTGGCTGTGCGAGTTACCAGAAGAAGTCGTAAATCACATCGACCACATAGCCGCTACGGACATCGACGAGCAGCACATCGTCGTAATAGCGCACCCAGCGATACCCGTAAGGCGCGGTGGGCAAGCGGTAGCTATAGGGATCATCCAGCCAGTAGCGGTTGCCGAAGAACAGCGAGTCCAGATAAATGCCGATCCCGAACCGCTGATAGCCATAATCATAGCCATAGGGGTTGTAATAGCGGGTGGCGCGATAGCGATCCCGGTATTGGTTGCGGTAATGCTGCCAGTTATACCGGTTGTCATTGCGCCAGCCGCGATCCCAGCGGTTATCGCTGCGGTTGTTCCAGTGGTTGTCCGCCTGACGATTGCCGTTCCAGCGGCCATTGTTGTTCCGGTCTCCGTCACGGCGTTCCCAACGACCGTCACTGCCCCGGTTCCAGCCTTGCTGCTGATCATTGCGATTGCCGTCCCAGCGCTGGCCATTGTTGCGCGTGTCGCGGTTTCCGTCTGCCTGACGATTGCTATCACGGTTGCCGTTCCAGTTGCGATTGCCCTCGGCACGTGGGGCCTGGGGTACGGGAACGGTCTGTGCGCGTTCCTGGCGCCCGCTCTGCCAGCCGCCGCCATTCCGGCCCTGGCGACCGCGATTATCAGCCTGAGGCGCTGCAGGCGCGGGTGTCTGCGTTACGACGGACTGGCCCCGATCCCCGCGCCAGTTGCCATTGCCACCACCCCAGCGATTGCCGCCGGACTGGGCCTGCGGCGCGGGTGCGCTCTGCTGCTGGCCTTGCGCGGAAGCGCCGCGATCGCCGCGTCCGCTCCAGCCCCCGCCATTCCCTTCGCCGCGACGGGCAACCTGGATGGCAGCACCTGACTGAACCTGTGCTGCCTGAGCGGCGCGGGATTGCGCCATCGCTTCGGCGCGTGCCTGGCGCGCTTCGTTCGGGGCCTGTACGCCTTCGCCACCAGCATCGCGCTGGCCAAATTGTTGATGCCGTTCGCGGCCATCGCGATCACCCGGTTCGGCCATTGCGGGCGTCCACGCAGTTGCTGCCAG
The DNA here is from genome assembly GCA_031411035.1 of Sphingomonadales bacterium. Classification (GTDB taxonomy): domain Bacteria; phylum Pseudomonadota; class Alphaproteobacteria; order Sphingomonadales; family Sphingomonadaceae; genus Aquisediminimonas. Next base: position 8,922 of record JANOAJ010000095.1, read on the forward strand.
CAACAGGGCAAGGGAAAGATTACGCATCTTGTGCACTCCATCGGCCGCGCGACTCACCTGTCTTGCGGGTGTCATGGAAATGCACCCACGGCGATGAGCCGTTCCTTAATGACATCTAAAGCTTCCAGACAGGTTTGGGCGATGAACCGCCCGTCCCGTTTTCGGCACAAAGGCTGGCGGAACGGCGTGCGCGCGGGATGGGGCGAGCGCCGGGTTGCCCCTTGTTCAGTTTGCCAATCCTAGTTTTGGACGCGCGGCATGTTGTGGCCGCAAGGCTGCACGGCCTGTCGCGTACCAAGTCTGTAACTGGAGATTTCTGATGTTTGTATTCCACCTTTTGTCCGCAGCGGCGCTTACGGTTACCGCGGCGGCTTATGCTGCCGCACCCGAACCGGCCGCAGCGCCTGTGGCCAGTGCTGAACCGGCGGCGCCTGTGACGGAAACAACGGCTGCGCCAGCCAACACGGTGGCCGATACTGTCAAGGCGGACTGGGCCAAATATGATGTCGGCAACAAGGGCCATCTCGCCAAGGCGGAATTCGGCAAGTGGATGACCGATCTGCGCGCGGCGGCAGGCCAGTCCGCGCCGGATGCAACATGGCTGAAAACCGCCTTTGCCCAAACAGATACCGACAAGAACGCCAAGGTTTCTGCTGCTGAACTGACGGCGTTCCTGTCCGCCGGGGCGTAACACCGGTGGGTGCAAGCGGGGCGGGGAATACCCGCTTGCCTTTTTCCCTTGCCAGGATGCGCGCTGGCCCTTCATGGGTTTCTCAAAAGAGGAGCCACAGATGCGCGAATTCCAGACCATCAAGACCGAGATTTCTGACGGCATTTTCACCCTTACCCTGCACCGGCCTGACCGGATGAACGCCTTTACCGGTGAGATGATGCAGGAAATGATCGATGCTTTCGATATCGCGGATGCCGATGACGCCGTGCGCGCGATCATCGTTACCGGATCGGGCGAGCGCGCCTTTTGCGCGGGCGCGGATCTGGGCACCGGCGGGGACACATTCGACTATTCCAAGCGCCCGGACAAGCTGGCGCAGGGTTCTCCCATCCAGGCTGATGGCAGCGTCGATTATTCCCATCCCAGCGTGCGCGATGGCGGTGGGCGACTGACGCTCCGGATTTTCAACAGCAGAAAGCCGGTGATTGGCGCGATCAACGGCGCGGCCGTGGGCATCGGCGTTACCATGCAATTGCCGATGGATTTCCGCCTGGCGAGTGAAACGGCGCGCTTCGGCTTTGTCTTTGCCCGGCGCGGGATTGTGCCGGAAGCCTGTTCCAGTTGGTATCTGCCCCGCCTGGTGGGGATCAGCCAGGCGCTGGACTGGTGCTATTCGGGCCGGGTTTTCGGGGCGGAGGAAGCCCTGAAGGGCGGGCTGATCCGCTCAATCCACGCGCCTGCCGGTCTGCTTCCTGCCGCACGTGCGCTGGCAAAGGAACTGACAGCGGAAAGCGCGCCTGTTTCCATCAGCCTTACCCGCCAGATGATGTGGCGGATGATGGGGGCATCGCACCCGATGGAAGCGCACAAAATGGACAGCCGGGCGATCTGGATGCGCGGGCAGGGTGGGGACGCGAAGGAAGGCGTCAGCGCCTTCCTCGAAAAGCGGCCTGCCGCCTATACGGACAGCGTGGCGCATGACCTGCCGCATCTCTCGCCCTGGATGGACGAGCCGGACTATCGCTAGTCTCAGACCCGTTTGGAAAGGGCAATCGCGGCGCGGCAGCCCAGCCGGATCGCGCCGCTGAGCAGGGGATAGGCAGGGGCGCGTTCGGCACCTTCGGCAATGGCTGTAGCCTTGTGCTCCACTTCCTCAGCGCGGAATTCGCTGATCGCGGCGGAGAGTTCGGGATCGCCGGTGCCCAACTGGTCGAGCTGTTCGCCATAATGATTGTCGATTTCGGTCTCGATCGCGGCGGTGCAGGCCATTGCCGCTTCGGGACCGATCGCGGCTGTCACCGCCCCCAGCGCGAACCCGGCGACATGCCAGAAGGGCTGGAGCAGACTCGGCCGCACCGCGCGTTCGGCGGTCATCGTGTTGAACCTGTCAAGGTGGCGCTGTTCCTGTGCTGCCATATGGCGGATCAGGCGCGCGGCGGGATGGCGATCCCCCATCACGGCCAACTGCCCGGCATAAATGCGCGCAGCCCCATATTCCCCGGCCTGATCGACACGGATCATCGAGGCCGTGTCCGCGCGTTTCATGCCTTTTTCCCCAGCAGCCGGGCGATGAACAGCGCCGCGCTGATCGAGATGAGTGCGTTGAACCCGGCCAGCGAAATGCCGAACAGGCTCCATTGCGGCTGATCGCAACTGACAAGCGGCGCGGCCATGATGTCTGCCATCACGTTGCCGCTGCCGCCCGGCGGCTTGGCGCACGGGGTGATACCGGGCCACCATTTATATTCCACGCCGGCATGGAACACGCCAATCGCCCCGCTGGTCAGGATCGCCAGCACGGCCAGCCAGACAAGCGCGCGGCGCAAGGGGGCGGGCGCGACAAAGGCAAGCAGGGCGAGCGCGATGGCCGCGTAATGCGGCCAGCGCTGCCAGTGGCACATCTCGCAGGGAAACAGACCGCCGATAACCTGCGATCCGAGTGCGCCTGCCATCAGGGCAGCCGGAACGAACAGCGCCAGAGCCCGGGCTTTTGTGAAGGACGTCATGCTCTCTCGTCATTCCGGCGAAAGCCGGAATCCCGGTTTTCATTGATACCGCTAACGAAAAGGAAGATTCCCGCCTTCGCCAGAATGACGAAATGCCTCACCGCCCGCCCTTGCCTGGTGCGGCCGCCGCCGTCTGGGTCCGGGCCAGCCGGGCAATGGTATCCAGCGCATAATTCATCTGAAAATCGGTAACGCCTTTGGCTTTCAACTGCTCGGCAGTGGCGGTGAAGCGCGGATCGGGCTTGTCATCGGCTTCCAGCACCGAATTATCCACCTTGGCTTCGTTGATCAGATGACGGCCCAGATCGGCTTCGCGGAACCGCGGGCGGGTCTTGTAGTCGGGATCAGAAAGCTGCGGCACGGCGATGTCCGGCTCGATGCCGCCTTCCTGCACGGAACGGCCTGACGGCGTGTAGTAACGCGCCGTGGTGAGGCGCAGGGCCGTGCTGTCGTCAAGCTGGATCAGGGTCTGCACCGATCCCTTGCCGAAGCTGCGTTCCCCCATCACAAGCGCGCGGTGATGATCCTGAAGTGCGCCCGCCACAATTTCGGCGGCCGATGCGGAGCCGGAATCGACCAGCACCACAAGTGGCAGGCCCTTCGCAAAGTCACCGGGGCGGGCCATGTAGCGTTCGATATCCCGCTTGTCGCGACCGCGTTGGGAAACGATTTCGCCATGATCCAGAAATGCGTCGGAAACCTCGATCGCCTGATCCAGCAGGCCGCCGGGGTTGGATCGCAGGTCAATCACATAACCGGTCGGCTTGTGGCCCAGCGACTTGTCGATGGACATGATCGCGGCGCGCACGCTTGAGCCGGTGGTTTTCGAAAAGCCGTTGATATTGATGATCCCAACGCCGTTTTTCACTTCCCACTTCACCGGCTTGATCTCGATGATCTCGCGCGTGACGGCCACATCAAAGGGCTTGTCGCGGCCGGGGCGAACAATGGTCAGCTTGATGCTGGTGCCGGGTTTGCCGCGCATCTTGTCCACAGCTTCATCCAGTGTTCCGCCGTAGATCAGCGTGCCATCAAGATGAGTGATATAATCTCCGGCCTTGATCCCGGCGCGCCAGGCAGGCGTGTCCTCGGTCGGCGCGATCACCTTCACGGCGCCATCTTCCATGGAAACGGTCAGGCCAAGGCCGCCATAATTGCCGTCGGTCTGGGTGCGCATCTGTTCGAAATCGCGCGCGTCCAGATAGGAGGAATGCGGATCAAGGCTGGCCAGCATCCCGTCAATCGCGCCCTTGATCAGCGTCTTGTCATCCACCTTGTCCACATAATCGGCGCGGACACGCTCAAACACATTCATGAACTGGTCTAGCTCACGATAGGTGGCAGAATCGACAGCCGCGATCGCGCCTGCTGCCGGAACCATGGCAACGGCTGAGACCAGCAGGGCTGCGCGGATCAAATCTCTCTTCATAAACGGGTACTCGCTTTCGGTGTGGGGCGGAACATAGACGCATTTGTGCCCGAACGGAACAGGCTGCGTCACCCCACGATGTTGGTAATGTCGATGGGCCGGTTGCCGCGCCGCAGTTCCACCGTGATGGTGGGCCGGTCATTTCCCGCGCGACCGATCGGGCTGCCCTGCATGACGCTGTCTCCCACACGGATGTGCAGCGCGGCAAGGCTGGTGACAAGGGTGGTCCAGCCGCCCCCATGATCAATGATCAGGATCTGGCCAAAACCGCGATACGGGCCGGCAAAGACAATCCGGCCCCCAGCAGGGGCAACCACCTGGGCGCCGGGGCGGGTGGCAATTGTCAGGCCCCGTGCGCGCACCCCGGCGTCCGAAACCTCGCCCAGCCCGGAAACCACGGTTCCCGATACGGGCAGGCGATAGGGCAGGGTTCGTGCCGCTGCCAAAGCCGCGTCGTCGGGCATGGCACGCGCCACTCCGGGGCTGGCTGGTCGCAAAACCGGCCCGGGCAAAGTGGCCAGTTGCGCCCCGGTTTCGGCGGACACGCTCATCCGGTCCATCAGGTCAACAATGTCACGCGCCTGTTCGCCAAGCGCTATAGCACGATCCTGTTCGGTCAGGGCGCTGCTTGCAAAGCGCGCGGACGTCGTGCGGTGCGACGCTTCAATCTGGGCCAGACGCGCCTGTTCCGCGCGCAGGCGCGCCCGGCTGCCGGCAAGCGCCGTGACCGCGCGGGCGGCATCGGCGCGCAGTTGCTGGCTGCGCGCAATGTCGGAACGCAAACCCGCTGTGCGCGCCTGCAGTACGGGTGTCATTGCCGACAGCATGGCCCGTACCCGCACCAGATCCCTGGTTGATCCCGGCTGCACAAGCGCCAGCAGGGGGGGGCGTCTGGCCATGGTCTGAAGGCCCGCAAGCAAGCGAACAGCAGGTTCCTGCCGCAACGCCAGTCGCGCTGTCTGTTCTGCCTGCAATTGTTCGATCAGGCGCACCCGCGCTTCGCCAGCGCCGATATCGGCTTCGGCAGACTGGATGCGCGCGGCCACGGCGGCGGCTTCTGCCTGCACCCTTTCGGCCTGGCCGCGTTCGGCAGCGGCCTTTTGTTCAAGCGATGCCGCCCGTGCATCCGCCTGCGCGGCCTGCACCTTGGCAGCGCTCAGTGCGCGTCGTTCTTCGTCGATCGTCTGGGCACCAGCGGTCCCGGCAAGGAGCAACGCTCCTGCCAGCACCAGCCGCCGCCCCTGCCTGCGCCGGGGCGCCGCGCTAAACGTTTTCGCTATCCAGCTTGCCAAACTTTGCCTCGAACGCCGCAATCTCGCCCCGTGCGAGCAATCCGGCCTGTTCGATCCAGTTATCACGGGTGATGCGGTTCTTGAAAGTGCCCAGATGATCATCAACCTTGTCAATTTCCGCAGCACCCCAGGCCGCAATCTGGTCAAACCGGGTAATACCCAGCCCGGTGAGCAGTGTATTCAGTTTTGGCCCGATGCCCTTGATCTGCAAAAGATTGTCAGGATCGCCCATCGCGGCGGGAATACCGATGGCCGTCAGCGCGGCGCTGTCCCCCGCTTTGGCGGTGTCGGCAGCCGCGCCATAGAGGCGTTCCCATTCCGCCCGGTTTCCGGCGGCCAGCAATCTGGCCTGCGGAATCCACTCTTCCCGGCCGATCCGGTCCTTGAACTGGCCCAGATGATCGTCAAACGCGTCAACATCAGCAGGCGTCCAGGCTGCGATCTGGGCGAAGCGCGCAATGCCCTGACCATTCAGGGTTTCGTTGATCTTGGGGCCGATGCCTTTGATCAGCAGCAGATCATCGGCGGCGAGGGCCGCCCCGGAACCAGTGCCCCCCGCGGACCCCACGCTGGCAAGATTGTCACGCATGGTGCCTGCCGCAGGCGGCGGCGTGATGCGCGGGCTTTGCAGCGGCTGCGCATCAATGGCGGCAGACGCGCGATACCGCGCCCAGGCCCACCAGCCGGTGGCAATGCCAATGGCGAAGGCGATAATCAGAGGCAGGATATTTGCCCCCAGAATGGCGAACAGGTTTGTGAGCATGATCAAATTCCTTGAAAGCGCGGCGCGTCAGCCATTGTCACGGGAATCGCCGCCCCAGATGAACCAGGCGACACCCAGCCCGATGGCAAAGGCGACGAGAAGAAGGATGAGCGTTTCGAGATAAAGCGGCAGCATGATGATACTCCTCAACCTGCGGTCTGAACGGCAAATTCGATGCGACGGTTTTTCGCATTGGCCTGGGGTGACATACCCTGTGCCAGCGGCTGGGTTTCGCCAAAGCCCTGAGGCACCAGCCGCTCGGCCGGCACGCCGCGTGCGGTCAGCCCCGCGACAACGGAAGCCGCCCGCGCTTCGGACAGCGTCATATTGGCCGCGTCCCCTCCTGTCAGATCGGTATGGCCTTTCACTTGCACCTGGGTTCCGGCGCACGGACCCAGCGCCTTTGCAAGCGCGTCGATCAGCCCGGTGGATTCGGGGGCCAGGGTTGATGTGCCGCTGGCGAACTGGATCGTCTTGCCCTTGATCACGGCATCCACATCATCCTGGCAGTTTTTCACCTGCTCGACAGTGGCAGGCGTTTCGGGCGCTGCGGCGACCGTCGGTGTGGCGGCGGACTCTTCCCACTTGGCCCAGCTCATGCCGGGAATGGCGCGCACGGACGCCAGCAGCGTCGCGCGCGCGGCGGGATCGCTGACCGGGCCGGAAAGGATTGCCCCCCGGTGAAGTGAAGGCTCTGTGGCCATCGTCGCGATGACGCCAGAGGCTTCGCCTGTCGCGGCGTTTGCTTGTGTGCCGAGTTTGTCGATAAAGGCCTTGCCGTAACCGGCAGGCCCGTGAAAAATGGTGGCAAGCGCTGCCGTAGCAACAGCGCCAGCCAGAATCTTGGCTGATGGTGACATGGATACTCCCCCGACCGGGTTTACACATTGCCGCAAGCCGCCGATCACGACTTCGCAACGATCAAAAGATTAGCGGGGCGGGCGGGCGAGTCCAGCGCTGATTCACACCGATTCGCGCGCCACTTCGCGCCAGCCGATATCGCGCCGGCAAAAGCCGGAGGGAAAGGCAATCGCGTCAACGGCCCGGTAGGCATTGGCTTGCGCTTGCGTGACCGAGTGTCCCGTGGCGGTGACGTTGAGGACGCGACCCCCATTGGCAACGAGTGTGCTCCCCTTCAGTGCCGTTCCGGCGTGAAACACCTTGGCGCCGCCGGTATCACCCATGATAATCTCTCCGCCCTTTTCCGGTGTGCCCGGATAGCCTCTGGCCGCCATCACCACGGTCAGCGCGGTTTGGGGGGAAAAAGATGGCGTGTCAGCTCCCGCCAGCGTGCCATTTGCAATGGTCAGCAGCAAGGCAGCCAGATCGCCTTGATACCGCGTCATCAGCACCTGGCATTCGGGATCGCCGAACCGGCAATTATATTCGATCAGTTTCGGGCCGGCCTCTGTCAGCATCAGCCCGGCAAACAGCACGCCGGAATAGGGCATGGCCTCCGCTGCCATTGTGCGGACGGTCGGCTCGATAATCTCTGCCATCACGCGCGCCTCAAGCGCGGGGGTCAGCACCGGTGCGGGGGAATAGGCGCCCATCCCCCCCGTGTTCGGCCCGGTATCGCCTTCGCCCACGCGCTTGTGATCCTGTGCGGAACCGAAGGGCACAATCGCCGTGCCATCCGTCAGCGCGAAAAAGCTGGCTTCCTCGCCAGTCATGAATTCTTCCAGCACCACTTCAGCGCCGGCATCACCAAAGCCGCCGCCAAACATATCCTCCACCGCTGCCCGCGCGTCGCCATCGGTTTCCGCGATGATCACACCCTTGCCCGCCGCCAGCCCGTCCGCCTTGATCACCACAGGCAGGCCAAAACGCGCCAGATCGGCGAGCGCCGCCGCTTTGTCGCTGTGCCGCGCATAGGCTGCCGTGGGAATATGGGCGCGGGTGCACAGATCCTTGGTAAAGCCCTTTGAACCCTCCAGTTGCGCGGCCTTGGCGCTGGGTCCGAACACGGCGATGCCGCTCTCTCTCAGCGAATCCGCCAGGCCATCCACCAACGGGGCTTCCGGGCCAATTACGACCAGCCCGATGGCGTGCACCACGCAGAACGTGATCACCGCATCATGATTGATGATCACCAGATCAACCAGTTCGGCTTCCTCGCCGATGCCGGGGTTGCCCGGTGCCGCGTAGAGTGTATCGCAGAGCGGCGATTGCGCGAGCTTCCAGGCCAGCGCATGTTCGCGTCCGCCGCTGCCGATCAATAGGATGTTCATGGCTGAAGATATGCCCCGGGATGAAGAGTCGCCGCGCCTGCTAGCCGAGGAGCGGCAGGGCGACAATGCAGGTGCGCTTTCCGTGAGCGAAATTTCCGCGTTGCTGAAGCGTCATGTGGAAAGCGGCTTTTCGCATGTCCGCATTCGCGGCGAGATTTCGGGCTATAAGCGGCCGGCCTCCGGCCATCTCTATTTCGCGCTGAAGGATGACGGCGCGGTGATTGATGGCGTGATGTGGAAGGGCAATGCCAGCCGCCTTGCGTTCGTGCCATCCGATGGAGTGGAAGTGATCGCCACGGGCAAGCTCACCACCTATCCGGGGCGGTCAAAATACCAGATTGTCGTCGATTCGATGGAAATTGCGGGCGAAGGCGCGCTGCTTGCCTTGCTCGAAAAGCTGAAAGCGCGGCTCGGGGCGGAGGGGCTGTTTGATCAAGCGAAGAAACGCCCGCTGCCCTTCATGCCGCGCATCATCGGAGTGGTTACCTCGCCTACGGGGGCTGTGATCCGTGATATTCTCCACCGGCTGGCGGATCGCTGCCCGACGCGGGTGATTGTCTGGCCGGTTCTCGTGCAGGGCAACGGGGCTGCCGCACAGATCGCTGCCGCAGTAAATGGCTTTTCTGCGATGCAGGGGCCGGATCGCCCCGATCTGGTGATCGTCGCGCGCGGCGGTGGTTCGATCGAGGATCTCTGGGCGTTTAATGAGGAACCGGTGGTGCGTGCGGTATCTGCCTGTTCGATCCCCATCATTTCGGCAGTGGGGCATGAAACGGATACAACGCTGTGCGATTATGCGGCCGATCTCCGCGCGCCCACGCCTACCGCAGCGGCGGAGCGGGCCGTTCCGGTGCGGGCGGAACTGCTTGCCGGCTTGCAGTCGATGCAGGCAAGGGGGCTGCGCGCCATTCGCCGTTATGCCGAACGCGCAGACGAACGGCTGACGGCCACTGCGCGGCGGATGCCTGGGCTTGACAGTCTGCTTGGCCCCCAGCGCCAGCGCACCGACGATCTGGGCGAACGGCTCCGGCGGGGGCTCGGGCGGCGGGCTGCGGATGCCGGGGCGGAACTGGCACGGGCCTCAGGCGCGCTGCGGCCTGCCTTGCTTACCCAGAGGCTGACGTCTGCCCGGGCACAGCTTGACCAGTTGTGGCGCGTGGCTGTGACGCTCAATCCCGACAATGTTCTCCAGCGTGGCTATGCGCGGGTGGAAAAAAAGGGCGGCGGCACAGTGATGAACGCGCGCGATGCCAGGGCCGCTGGCGCGTTGGCGCTGCGCTTTGTCGATGGCAGCGTTGATGTGCGGGTTGAGCGGAGCGCGCCAGCGGCTTATGCTGCGCCCAAACCCGAACAACCCGATCTGTTTTAAGGAATAGCGTCCCCATGCTTATGTCAGCAGGAAACCGGCCCGCAAAGCTGCATTATATGGCGAACGGATTTCGCGTTCTGGTTCAGGGCGATCATGTTGTCTGCGCGCGCTCCGGCGTGCCGATCCCGCTTGAACAGTTACGCTATTGGAGCGTCATCAAACAAGAACCCTATGCCACCCCCACCCTGGCAACAGAGGCAGCGCTCGGCGCATGATCTCGACACGGCTGGCGGCCCTGTCGATGCTGCTCGCGATCTTGCCGGGCAGTTGCATTGCGGCGCCAGTGAAGCCCGGCACCAAGGTGGGCAAGCCCGTCGCGATGGACAGGGTGGTGCAGGTCGCCCCACCCGCGAACATGGGTGCGTTCCTGCTGGACAAGGCCCCCGAACAGGGCGGACTTGCCCATGGGCGGGTCCCGGCGGGCAGTGTTCGTCTGGTTGTTGACGGTCAGGACGTGGCGATTGCGCCAGACGGCGCATTCGTCATCGGCTTTGGGCGGGACTATAAGGACAGCGTCACACTGGTCGCGTTCAAGGCGGACGGCAATGCTGTTACGGACAAGCTGTCCGTCGCCAAGCGGGCCTGGCATATCGAAAATCTCAGTACTTTGCCCCATCACAGCCAGCCCGATGCCGAATTCGCGGCACGGCGCCCCGCCGAACTGGATCAGATCAACGCCGCGCGGCGCGTGCACGCAGACTCCAATGGCTGGCGGCAGCGTTTCATCTGGCCCGTGCGTGGCCGGGTCAGCGGGTTTTTCGGATCACAGCGTATTTATGCCGGGGAACCGGGCGCGCCGCATAACGGGGTGGACGTAGCAGGCACCACGGGCACGCCGGTCGCCGCGCCGGCTGATGGAGTCGTGATTCTGGCGGCGGCCTCTCCCTTCACACTGGAGGGCAATTTGCTGATGATCGATCATGGCATGGGCGTGAATTCGGCTTTTCTTCATTTGTCGCGGATTGATGTGAAGCCGGGCGATGTCGTGCGCCAGGGCCAGATCGTCGGTGCCATCGGCATGACAGGGCGCGCCACCGGCCCGCATCTGCATTGGGGGATGAAATGGCAGGATGAACGCATTGATCCGCAAGCGCTCGCCGGGCCGATGCGCTGACATGGTGCCGCGTGTTTCATGACCGATAGTCTGCGCAGCGGCTTCAGCAATATTACCGCCCGCGCATTTCGGGAACCGCTGGTGCATTTTCTGATCGCGGGTGCGGCGATTTTCCTGCTTTTTTCAGGCGCCGCCACGGACGCCGGTGACCGGCGGATCGTGATCACAGAAGCGCAGGTTGCCCGGCTTGCCACCCAATGGGCGCAGACTTGGCGCCGCCCGCCTTCGCCACAGGAGCTTGACGGCCTGATCCGCGACTATGTGAAGGAAGAAGTCTATTACCGCGAAGGATTGCGGCTGGGGCTGGACAAGGATGACCCGGTGATCCGGCGGCGCATCCGCTCAAAAATGGAATTTCTGGCCACGTCCGAAGCGGAAAATGCAGCACCAACAGAGGCGGAGCTTCAGGCGTGGCTTGACAGAAACCCGGATCGCTATGCGCTCGATCCGGCCTATAGCTTCGACCAAATCTATGTGGACGCGCAGGGCGGGGACGCACCGGGGCGGGCCCGTGCGCTTCTGGCGCAGCTCCGCGCCAGCCCGAAAACGCCTCCGTCCGGCGACCCCATATCCTTGCCCGCGCGGATGGAGGGGGCTGTGAAGCAGGATGTGGAACGCCAGTTCGGGGCGGATTTTGCGGGTGCTCTCGCGCGGCAGCCAGTTGGTGGCTGGGCGGGGCCAGTGGTATCGGGTTTCGGGCTGCATCTGGTGCGCGTCCGCAGTGTGAAAGCCGCGCATCGCCCGACCCTGTCCGAAGTGCGCCGTCAGGTGGAAAATGACTGGCTGAGCGAATCGCGCGCCCGGCGCGAAGCGGAAGCGTATCAGACGCTGCTCGACGGCTATGACATCAGGATCGGCACGCCGTGATGGCGTGCGCCGCGCGCCTGTTTGGGGCGCTGATCCTCTTCCTCGGCCTTGCGGGGATTGGCCATGCCGATGAACTCCGTCCGGGCTATCTCGAACTGACCCAGAAAACGGTGACGCAGTGGCAGATGGTGTGGAAGGCCCCGATCAAAGGCGGGCTTGCAACCAACGCGACTCCCGTACTGCCCGATTTCTGTCGCCCGGCCCCGCCAAAACGGGAACTGGTCAATGGCACTGTGGTTTCGGTCTGGGCGGTCACCTGCGCCCGCGGGCTTCAGGGCGCCAGCATTGGCTTGCAGGGCCTCGACGCCAGCTTTACCGATGCGCTGGTGCGTGTGGCCCCTCTTGGTCGCCCGGTTCAGGCCGCGCGGCTCACACCCGCGGTGCCGATGGCCGAAATCGCCACCGTGCCAGACCGGCTGGAAGTCGGGAAAACCTATTTCGCGCTTGGTGTGGAACACATCCTTACCGGCTATGATCATCTGCTGTTCGTGCTGTCGCTGGTGCTGCTGATTTCCGGGGGCTGGCAAGTCGCCAAGACCGTGACGGCGTTCACGCTGGCCCATTCGCTTACACTTGTGGCGACCGCGCTGGGGCTGCTGAGTGTGGCGCGCAAACCGGTGGAGGTCTGCATTGCCCTTTCAATTGTCTTTCTGGCGGTGGAAATCGTGAAAGCCCGCGCCGGAACGCCGCGCCTTTCCGAACGGATTCCCTGGCTGGTGGCCTTTGCCTTTGGCCTGCTCCACGGTTTCGGTTTTGCCGGAGCGCTGGCGGAAATCGGCCTGCCGCAAGGTGAAGTGCCGATGTCGCTTTTCACTTTCAACCTGGGCGTGGAAGCCGGGCAGTTGATCATCGTGGCTGCCGGACTATGCGGATTGGCGCTTGTCAGGCATTTTGCCCTGCCGCGGCTTGCCTTTGTCCGCACGACTTCGGCCTATGCGATTGGCAGCATCGCCAGCTTCTGGATGATCGAGCGGATGATGGCCTGAGGGTCAGGGCTCCGATCGCTGCGGCTCCGGCCTGCGCCGACCCGGCTGATCGCGTGACACGCGGTAGAGTTGCTCCAGAACCAATGCTGCAGAGCCCTTGGTAAATTGTTCCTCATTCGCCAGCCGGACTTCAACCGTGGTGCGGCCCAGCAAGGCAGGAAAAATATTCCTTTCCAGGGCTGCATCAAATGCGGGCGACAGCAATTCGGCAAGGCCGTCACGCATGCACAAGATGATGATCCGTCCGGGATCCCAGAAGTTGACATAGTTTGCCATCGCGATACCCAGAACATGTCCCGCGCGCGCAAAGGCGGCGCTGGCGATGGGATCACTGGCGCGCGCTTCCGCCAGAAACTGCTCAAACCTGTCATCCACATCCAGAAAGTGCGGTGTTTCGATCCCGCGACGTTCACAAATGTCCGCTGTGATGCTGAAGGTGGTGCAATATGCCGAAAGGCAGCCCGATGCCCCGCATACGCACTGGCGTCCGCCTTCGAACATCACTTTTATATGGCCGAATTCGGGATTGAGGCCGCCGACACTGCCCCACAAACTGCCCTCCGTATATTGTGCAAACCCCAGGCCCAGCCCGACCATGAGAAGGCAGAAATCGTCAACATGGGCGCTGTCCCCGAACCAGTGCTCGGCCCGGGCCACGATATTCGCGTTATTGTCGATACAGGTCGGCAATCCCAGACGCGCGCCAATCAGCCCTGCCATGGGAAAGGGGCCTGCCGGATATGTCTGTAGCCAGTGGAGCATCCCTTCCGCACTGTCGATCACTCCGGGCAGCCCGATCCCGACCCGGTCGATCTCCGTTTTGGAAAACGGGCTTGTCGCAATGGCGGCTTCAATGGCGTCGGCGATCTGGATAGCGATGTTTTCCAGAGTGGTTGTATAGGAAAGGCGCGGGCTTTCTGAAAAGAGCAGGTCGCCGCGCAGATTGACGATCACAATCTCAAGCACGCCGGTTGGCAGCAGTAACGCGCCCACCACATGGGCGGCCTCCGGATTCAGGCGCAATTTCATGCGCGGTCGGCCAGTGGTTAGCACCGGTGCCTTTTCTTCCAGCAAAGTCCCCCGGCGCACCAGATCGGCCGTCAGTTCGCTGATCGTGGCAGGGGCCAGACCGGTCAGCGCCACCAGCTCGGTGCGCGCCACTGGTTCTGCCCGCCGGATCGCTTTCAACAGCCGCAGCCGGTTCGCCTCATGATCATTGATCCGCATGCGCCATCGCTAACACGATGAGTCACTGCGCGCCACTGGCAGTTTAATCGGAAGGCGAATAAACGAATCGCCGTATCTGCGAAGTCATAATTGCATGAGTTGCAAAAGGGAGGATTCACCATGAAAAAATATCCGGTTACGATGCTTGCGATAACAAGCGCTTTCGCAATTGCCACATCGGCCCTGGCACAGACGGCCGCTCCGGATCAGGCGAGCCCCGCCGACGAAAGCCCGGCCGATACCGAAATTGTCGTTACCGGCACGCTGGTGCGCGGCGTTGCGCCAGCCGGTGCCAGCCCGGTGACCGTGTCCAGCAAGGATATTGAAGCGACCGGCGCAACGACGATAGCCCAGGTGCTTCAGACAATCCCCCAACTCGGCTCCTTCGGCCAGTTGCAGGCACCGCTTGCCAATAGCCCGGAAGTGACGACCAACCGTCCCAATCTCAGATCCCTGCCTGGCAACAACACGGGTGGCGGTTCGACAACACTGGTTCTGATGGACGGGCATCGCGTCGTCGGCATGGGCAATGGTTCAACCAACCCTGACCCGGATATCATTCCGCCCGGCGTTATCGAGCGGGTTGAGATCGTCCCTGACGGCGGCTCCGCCATTTACGGCTCCGATGCGGTGGCGGGCGTGCTCAATTTCATCACGATCAAGCGCTTCGACGGGCTGAAGGTGGATGCGTCCTATGGTTTTGCCGACAATTATTATCGCTATGACGCAAATGCGACTGTCGGCAAGGATTGGGGCAGCGGATCGATTTTCCTGTCTTACAATTACGCCAAAAGCGATAAGCTCCTTGGTATTGAACGCGATTATATCCGCGAGTTTCCGGGGGCCAGCGGCAGCAGCCGGGGGTTGACATCTCTCACCTGCAGCCCGGGCAATATCGAAACCCTTGCCGGGGCCTATGGCACACCGGCGGGCCGGGTTATCGGTTTGCCAGCGGGCGTGGCCACAGCGCCCAATCAATGCGATTCCAGTGACTATGCGACAGTCTATCCCGCGTCCCGGCGGCACAGCGTCTTTGCGGGGCTGACCCAGCAGCTCAGTGACTCACTCTCGTTCGAGCTGCGCGGCTTCTATACAAACCGTCAGACGCAGATCCAGAATGGGCCGTACACCTTCACGCAGATTCTTGTGCCCCAGCCTTTGACAGCAGCGCTTCAGGCGCGGGGCGTGCCTGCCATTAGCAGCCCGTTCAGCACGGTCAGCTTCGGCGGGTTCGGGCCGGGCGGCGTGATCTTCCTTCCCTCTTCACCCAACACGGTCGATCTGGTCGAGCAGGTCGATGGCCAGTTCGGGCCAAACAACGCACGGCAGGGCGATATCGAACTGGACACCTGGGGCATCAACCCCACGATCACCGCAAAGCTCGGCAGCAATTACCGGTTGCGGTTGCAGGGCGGCTATGGCCAGAGCGTGGCCAATTTCACCAATGGCGCGGTGAACCAGACAGCGTTGCAGAACGCGATCATTGCCGGGCTGTTCAACCCGTTCAATCCTTCAACGACCAGCGCGAACGTGATTTCGGCTATCACCAATTTCCAGGAATATAACCGTACCCGCCAGCATCAGTTCGATGCCAAGGCCGTGATTGACGGTGATCTGTTCCAGATGCCCGCAGGGGCAGCGAAGATTGCGATTGGTGCCGAATATACCAGCGAAAACTTCAACACGCAGACAGGGCAGGCCGTGCCGGGCTTCCAGAATATGGGCTATGCCGGTCTCTCGATCAACGGCACCCTGATTGTCCCTGCCACCGCGGCGACGCCACGGTTCGATGTCAGCCGCAACGTAAAGTCGCTGTTCGGTGAACTCGTTGCGCCGGTTTTCGGTGGCGGTGAAGGTTCGGCGCTGACCGTTTCGGTGGCTGGCCGCTATGACAAATACAGCGACGTTGGCAGCACCTTCAATCCGCGCTTCGGGACGACCTTCAAGCCGGTGCCCTGGGTTTCGATCCGTGGCGCCTGGGGCAAGTCCTTCAACGCGCCAAGTCTTGCCGACCAGCAGGATGCGGCGATCACCACGGCATTTGTGTTGACAGGGGCATCGGCGTCCTTCTTTGCGCCGCCCGCATCACTTGTCGGCACCGGGGCGGGACAATATCCGGCCTATACCGGCGGCCTGATCGTGGCGTTGCGCGGCAATGCGCCGGGCATCAAGCCGCAAAAAGCGAAAACCTGGACGCTTGGCTTTGATGTGCAGCCGCCGGTCATTCCCGGGCTCAACATCGGTGCCACCTACTATAATATCAAGTTCACCAATCTGATCGGACTGGCACCGTTCCAGACGCCATCCGTGCTCTACCGGGATTATGGCAATCTGATCACGATTGCGCCGTCGCAGGCGCTGCTCAATGCCGCGCTTGGCCAGGCGAATGTAATCAACGGGCCGACAAACCCAACGGCATCGACCGTTTATGCCTTTTTCGATGCGCGCAAGACGAATCTGGGCGATTTCAAGCTCGACGGCATCGATATGCGGCTGAATTACCAGACGACAACCAGTTTCGGGTCCGTGTTCCTCAATGTGAACGGCACTTATGAGCTGAACCGTTCGCAAAGCAGCCGGCCAGGTGGCGCGTTTGTGGATGTCGGCAGCACGAACAACAATAATCTGCGTGTACGCTCCACGGCAGGCGCGGAGGTCGGACCGGTTCTGGGCCAGATCACCTGGAATCACTTGTCAGGCTACAAGATTGATCCGGTTGTCGGCTTCGTTCCGCAGAGCCGCGTTTCCGCTTTCAACACGGTTGATCTCTATTTCCGCTTTGATGCCAAGGGCGAAGGGCTGTTCAGGGATCTGGCTTTCACGCTCAACGTCAACAATCTGCTCGATCAGGATCCTCCCGAATTCCGCGGCGGAAGCCAGGTCGCCGGGGCGAATGGCATTGCCAACGGGAATACGCTGGGGCGGCTGTTCCAGATCGGCATCAGCAAGAAATTCTGATCATCCGGCGTAAAAGGGGGAAGGCAGGCGTCTGATCACTCGCGATCAGGCGCCTGTTTTTGCCGGATTCGGAACGGCGATGCGGGCCAAAGCCCGATTTCAATCGTCGCGCAAAAAGAAACTGGTCGGGGAAAGAGGATTCGAACCTCCGGCCCCTGCCTCCCGAAGACAGTGCTCTACCAGGCTGAGCTATTCCCCGACCGATGCGGAAAACCGGCCAAGGCCGGTCAGGCAGGCGGCGTCCTTAGCG
>JANOAJ010000096.1:0-7357 GCA_031411035.1 Sphingomonadales bacterium
GGCTTCCTCTGCATTCAGGCCGCGTTGCTGGGCGTAGAACATCTGGTCGTCTGAAATCTTGCTCGTCGTCGCCTCATGCTCGATCTGCGCGCTGGGGTTACGCACTTCGATATAGGGCACCGTATGCGCCCCGCTCAAAGACCCCAGCAGCAGCGAGTCACACTGGGTGAAGTTGCGTACGCCTTCCGCATTCGGGGCGACGCGGACGAGACCGCGATAGGTGTTGTTGCTGTGCCCCGCGCTGATGCCCTTGCTGACAATGGTTGAACGGCTGCCCTTGCCATTGTGGATCATCTTGGTGCCGGTATCGGCCTGCTGGTAATTGTTCGTCACCGCGACCGAGTAAAATTCACCGACGCTATTCTCGCCGTTCAGCACGCAGCTTGGATATTTCCACGTTACAGCAGAGCCGGTTTCGACCTGCGTCCAGCTGACCTTGCTGTTCCGCCCCTGACACAAAGCGCGCTTGGTGACGAAATTATAGATACCGCCCTTGCCTTCCGCATCGCCGGGATACCAGTTCTGCACCGTGCTGTATTTGATCTCGGCATCATCAAGCGCGACCAGTTCGACAACGGCGGCGTGAAGCTGGTTCTCATCGCGCATCGGCGCGGTGCAGCCTTCCAAGTAGCTGACATAACTGCCCTTGTCCGCCACGATCAACGTGCGTTCAAACTGGCCGGTATTTTCCGCGTTGATGCGGAAATAGGTGGAAAGCTCCATCGGGCAGCGGACGCCTTCGGGGATGTACACGAACGTCCCATCAGAAAAGACCGCACAGTTGAGCGTCGCGAAATAATTGTCGTGCATCGGCACGATCTTGCCGAGCCACTTCTTCACCAGTTCCGGATATTCCCGGATCGCTTCGGAAATGGACCGGAAGATCACGCCTGCCCGTTCCAGTTCCGCCCGGAACGTGGTGGCCACGGACACGCTGTCAAACACCGCATCCACCGCAACCCGGCGCGCAGGCAGACCGCCCTCTTCGCCGCCTTCAACGCCCGCCAGCAATTTCTGTTCCGCAATCGGGATGCCGAGCTTTTCATAAACGCGCAGGATTTCAGGATCGACCTCGTCCAGGCTGCCCAGCTTCGGCTTCGCCTTGGGCGCGGCGTAATAATAGGCATCCTGATAATCGATCGGCGGCACGTTCAGCTTGGCCCAGTCCGGCATCTCCATCGTCAGCCAGTGGCGATAGGCTTTCAGCCGCCACTCCAGCATCCATTCCGGCTCATTCTTCTTGGCGGAAATGAAGCGGACAGTATCTTCGCTCAGGCCCTTGGGCGCGAAATCGGTTTCGATGTCCGACGCCCAGCCATGTTCATAGTCGGCCACCTTGGCAGCGGCCTCATGCGCGGCGGCGTCTTTGAGAGTGATCTGATCAGTCATGGAGGCACCCGTAACGGAATGGGTTCACGCGGAGACGCGAAGGCGCGGAGGAGGAGACTGAAACGTCATTGCGAGGAGTGAACCTATGTAGCAATCCAGTTGTTTTATGCCGGTCTGGTTTGTTTCGCTTCGCTCGCATGGACGGGCAACAAACCTCCGCGTCTTCGCGACTCCGCGTGAACCAAGAAATCGTCCGGGTTTGCACAACACTCATCGCCCTGCCCCCAAGCTCGTCAGATTGATGTTGGCGAGCGCACCACGAACAGCGGCGTTTACCACCGGCCAGTGCGCCTGCACGCGGCAGGACCCTTCCAGCCCGCAATCATGCTTGCCGGTTTCGACACAGGCCGTCATCGCAATCGGCCCCTCAATCGCTTCGATCACATCCGCCAGTGACACGGCCGCGGCCGGTCGCGCGAGCTTGAACCCGCCGCCTGCCCCGCGCACGGAGCGCAGCAGGCCCGCAGTGGAAAGCTTGCTCACCAGTTTCTGCACGGTGGGCAGCGGAATGCCGGTTTCTTCCGACAGCGTGGCCGCATTGATCCGCGCATGCCCGCAATGGCGGGCAGCGGCGGACATCATGACCACGGCATAGTCAGCAAGGCTGGAGAGTCGCATAAATGATAAGTGGACTGAATCGGTCTGAATTACAAGGGCTGCGCATATTGCCTGTCATTCCGGCGAAAGCCGGAATCTCACTTTCCCTTTCTCAGCCTGATGACGGAGGTGCAACAGAAAGAGGGATTCCGGCTTTCGCCAGAATGACAGCTTCCCATATTCATCCACTATTCAGCAATTCAGCGACAAATCGTGCAATTCCAGCGACGAACTGAGGAGCAATTGCGATGAGTAATACCGCCACGCCTGTTTTCCGCCCGCGTGAGGGAGAGCGTAGCCCCGGCGGCAAGCTCCTGATGGCGATACTGGTGGGGTTCCTGCTCGCGATCCCCTTGTTCAGCGTCTATCTGCTCAATTATGACCGGCAGTCCCAATCGGCGACTGCCAGCCAGTCCATTGTCGAAGGCTGGGGCGGGCCGCAAGTGATTGGCGGGCCGGTGCTTGTTATCCCCTATCAGGCCAAGGCGACCGAAACGGTGGAGGAAGGCGGCAAGCAAGTCGTCAAGACTTCCACGGTCTGGAAGGAACTTGTCCTTTCGCCCGAAACCGCGAGGGTGGATACCAGTATCAAGCCGGAACGGCGCAAGCGATCCATCTACGAGGCCGTGGTGTATGAGGCCAATCTGAAGGGGCAGGCCCGCTTTGTGATGCCCGGCGATCTCGAACGGATTGGCGTGGATGTCGGCGCGCTGGTGTTTTCCCGCGCCGAACTGCGCTTCGGCCTGAGTGACGCGCGCGGGCTGTTTGGCACGCCACCAATGGTGAAGATTGGCGGCAACGCGCTGAAGCTGGAACCCGGCCACGGGCTGGGCGCCACGGGCGGCTCAGGCTTTTTCACCTGGCTCGATGCGAGCAGCCTGACCCGCGCGCCCATCACTGCCGATTTCGACTATAATTTCCGGGGCAATGGCTCCCTCACGCTCGCCCCGCGCGCGGGCGATACAGCGTGGAACGTCACATCTTCCTGGCCCAACCCGAGCTTCCGGGGAGGCTTCCTGCCCAACACCCGCGCCGTGAAAGCGGATGGTTTCACGGCCACCTACCGCGTCGGCAATCTCGCGCTTGGCCAGTCGCTGGTGAATGCCGATGACGGCCCGGTTTCCGTGCCCTCCGGGGATCGCCCTGCCCTCGTCGCCAGCATCGATGGCGAAGGCCAGTCCGCCAGCACGGGCGTGGCGATGATCGATCTGATTCAGCCGGTGGATCTCTATGATCAGGTGCAGCGCGCCACCAAATATGGCTTCCTCTTCATCGGCTTCACCTTTGTGGCACTGCTGATGTTTGACGTGATCGGCGGCGTGCGGGTTTCGGCGGTAGAATATCTGCTGGTCGGTGCGGGGCTGGTGCTGTTCTTCGTGCTGCTGCTGGCCTTTGCCGAAGTGATCGGCTTTGCCTTCGCCTATCTGGTGGCGAGTGCGGGGATTATCGGGCTGATCACGGCTTATTCCTCTGCCGTGCTGAAAAGCCGCAAGCGCGCGGGCTATATCGCCGGGCTGCTGACCGCGCTGTATGCTGTGCTTTATATTCTGCTCAGCCTTGAAGCCTATTCGCTCCTTATCGGATCGCTGATGCTCTTCGCGGCGCTGGCAGCAGTGATGTATGTCACCCGCAACCTTGATTGGGGTGCGCGGCGGGCGGCAGAGGTGGTTTCGCAATAGACGGCAGCCAGTGCGTCGGGCATATTCCCGACTATCCTGAGTAGGGACTGAGCCTGTCGAAGGCCCGTAGCGAAGGGCCACACTGTCCTTCGCTACGCCGCTTCGACAGGCTCAGCAGCTACTCAGGATATACGGCATGGGGACAACAAGGAACGATAATGGTCGCACTATTGCTGGGCGCGCTGGCGCTGATCGGGTTTGCGTTTCTGGTGCAGTTGATCCGCACCGCCCATGCGCGGGGTGCGCTGGGGATCAATCCTGAAGCGATCGGACTGGGTGCCGTTGCCAATTTCTTCGATACGCTGGGCATTGGCAGCTTCGCGCCTTCCACAGCCTGGATCAAGTTCCGCAAACTGGTGCCAGACAGTTACATCCCGGCCGTTCTGGTTACCGGCCATGCCTTGCCCACTATTGCGCAGGCGCTGGTATTCATCACGCTGGTGAAGGTTGATCCGGTTCTCCTGATCGGCTGCATCGTCGCCGCAGTTGCCGGGGGATTGATCGGCGCGCCGGTTGTGCAGCGTATGCCGGTCAAGCGGCTACAGGGATTTGTCGGGGCGGCGTTGCTGATCGCGGCGGTTCTGTTTGCCGCGAAGAATCTCGATATGCTGCCTACAGGCGGGGCGGCGCTTGCCTTGCCCTTGTCGCTGATGCTGGGGGCATTCGCGGCGCACTTTATCATGGGCGCGCTGATGACCGCCGGGATTGGCCTGTACGCCCCCTCCCTCGCGCTCCTCAGCCTGATGGGGCTTGACCCCAAGGCGGTCTTTCCGATCATGATGGGGTGCTGCGCGTTCCTGATGCCCAGTTCCGGCTTCAGCTTCATCAAGTCACAGCGGATCGACCACCGGGTGGTTCTTGGCATGGCGCTGGGCGGCGTTCCTGCGGTGCTGGTCGCGGCCTTCGTCGTCAAGGAACTGCCGCTCGAAACGCTGCGCTGGGGCGTGGTGGTGGTGGTGCTCTATGCGGCGGTCGTGATGCTGCGTGCCGCCTTATCGGGAAAATCGGTAAGCGAATAACCTTCGTCTCAGATCGCGCCTGCCGGCAGAGCCCGCTGGATCAGGGCGATCTCGTTTTCCGTCGAAACCAGGACGGCCTCATTCTGCAGCCCGTCATGTGGATCGCGGGAGCGGAAAGGCGGCACGAAGTGCTTTCGCCCTGCCCGATCACCCTCTAAGGAAGCCTCATGCGTATAGACCTGATCCCGGCGGGGGATAATCCGCCCGAAAGCATCAACGTGCTGATCGAAGTGCCCATTGGTGGCGAGCCGGTGAAATATGAACTCGACAAGGCGTCCGGCGCGCTGTTCGTGGATCGCATCCTGCACACGCCCATGCGCTATCCCGCCAATTACGGTTTCGTGCCGCATACGCTGGGCGATGATGGCGATCCGCTGGACGCGCTGGTGATCACCCGTTCGCCAATCATTGCCGGTGCCGTCATCCGCGTGCGTCCGGTCGGCGTGCTGCTGATGGAGGATGACAAGGGCGGAGACGAGAAACTGATCACTGTGCCGGTGGATACTACGTTCCCCTATTACAGCGAAGTGGGCGGCCATGATGACCTGCCGCCCATCGTGACGCAGCAGATCGAGCATTTCTTTACGCATTACAAGGATCTCGAGCCCGGCAAATGGGCCAAGCTCAACGGCTGGGGCGATGCGGAAACCGCCAAGCGGATCATCGTCGAATGCATCGAACGCGCGAAGGCCCACGACAAATGACTTTGTGGCGCTGGGCGGCCCTTGCGGGGCTTGGCGTCATCATCATTGCGCTGGCCTTTGGCCGGATCGAAGGGATGCACGCCTGCGCGGCGGGCGGTGATCCGATATTGGCGTTTGAATTCGTCACCAGCCCGGCCGAAGTGGCGCGCCTCTTTCCCGATCATTGCCGCGCCGTCCATGCGGCGGCCCAGCACAAGGGGCTGGTGCTGGATGCGCTGGGCTTCATCCCGGTCTATTCGGCCTTTCTGATCGTTTCGCTGCTGGCTTTGCGGCGGGCAGCGGGGCGTTGGGAACGGCTATTGGCTGACATCGGTATCTCGTTGACCGTTATCGCCGCTCTGTGTGACCAGTTTGAAGGCGTGCAATTGTTCCACATACTGGCAACCCTGCCCGGAGATCAGGAAACCATCAATCTTCTGATGCCTGCGGTACGGGGCAAGTTCGCTTTGCTTGCCCTGGCGTTGATCGTCTCAGGCTGGTTGCTGGTGCGGACGCGGGGCTGGCACATATTGCCCGGCGTGGCGATCATCGGGCTGGCGCTGCTTTCCCTATCCGGACTGGCGGGCAATCATGCGATGGTCTTGCAGGGCAGCTCGCTTGGCTGGTTTGCCCTGATTGCCGTGGCGCTGATCAAATCCGTCAGGCGCGCGGCGTGATCCTCACCCGCCGCCATCGATATTGATTTTCTGTCCCGACGCATAGGGGTTGGCGTCAGACACCAGCCAGACCACTGCCGCCGCCACATCATCGGGAACCGACACCCGGCCAAAGGGCATTCTGGCGTCAAGCTGATGGATATCCGCCACGCCCATCGTGGCACGGGCCAGCTTTTCCCCCATTTCCGAAACCGTCAGGCTGGGGGCCACGATATGGGCGCGGATTCCGTGCTGGCATTCTTCCTTGGCGATCACCAGCGCCAGCCCTTCGGCCGCCGCCTTGCCCATCGAATAGGGCGCGCCATTGGCGCCGTGCCGCAGCGTGGCGACGCTTGAGATCATCACGATATCGCCGCGCCCGGCAGAGCGGAGATGCGGGATAGCGAGCTTGGACATGTAATGCGGCGCAAAGGCATGAACCCGCATCACCCGCTCAAACTCCGCCGGATCGGTATCCGCCACGCTATTGCCCCGGCTGGCGATCCCGGCATTGTTGACAAGGATCGACAAGCTGCCGAAATCGGCGATCACGCTCGCCACCATCGCCTCGCACGCCGCGAAGTCATCCACGGCACAGCCATAGCGTTCTGCCCTGCGCCCCATTGCCCGGATCGCGGCGACAACTTCGTCCGCTGCCGCGCCATCCCGTCGGTAATTGACCGCGACATCCGCGCCCGCTTCCGCCAGCGCCAGCGCAATGCCGCGCCCGATCCCCCGCGAACCGCCCGTTACCAGCGCGACCCGGCCTGTCAGATCAACCTTCATGCCCTATCCCCTCGACAGCGCGGTCAGCGCATCGCCATCCACGCGCTGCACCGTCCATTCGTCCATCGGCTTCGCGCCGAGCTTATGATAGAATGCCAGCGCCGGCTCGTTCCAGTCCAGCACCCACCATTCGAGCCGCGCGCAATCCCGTTCGATGGCCAGTTGCGCGAGCCGGATCAGCAATGCCTTGCCCAGCCCTGATCCGCGCGCTTCGGGGGCCACAAACAGATCCTCCAGATAGAGTCCGGGCCGCCCCTCAAAGGTCGAAAAATTGTGAAAGAACAGCGCGAACCCCTGCGGTACGCCATCAATCTCGCCAATCAGCACTTCGGCCATCGGGCGCGGGCCGAAGAGATTTCTGCCGAGCGTCGCCGCGTCGGTTTTCACCTCATGCCGCAGCTTTTCATAATCCGCGAGCGCGCAGATAAAGCCGAAGATCAGATCGAGATCGCCCGGCACGGCGTCACGAATGGAAAGTGTCATAGCGATTCCTTTCTGAGGCGCGGCCACAGCACACCCAGCACCAGCCCTGCCATTACCAGTGCCGC
>JANOAJ010000097.1:0-21958 GCA_031411035.1 Sphingomonadales bacterium
CGGCGCTTGTTATCCTTCCACACCCCTTCATACAGGCAGTTGTGGAAATAGAAGAATTCCAGATTCTTGAACTCGCTGGTTGCCGCGCTGAACAGCTCCTCGCACAGCTTGATGAACGGATCCATCGATCCGCCAACATCCAGGAACAGCAGCACCTTGATCGCGTTGCGCCGTTCCGGGCGCATGTGAATATCCAGCCAGCCCTGCCGCGCCGTGCCGTCAATTGTGCCCTTGATATCCAGTTCTTCGGCTGATCCGGTGCGGGCGAACTTGCGCAGGCGGCGCAGAGCAATCTTGATGTTGCGTGTGCCCAGTTCCTTGGTGTTGTCCAGATTCTGGAACTCGCGCTTTTCCCACACTTTGAGCGCGCGCTTCTTGCCGCCCTGGCCGCCAATCCGCACGCCTTCGGGGTTATAGCCGTTATTGCCAAAGGGGGATGTGCCGCCCGTGCCGACCCATTTGCTGCCGCCTTCATGGCGCTTCTGCTGTTCCTCCAGACGCTTTTTCAGCGTCTCCATAATCTCTTCCCACGAACCGAGCGACTTGATCGCTTCCATTTCCTCTTCGGTCAGGAATTTTTCGGCGACGGCCTTTAGCCAGTCTTCGGGAATATCCACCGGCTGCTGGCCATAGGACGTGAGCAGCCCTTTGAACACTTTGTTGAACACCTGATCAAACCGGTCAAGCAGCCCTTCATCCTTCACGAACACAGAGCGGGAGAGATAATAAAACTCCTCCGGCGTCCGCTCGATCACGTCCTTGTCGAGGGCCTCAATCAGGATCAGATGTTCCTTCAGGGAGGCAGGAATGCCTGCGCTGCGGAGTTCGTCTAGGAAGTTGAAGAACATGGGTTAGTCCGCCTTGGAAGTGGCTGAGAAATAATCAATGATGCGACGCCCGATTTCCTCGCGCGTTTCGCTTCTGGGCTTGCACCTGTCCGCCCAAGCACGGCCCGGATGCAGCACATCCCATAAAGGCCTTAGACCATTATACCGCCCCGCACCCGGATCATGATTGCCAAAACCGTCGATCAGCCGGTTCCATACAGGGTTGAAGGTAGAAATCAGCAATGCTTCGCCCAGAGGAATCCAGATGTCATCCACCACGAGATAGCGCACGGAGAAATCACCGACATCAAGGTTTTGCGCGGCTTTGATGCTGTCCCGATGCTCGGAAATCCTGTTGAACAACCACCTTCCCGCACTGGTTGTGGTCAGATTTGCACCCTTGCGGGCCCCGGAAGGCACTGCCTTTCCTACATAAATCGGCGTTTCCATCGCAGATACGCCGCGCTCCGCAATGGCCTGATATGGTTCAAACGCGCCGTGATAGTAAATCGCATAAATTCCGGCCCCCTCAAAGGGGGCCACGGTTTCGAGGCTGGTAGACGGCAAGACCAAGAGTGCCTCGACAACCGATTTGCCGAGGTTGAGTTTATCAAGAGGGTTATAGGCCTCAGCCATTGAGCGACGACAGATGGGCGACAACAGAAGCGGTCACAATTCTCGCCAAATCAACGGGAACAGCATTCCCCAATTGGCGCATCGCTTCCGACCATGATCCTTCAATCGCAAAATCATCAGGGAAAGTTTGCAACCGGGCGCTTTCCCGCACGGTGAAATACCGGACGCTGCCATCGTCCCGCACCAGCATATTCTCGCCGCCCGGAACGCCATGAACACCTGCCTTCAAGGCTTTGGCAGGCATATCGATCGGGCTTCCGGTGTGGCCGGGATAGGTGCGCGCACCGGGCTGGAAACGGTGATTGAGGAAATGCGCGGCGGCCTTTGGATGTTTCTCCGGATCGGGCAAATCGGCAAAACTATCACGAACAGTTTTCCATGGTTCCAGAGCGGCTGCCGCTTCATCCCGCACCGGGCGATTTGGCATGCGGTGCCGACGCGGCAGGCGATACAAATCCCAATAGGCTCCCCGCTCGGACTGAGCCTGTTGCAATGCCTCAAGGCTATGCGTTGCTTTGGGAAATGACCAGTTGGCACAAATGTCGTCGCGAAATCCGATGAAGAACACGCGTTCCCGCTTTTGCGGTACACCAAAGTCAGCGGCATTCAGCACGCGCGGCGGGATCACCTGATACTGAAGACCGGTTCGTCTGCCAGAACTGTGGTGTTGCTCAAGGCGTGCCAGATGATCGGGCCAAGCTTCGTTATCGCTACGGGTGATTTCAGGATAAGTGAGTTGCAGGGTGACATAGCTGAAATAGGCAGAAAAACTGCCCCGAGTCAGCCCTTTGACGTTCTCGAAAACAAATGCGCGCGGCTGTGTCTCCCGCACTGCGCGCACGGCTTCGCTCCACATATCGCGATGATCATCATGGGCCTTGTGCTTCCCGCCAAGCGAGAAGGGCTGGCACGGTGGGCCACCCGTTACGAGGTCAATTGTGCTCTCATGCGCCCGAAAATCGACACTGCGAATGTCGCCCTCAATGGGTTCCGGCCACCCAGACGCCGCATTGCGCCGCAATGTGGCGCAGCACCACCGGTCACGCTCCACGATCAATTGCGGTTGCGCGCCGGCCAGATGACTGCCCAGACCCAGCCCGCCCGCACCCGCAAAGAGTTCAATGGATTTCACCGCAATCTCCCCGCGTGGAACGTTGTCAAACTATATGTTCTTGCTAAGTTCCAATCAAGCAAATTCACCCCTGCCTTCTTGCCATGAACGCCAGCCGTTCAAACAGCATCACATCCTGCTCATTCTTCAGCAGCGCGCCGTGGAGGGGGGGGATGGCTTTGGTCGGGTCGCGGTTTTGCAGCACGTCCAGCGGCATGTCTTCGGCCAGCAGCAGCTTCAGCCAGTCGAGCAACTCCGAAGTGGAAGGCTTTTTCTTCAGGCCCGGCACGTCGCGGACTTCGTAGAAAATGTCCATTGCCTTGCTGACCAGGATTTTCTGGATGCCGGGGAAATGCACGTCGATGATCGCCTGCATCGTCTCGCGATCCGGGAATTTGATGTAATGGAAGAAACAGCGGCGCAGAAAGGCGTCGGGCAGTTCCTTTTCATTGTTAGATGTGATGATCACAATCGGGCGTTCCTTCGCCGCGATGGTTTCGTGCGTTTCGTACACATCGAACGCCATCCGGTCGAGTTCCTGCAACAGATCGTTGGGGAACTCGATGTCCGCCTTGTCGATTTCGTCGATCAGCAGCACGGGCAGCTCGGGCGCGGTGAAGGCTTCCCACAGTTTGCCCTTTTTGATGTAGTTGCGGATGTCATGCACCCGTTCATCGCCCAACTGGCCATCGCGCAAGCGGGCAACGGCATCATATTCATACAGCCCCTGCTGCGCCTTGGTGCTGGATTTGATGTTCCAGGTGATCAGCGGCGCGCCCATTGCCAGCGCAATTTCTTCGGCCAGCACGGTTTTGCCGGTGCCGGGTTCACCTTTCACAAGCAGCGGGCGGCGCAGCGTGACAGCCGCGTTTACCGCCACTTTCAGATCATCGGTGGCGACATAGTCTTTGGTGCCGGTAAAGCGCATCTTCGCGGATTCCTTTGACGTAAACGGAAAGTTGGGTTCTGCGATGGCAAAAGGGGGGGGAGGGTGCAAGCGGGAAATTGCGGCGAAGAGACCTCCCTGCCAAAATCGTCAGGACAAACCCGCCGCCCGGCCATATAGCCCGCCCCATGTCCCGCCTGATCCTGTTCAACAAGCCATATGGCGTGCTGTGCCAGTTTACGGATCGCGGCACGGCGGGATCAGGCCGCCAGACTCTGTCGGACTTCATCGACGTGCCGGGCGTTTACCCAGCAGGAAGGCTGGATCTGGACAGTGAGGGACTGTTGCTGCTGACGGATGATGGCCGCTTGCAGGCGCAGATTGCCGATCCGAAATTCAAGCTGCCCAAAACCTATCTTGTGCAAGTGGAAGGCGATGTGACGGACGATGCGCTCGAAGCACTTCGCTGCGGCGTCCGCCTGAAAGACGGCATGACGCGTCCTGCCGGGGCGGCGCGTATCGATGATCCATCCCTCTGGCCCCGCGATCCTCCGGTGCGCTTCCGCAAGACTGTGCCCGATTGCTGGATCATGCTCACTCTCCGCGAAGGCCGCAACCGCCAGGTCCGCCGGATGACAGCCGCTGTGGGGCATCCGACGCTCAGGCTCGTGCGGTGGGGGATCGGGGACTGGAATGTTGACGGGATCGGGTTGGGGAAGTGGGAAGAGAGAGCGGCACGTCTTCTCTGATCCCGGCGCGCTTCACTCTTCCGGCGCGAATTCCACGCTGCCCAGATTGAACAGCGCCACGATCAGCTCCATTGCTGTGTCGGATTTCGTATCAACCGCCATCCGGCCCTGCCCGCAAAGCAGCTCCGCCAGTGCACATGCGTCCCCGGTACAGTCAAAACTCTCCCCATCGACAAACAGCGTCAGTGACCCCGCATCCTTCCGCACAAAGGAGAAGCGGCTGTCCGGATTGCGACTGAGCAATTCGTTCCCGGCAAGGCGCGCGCGCAATTCCGGGATTTCCAGAGCCGTTTCGGGTTCCCACACGTTTTCGGGATATTTGGGCATGGTGGTGAATTCGCCGAACCAGCGCGCGAAGGCTTCGCGGTCTGCCAGAGCTTCGGTGATCATCGCATGCAGACGGGTCAGTGCCTCGGCAGCAATCTCGCCGGGGTGCTCCTGCGCCCGCAAATCCGGATCGGTATAGCGATCATCCTCGCTCAGGCGGGACAGAACCTCGTCCGCATAGTGCGCGATCAGCTCGCTTCTGGCCGGCGCGCGAAAGCCGATGGAATAGGTCATGCAATCATCGCCCACGGCCACGCCATTATGCGCGATGCGGGGCGGGACGTAGAGGATGTCACCGGGTTCCAGCAGCCATTCCTGTGTCGCTTCAAATTGCGCGAGCAGCCGCAGATCGTCGTGCGGAAGCAATTCGGTGTCCGCGTCACACAGCGCCCCTACCTGCCAGCGGCGTGTGCCAAGGCCCTGGATCAGGAATACGTCATACTGGTCAAAATGCGGCCCCACGCCGCCGCCATCGCTGGCATAGCTGACCATCACATCATCGATCCGCCAGTTCGGCACGAAGCGGAACGGATCAATCAGCGCAGCGACTTCGGGCACATGCTGGTCAACCGCCTGCACCAGCAGCGTCCACGGCACCTTGCCGAGCGTGCCGAAGCGGGTTTCCGGGATGGGGCCGTGTTCGGCTTCCCATGTCTCGCGCGTCTGGGTGATGAGGCGCGATTCCACCCCCTCTTCGCACGCCAGCCCGGCAAGTTCGTCGGGATCAAGCGGATTGCGCCATGCCCCCCACGGATTGCGGATCAGCAGCGGCTTTTTCTGCCAATAATCGCGCAGGAAGGCAGTGGTGTCGAAATGGGGGAAGGGCATGGAGCCTCGCTGATGATACTGGCAGCCGGAGCCAGTGCCCATGCCCCTATGACCAACCCGGCCTCTATTCAACTTTGCAGTTGGCAGTTGGCATGTGGTTCGCGCAGAGCCCGCAGAGAGGAAGGAGGTTTGTGCCGGGCTCCTCTCCCTCTCTGCGTGATCAATGCGCCGAAAATCACCCCCGGTCGCGCCACATCTCCAATATCTGCACCGCATTGAGCGCGGCCCCCTTAAGAAGCTGATCCCCGGCCACAAACATCGCCAGCGTCTTGCCGCTCGGATCACCCATATCGGTGCGCAGGCGGCCGACAAGAACATCGTCCGCGCCGCTTGCTTCGGAAGGCATGGGGAAATGATTTGCGGCCCGGTCGTCCACCACGCGCACGCCCGGCGCCTCGGCCAGCAAGCGGCGGGCGTCGTCAGGTGAAAGGGGCGCGTCGAACGTGACGCTGAGCGCCATTGAGTGGGCGCGCAGCACGGGCACCCGGACACAGGTGATGCCAATGGGCAGGTCTGGCACGTCAAGGATACGGCGGGTTTCGGCAACCGCCTTCATTTCCTCGCCATTATAGCCGCTATCGGCTTCCACATCGGCGTTATGGCTGAACAGGTTGAAGGCGTAAGGATGGGGCAGCACCCTGGGCGCAAAGTCCCGGCCTTCCAGGGCGGCAGCTGTCGCCTGACGCAGTTCCTCCATCGCGGCGGCTCCGGCACCGGACGCGGACTGATAGGTTGCGGCCTGAACCCTGCGGATCGGGTGCGCGCGGTGCAGCGGGGCGAGTGCCACACACATGATGGCCGCCACACAATTGGGATTGGCGATGATGCCCTGATGCGCGTCCATCGTATCGCCGTTGGCCTCAGGCACGACCAGCGGCACATCAGGCAGCATCCGGAAGGCCGAGCTGTTGTCGATCACCACGGCACCCGCCTGAACGGCGAACGGCGCGAACCTGCGGGAAATGGTTGCACCCGCCGAGAACAGAACCGCGTCCATCCCGGCGAAGCTGTATTCGGTCAGTTCCTCAACCGTAACCGGCACGCCATGAAAATCGAGCGTCTGACCGGCAGAGCGCGCCGAGGCGAGCAGCCGCAATTCCCGCACCGGCACATCACGCGCTTCCAGACAGCGGAGCAATTCCACTCCCACAGCACCTGTCGCGCCGACAATGGCGATGGAAAGTTCCCGTCGCCCCTGCGCGGGCAGGGGCCTGTTGGACGCATGGGCACCTGATTCTGCCAAGGACACCTGCCTGCGCAGGGGCGACGAATTTGAATTCAAGCTCATAGGTATTTCCTTTCGTTGAGCCGGAAAGGACGGCGGCACCTGATGCTGGCCCCGTCCGTGTCCGGCGGGGCTGGTTTTCCGATTGTCAGGTGTGGATGACACCCGCGCACAGGAAAACGCCCGCCGGAGCGGTCGTTTTGATAATGCGCTTGGTAATGGTCATCTTCATCACGGGCGGGCCGTTAGCGAGGGTTGTTGCGGAAATCAATACTCGCCGCGCGCAATCTGTCGGGCTTCGAGCAGATCCCACAGGCCGCGATGCTGGCCGAGCAATTGTTGCGCGCCAAAAGCCATTGCACGTTCGATACCCGGCGTCACCGCAACATTGGTCGCCACTTCCAGCGTTTCCGCGCGATCCGGCAGAGTCGATTCCGGAATCATCACACCAAGACGGTTGGCAATCGTATCCAGCGCGCCGCGCACGGCGTTCCAATCCAGAACCAAAGAGAGGGCGGAACCCAGCGCACAGCCATCACGATCAGATTGGGCCAGCATATCCAGCGCTTGGCGCTGGGCATTCACGGCTGATTCGCTTTCGGCCTGGCCCGGCGTCGAAGGCAGCGGGCCAACCGCCACCACCAGCTTTGCCAGCACGGACCGTTCATTCACAAAGCCGTCCACGGCCTTCAGCAACCAGCCGCGCGCGGCATCATGTGCGGTGTGAAGGGCGGCATGATCCAGCACGCCAGGATGACGGCCATGCAAAGTGCAGAGGAAATGCACGGCATCGGCCAGATTGCGTGTGGCGAACTTGCCCGAAGTCAATTCTGGCGACGTCAGATAACGATGTCCGAAACTGCCTTCCGCATCCGCCAGCCGCGCCAGCACGTCCGCTGCGCCGCTTCCCCGTTCCTGCGCGGTTGCAATGCTTGCCATAACCTGTCCCTTCGCCAGCGCCCCTCAAACCCGAGGCGCGGTTATCCTGAACCCCGCTGTCTATACGAAGCCCGTAAAGACTGGGTTTACAGACAGTTAGGGATTTGGAGAGGCGGGGTTAACGCCGGGTTAGGGGGTGGGGAAAACGCCGCGTCGTCTTCCTCGTCCGGGCGACCGCTGCGACGAGTGCATTTAGCCAGCGTACACCGCGCGCTCGAAGGCGCCCAGCACGTCCCATGCTGCCGGATCAGCGAAGGGCAGGAACTGCATCATGATCACGGCGGCCACATCATTGGCGGGGTCAATCCAGTAATAGCTGTTGGCAATTCCCGCCCAGGCCAGACTGCCCGCCGCGCGGCCATCTGGGCCGGGTTCGGGATTGATCAGAAAGCCAAGGCCCCAGCCCTTGTGCATATCCGGGAACATTTCATTGGCAAAAGCGAATTGCGGCACGATGCTGTCCATCTTGCCGGCGGGAATGTCGCCGATCTGGTTTTTTGACATCTCCGCCACTGTTTCGGACGTTACGATTGTCGCACCATCCAGGCTTCCCCCGTTCAGGATCATCCGCACGAACCGGAGATAATCTGCGGCCGTAGAATAGAGGCCGCCGCCGCCCGACTGGAATTCGGCTGCATCTCCACCCCCAATCTCGACGGGAAAGGGTGCAAAACTGCCATCGTCCTGACGCGAAAGCAGCGCGGCGCGGCGCGCTTGTTGCGCAGGATCGGGCCAGAAACTGGTGTCGTTCATGCCAAGCGGCCTGAAAATGGCGCTCGCCATATAGTCACCGAGTGATTGTCCGCTGGCCGCTTCCACGGCACGACCCGCCCAATCCGTGCTGATGCCATATTCCCAACGCGCACCGGGATCAAACAGCAGATGGGCGTTGAGCGAAGCCAGGCTGCCGGGCGCGGGCGGGTTTGGCCCGCGAGAGCGAAGCATGGTTCCGCTCATGAAATCATAGCCAAAGCCGGAAGTGTGGGTCAGCAAATGGCGCAAGGTAATCGGGCGCGCGGAGGGGCGGAGAATCAGCGCGCCGTCATCGCCAAAGTCGTCAATGACATGCGCGCCCGCCAATTCCGGCAAAAGATCGCCAATGGGGGCGTCGAGTGAGAGCAAACCACGCTCGACAAGCTGCATCGCGGCCACGGAAGTGATCGCTTTGGTCATCGAAGCGATCTGGAAGACCGTGTCAATTGTCATCGCCGCATCATTGGCGGGATCACGCACTCCGGCGGTGGCTGTCGCCACTACACCCGCGCGATTGCCGACAACCGCAACGGCCCCGGCAATCTTGCCACTGTTCACGGCGGCATCCAACGCGGCCTTGATTTTCATATCCGTCTCCCGTTTCTTGTGGAGCCGGTGTTAGCGAGAGGAAAGTGCGGGCGAAAGGGCTAAGGTGCCACGACAAGGCAGCCTTGTCCGGCGGCTTTCACCGACGCGCAGGCGTGCTCCGCTGCGGCTCTGGACGCCAGCGGCCCGGCCTGCAACCGGGTTACCGTGCCTGCCTTGACCATATAGGGTTGCAAATTCCCGAGCGCTGCCACGCGCTTTTCAAGCCCGGTCCAGAGCGTGCGGGCATTGCCCTGGTCGCCAAACGCGCCAAGCTGGATGCGCCATGATGGGCCGGAAAGTGATGCTGCCGGTTTAGCTGGCGCAGGCGCTTTGACGGCAGCGGGTTGGGGCTTTGGCGCAGCCATGGCGGTCTTTACCGGCTTGGGGGGCGAGGCTTCCGGTGCCGCACTTTGTGAAGGTGGCAGGGATTGGGCCCGAATTGACCCGCTCTCCGAACGCACCGGGCGCACGGGGGCGGGATCTTCCATGACTGGTCGGCTGGATGCGATTTCCAGCTCACGCGCGAGGGAAAGCCCCTTCTGTCGCTGCTCGAGCGGAATATATTTGTCCATCTGGGCAAGACTCGCCGAAGCCGGGGCCAGCCCAGCGGCAGACGCGCGCGTCATCAGCGCATAGGCGCGAACCCAGTCCTTCTTCAGCAGATCGCCATTGAACAGGGCTGTACCCAGAACATATTGCGCGCGCGGATCGCCACGGTCTGCCGACTTGTTGATAAAGGGAAGCGCCTTTTGCCGGTCGCCATTCTGGAACATCACCAGCCCCAGATTATCCTCGGCGCGCTGATGACCCTGCGCAGCAGACCGGGCGTACCAGTCTTGCGCGATCCTCAGGTCAGCGGGCACGCCGCGCCCCAGCTTGTAGGCCTGGCCAAGGTTGAACTGGGCATCCGCATCACCCGCAATCGCCAGCGGACGCCAGACGGATACGGCCTTGGGATAGTCTCCGCGGTCCCAGGCATCAACGCCGCCCTTCACATCGGCAAAGGCGGGCATGGCAGCGCCTGCCCACAGTAATGCCAGACCCAACGCAACTTTTTTCATCGTCATCGCCACATTCCCGTGCGTCGCCACGCGACTGTTTCGCGCAGGGATATAGGCAGACATGGTTAACGCGGCGTTAGCAAAACAGCGCGCGCAAATTTCTCGATTTTTCGATGGAGCGCCTCGGGATGTTAACCGGATTTTATCCATCTGCGTGGCATCCAGCGGCTGAAATTTCGCAACTTCAAGGATATTCCATGCGCGTTCTGGCGATGGCATCGCAAAAAGGTGGGTCTGGCAAGACAACTTTGTCGGGCCATTTGGCCGTACAGGCGCAGCGCGCCGGGGCGGGCCCGGTGGTACTGATTGATATCGATCCTCAAGGCTCGCTCGCGGACTGGTGGAACGAGCGGGAGACGGAGCTTCCGGCCTTTGCGCAAACCACTGTGGCGCGCCTGTCTTCCGATCTGGAAGTGCTGCGCCAGCAGGGCTTCAAGCTGGCCGTGATCGATACCCCGCCCGCCATTACCATGGCGATTCAGAGCGTGATTGCGGTGGCCGAACTGATTGTCATCCCGACACGACCCAGCCCGCATGACCTGCGCGCCGTCGGCGCGACAGTGGACTTGTGCGAACGTGCCGGAAAGCCGCTGATCTTTGTGGTGAACGGGGCCACGCCCAAAGCCAAGATCACTTACGAAGCCGCTGTCGCGCTTTCGCAGCATGGTACAGTGGCGCCCGTCACGCTCCATCACCGCACCGATTATGCCGCCTCAATGATTGACGGCCGAACCGTCATGGAAATTGATCCCGGCGGGCGTTCGGCGGCCGAGATCGAGGAGTTGTGGCGCTATATGGCTGACCGCCTCGAAAAGAATTTCCGTCGCACCGTGTTTGCCGCGCCCGGCGCGCAACAGCACGCCGCCTATCACCCCCGCGCAACGGCAGTCGGCTTCGGTCGGCGTGGCGTTGGTCAGTAAGGGGAGATGATCATGGCCGAACCAAAACCGATCGCGTCGCTGTCTTCAACCCTGCTTGCGCGCAAGGGCCACGCAAAGCCCGCCATGCGTCCCCAGAATTACAACTTCACTCATACCGAGCCTGACCATGCCCCGCTCGCCGAAGTGCATGACGATCTGGGCTGGAACGACATGGGGCATGAAGTGACCCCGTCTGAGCCGACATCGCTTTACGGCCTGTCCGTGCCGGAACCTGTCGCGCCACCTGCGGTGGTGATCCAGCAGGAACAACTGGCCCGGGAATTCACACCACCCGCGCCGGTCATGCCAGAGCCTGTCGCCACCAGCACCGGCAAGAGTGCCGCGCGCGCCGCGCCAGGCAGCAAGGGCAAGTCCGCATTTACCCTGCGTCTGGATGGAGAGCGTCATCTTCGCCTTCGTCTGGTCTGCGCGGTGCGCCATCGTTCCGCCCAGCAGATCGTCACGCAGGCGCTCGACGAATTTCTTGATCGGCAGGGCGATCTTGATCGCTTCACTGCCCAGCACTGATCCGATCACCACGATTTTATCCGGAGAACCGCAATGACCCCCTCCAAGACCGCTCGCATCGCTGCTTCCACTTTCGTCATGGGCATGGGCCTGATGGCTGCCGGGCCAATCGGTTATGGTTCAGCCGCAACCGCATCCGGCACCGCTGCGGAAGCGGGCAAATATGCGGCCAAGGCCACCAAGCTGCTCGCCAGCGCAAAGGCTGACAAGGCCAATGCCGTGCGCTGGGCGGAAACTGCCGTTGCCCGGTCTCCCAATGACGCGAATCTGCGCTTTCTGCTGGGCCGTGCCTATCTGGCCAATGGCCGCCTGCGCGGCGCGGAGACGAGCTTCGCCGACGCGCTGGCGCTTAATCCCTCCAACGGCCGCGCCGCACTCAATCTGGCGCTGATGAAAGCGGCGCGCGGCGCTTATCAGGATGCGATCAGCCTGATCGAAGAGAATCGGGATCAGCTTGATGCCGCCGATTATGGTCTGGCGCTGGCGCTTTCCGGCGATGTGTCGGGCGGCGTCGCGGCGCTTGAAGCCTCGGCGCGCGCGCCCGGCGCTGGCGCACGCGTTCGCCAGAATCTCGCCCTTTCCTACGCACTTGCCAATCGGTGGAGCGAAGCGCGACGGGTGGCATCGCAGGATCTTGCCCCTGAACTGGTCAATGATCGCCTCGCCAGTTGGGCCCAGATGGCCCATCCGCGCGCTGCCTGGGATCAGGTTGCCGGTGTTCTGGGAATCCAGCCTGTTGCTGATGCAGGGCAGCCCGCGCAGCTTGCTCTGAACGTTTCCCCGGTGGCTGCGCCAGAGGCTCTGGCTGCCGCGCCACACGCCGCGCCGGTCGAGCCGGTTCGGGTGGCGGAAGCCAGCGTTGAAGCGGCACCCGTTGTTGTTGCAGCCGCAGCACCCGTCGCGCCTGCCGCACCGGCGCCTGTTTTTGACGTACCGCGCGAGATTGCCCAGCCTCTTCCCGCCAAGCCGGTTGCTTCGGCCCCGTTGATCAAGGCCGTTTCCGCACCAGTCAAACAGGCTGTCGTTCCCGCCAAGCGCCCAACCGCGATGGCTGAGCCCGCCAGCCGCCCGGTTGTCCGGGCCGTGGAAAGTGGCAAATTTGTTGTCCAGCTTGGGGCTTATGACAATGCCAGCGTCGCACAGACCGCGTGGAACCGCCACACGGGCAAACTCGCCGAGCTGGCCGGTTATCAGCCCGTCAGTGCGCGCGTAAAGGTGAAAGCAGGGTCATTCTATCGCCTGTCGGTATCCGGTTTCACGACACGGAAGGCCGCCGGTCTGGTCTGCGCCAGAGTGAAAGCCGCGGGCGGACAATGCTTTGTCCGCTCGGTTGCCGGAGATACGCCGATCCAGTGGGCGCGTCGCGGCAATGGCGGGACCATGATCGCCTCCCGCCGCTAACCCAATATCCGTCCGCCCTTGATGGTCGCAATGACGCGGCCCTGGGTGGGCATCCGGTCAAACGGCGTGTTGTCGGCGGCACCCGCGAATGTGTCACCATCAATGATCCACGGTGCGTTCGCATCGAAAATCACCAGATCGGCGGCGGCTCCCGGGGCCAGCGATCCCCCTTCAACGCCCAGTATCCGGGCAGGATTGACTGACAGCAGCGCAAACAGGCGGGGCAGGGCGATCACGCCGTCGCGCACCAGCCCAAGGCCCAGCGGTAACAGCGTTTCGGCTCCCGCCATACCGGGTGCGGCATCGGCGAAAGGCAGGCGCTTGGCTTCCGGCCCACAGGGGTCGTGGGCCGAACACAGCACGTCAATCGTGCCGTCTTTCACTGCGTCGATACAGGCCAGCCGGTCGTCTTCTGCGCGCAAAGGGGGAGAGAGGCGCGCAAATGTGCGGAAGTTCGTGACCGCATTGTCAGACAGGAACAGATGCGCAGGCGATATGCCGCATGTCACGGGCAAGCCGCCTGACTTGGCGCGGCGAACAAGTTCGAGCCCTTTTGCCGTTGTCACCTGACGGAAATGCAAGCGCGCGCCGGTCAGCTCGGCCAGCGCCACATCCCGGGCAATCGCCATCGCTTCGGCAACAGCAGGGGCGCTTGCCAGCCCAAGTCGCGTGGCGGTTTCTCCGTCGGTGACGACAGCATGGGCAGACAGCCCGCCGTCCTCGGCATGAGTAATGACTGTCAGCCCCAATGTCGCGGCATAGTCCAGAACCCGGCGCATCACGCCTGAATCGGCAATCCAGCTTCGGCCAGTGGCAATGGCTTTGGCGCCGGCCCGCGCCATCAGCGCATATTCCGCGAGTTCACGGCCCTCAAGCCCGCGCGTTGCCGCACCCAGCGGATGCACCCACAGGTCCGGTTTGGCAGCAAGGGCAGCGCGCTGCACCAATCCGGGGTCATCAAGCGGCGGACTGGAATCGGGCATCAACGCTACCCGCGTAATCCCGCCTGCAATGAATGCGGGCTTGTCCACCGCGAACACGCCCAGATCGACAATGCCGGGCGCAACATGCTTGCCATTGGCCTCAAGGGCGGGTGCAGCGGCATCTGCAGTCGCGGAGATCCGGTCCCCCGAAATCGTAACCGACCGGGCGGAGACATCCCCGGCCGGATCAATCACGAGGCCGCCTGTAATGGTGAGTGCCTGTGTCATGCCGCCACCCCGCGCTGGTTGCGGGTCAGCACGTCAAGGCAGGCCATGCGCACGGCAACGCCCATTTCCACCTGTTCGGCAATCACCGATCGATTGACATCATCGGCCACATTGCTGGCAATTTCCACGCCCCGGTTCATCGGGCCGGGGTGCATCACCAGTGCATCGGGCTTGGCACGTTTCAGCCGTTCGTAAGTCAGTCCGTAAAGTGCGTGAAACTCACGGGCAGACGGAATGAAGGCTCCATCCATCCGCTCATTCTGGACGCGCAGCATCATCACCACATCCACACCGTCCAGCCCGGCATCCATATCTGTGAAGGGAGTTACCCCCATCGCCTCGATGGCCGGTGGTAACAGGGTGCGGGGCGCCACGACCCGCACTTCAGCAGCCAGCGACGTGAGCGCCAAAATGTTCGAGCGCGCCACCCGGCTGTGGAGCACATCGCCGCAGATGGCAATCTTGAGGCCCTGAATGGCGCCTTTGCGGCGGCGAATGGTGAGGGCATCAAGCAATGCCTGGGTGGGGTGTTCATGCCGCCCGTCGCCCGCGTTGAGAACAGGGCAATCCACCTTGTCGGCAATCAGGGCGACGGCGCCGGAACTCTGGTGGCGGATCACAATCACGTCCGCGCGCATCGCGTTCAGGGTGATGGCGGTGTCGATCAGGGTTTCACCCTTTTTCACGCTGGACTGGGCGGCGTGCATGTTCACGACATCGGCACCGAGCCTTTTGCCCGCGATTTCGAAACTCAGCAGGGTGCGCGTGGAGTTTTCAAAAAAGGCATTGATCTGGGTAAGGCCGGACAACCTGTCATCATGCTTGGCCGCCTGGCGGTTCATTGCCACCCAGGTTTCCGCTTCATCGAGCAGGAAAGAAATCTCGTGCGGCTGCAAGCCAGCGATACCGAGCAGGTGCCGGTGCGGGAAGGGGGCTGTCGATGTCATTAAAGCGCTGCCCTAGCGCAAGCCTCAGGCGTTGACCAGAGCATCAATCGCGCCCTGTAGGATATAGGCGGCGGCGGCATTGTCCACGCGCTCTGCCCGTTTGGCGCGGGACAAGTCAGCGGCGATCATCGCACGCTGGACGGCTTGGGTTGACCAGCGTTCATCCCATAACAGAATGGGCAGGCCCATATCTTCAATATTGCGGGCGAAACCGCGGACGGACTGGGTGCGCGGGGAGTCGGTTCCGTCCATGCTGAGTGGCAGGCCGGAGACAATGCCTTTGACTGATTCGCGCGCAATAAGTGCGGCCAATGAAGCCTTGTCTGCCGCGAACTTGGTGCGGCGGATCAGGGTGGCGGGGGTGGCAAAGCTCCAGCTAGCGTCGCACAGCGCGGTCCCTATGGTTTTGGTGCCGACATCAAGGCCGATCAGCCGCCCGCCCATCGGAAATGTTGCGGAGAATTCGGCGGCGGATGCGGTGATCATTTCGTTTCAAAGGCTGCCAGCCGTCGCGCGGCATCTGCACGTATGTTCGACCAGAACAGGCTGAAATCATAGACATGATAATTGTTGCCCGGCAGGACATAAGGGCCAAGTTCGGGCGGTTCCCCGATCAACAGGAAGCCCCGCCCGTCGCAACGTGCCGGAACGCTGGCCTTTTCCAGCGTTGCCGTCTTGAAGTCAGCCGAAGGAACCGTCGTCCCCAGATTGGCGCTGGCGGGGGCGGCGCTGTTCGGCGTGCCGGTCAACGGGTTGGCGCACAGCATGGCACTGCCCTTGCGTGACTGGCCAGTGAGGCCCGTGCTGGCGTCGTAGGTCTGGAGGATCAGTTCCGGGTCTGCCGGTTCGGCAAAGCTCTGCCAGGAAAGGATACAGCCAGTGGCTGCCGCCGTTTCGCAAGCCGGAAGACCGAGGGCAGGCATGTCAGCCGTCACTGATACCGGCCAGCCGATCACATAGGCCGCCACGATCCGCTTCGCGATCGGCTTGCCTGCCACCCGGTCTTTCAGCAACCGGGTAAGGTGCAGCGCGCCCTGGCTGTGTCCGGCAAGGATGATGGGCTGGTCGGCGGGAATGCTGGCAACAAAACTGTCAAACGCGGCAAGGACATCGGCATAGGCGGCGTCCAGTGCCAGTTGTGCCGTGGCTTCGCTGGTCAGGAAGGCCCCGAATGTCGCCTGCCGGTAACGGGGTGCCCAGACATCGCCTGCCTCGGTAAAGCTGCTGGCCTGCCCGCGCACGAACAGGGCCGCGCGTTCATTGGCTTCCTTGTCATCCAGCGGGGCGTTCCACGCGGCGCGGCTGAGATAGGATGTCGGGTGAATGAAGAAGACCGCTGCCCTGCCAGCGGGCGTCTTTTCGACACCTGGAGGAAGCCAACGAGATGGATCGTCCGCCAGATCAGGCCGCGCGATCCACATGCCCGCCGGGGCATAGGCATCGGTAATGACGGGTGCAGGCGCCTTGAATTCTGCGGTGGGCACCATGGCGGCGCGCATCAGTTGCACCCCGAACAGGCGGTAAGCGAGTGCCGCTGCGATGATCAGGGCAATGATGATTGCGACGATGTAAAGAAATTTGCGGGCCATAGGCGGCTCCTATCCGGCGTCACCGCCCTTGTCCAACGCGCGCGGATCGACGCCGATATGCTCGCGCCCCTTGCGGGCGGCCAGCGCAACCTGTTTCTCCCGTTCGGCATAGCGCTGCCGCTGCGCATCATCACGCTCGTCATGACAGGCCGGGCAGGAGACGCCTTTCACATAAAGGGGTGATTGCAGATCGGGCGAACGCAGGGGGCGGCGGCAGGCGTGGCACATCGCATAGCTGCCCAGCGCCAGCCCTTGCCCCACGGAAACACGCTGGTCGAACACGAAGCATTCGCCTTCCCAAAGGCTCTGCCCCGCAGGCACCTCTTCCAGATAGCGCAATATGCCACCTTGGAGGTGATAGACATCCTCCAGTCCTTCGGCCTTGAGGAACGCCGTGGATTTCTCACAGCGTATGCCGCCGGTGCAGAACATTGCGATCTTTGGCTGAATGCGGCCCTCGGTCAGAGCGGCGCGGTTGGCGCGAAACCAGGCGGGGAAATCACTGAAGCTGACCGTGCGCGGATCAACAGCGCCCGTGAAGGTGCCGATGGCCACTTCATAATCGTTACGGGTGTCGATCAGGATCGTGTCTGGATCGGCGATCAGGGCGTTCCAGTTTTCGGGGGTCACATAAGTGCCAGCTTCGGTGGCGGGATCAATGCCGGGAACGCCCAGCGTGACGATCTCCTTCTTGATGCGCACTTTCATCCGGTAAAACGGCGGGGTTTGCGCGTGGGAATATTTGACGTCTAGATCAGCACAGCCAGGCAGGGCGCGGATATGGTCGATGGTCGCGGCGATCCCGGATGCGCTGCCCGCCACTGTTCCATTCACGCCTTCGCGGGCGAGCAGGATCGTGCCTTTGATGCCGCTCGCGATGCAGGCGTCCAGCAGCGGTTGGCGAAGCGCTGCTGGATCATCAAAGCGGGCGAACTTGTACAGCGCCGCGACGGTCAGGGAATCAGTCATGATGTCCGCGCCCTTACACAAGAGCGGCGTCAAGCGGGAGGGCAGGTTGTGTGCTGTCCTCCGTCCCGAGATTGTGGAGAGTCACGCCCAGCAGGCGCACGCCCTGGGGCAAGGGCATCAATCCGTGCAGCAATTGCGCGACGATATCTTCGATGGCAGCGGCATCGCTTACGGGTACTGTGCCGCTGCGGCTGCGGGTCACGGTCCGGAAATCGGCATAGCGCAGTTTGAGGGTTACCGTCCGTCCGCCGGTTTCATGCTTGTGACAATGCCGGGAGACAGAGGCGATCAGGGGGCGGAGTTCTTCCATGCAGGCGTCGAAGCTGGTCAGATACTGGCCGAACGTGGTTTCCGAGCCGATCGACTTGCGTTCCTGGTTGGGGTTGACCGCGCGGTTGTCGATCCCGCGAGAGGCCCAGTAATAATAGCCGCCAGCCTTGCCGAAATGCCCGTCGAGAAACGCCCGGCTCTGCGCGCGCACGTCGCTGCCCAGCACCAGGCCCAGCCTCTCCATCCTCGCTGCCGTCGCGGGGCCGACGCCGTAGAATTTGCGCACGGGCAGCGCGGCAACAAAATCTGCCCCCTGCGCAGGGGTGATCACGCAGATGCCGTCTGGCTTGTTCACGTCTGACGCGATCTTGGCGAGGAACTTGTTGTAACTGACGCCCGCCGATGCGGTCAGCCCGGTCACTTCGCGGATGCGCCTGCGGATTTCTTCGGCAATGTGCGTGGCAGAGGGAATGCCTTTCAGATTGTCCGTCACATCCAGATAGGCCTCATCGAGCGAGAGCGGCTGGACGAGTGGCGTGTAATCAAGGAAAATCTCGCGAATCTGGCGTGATACCGTGCGATAGACGTCAAAGCGGTGCGGCACGAAAATCAGTTCAGGGCACAGCCGCCGCGCCTGCGCCGATGCCATTGCAGATCGCACGCCGAACCGTCGCGCCTCGTAACTGGCCGCCGCCACAACACCGCGTTCGCCCAAGCCCCCGACAGCGACGGGCCGGCCCCGCAACTCCGGGTCATCGCGCTGTTCTACGCTCGCGAAAAAGGCATCCATGTCAATATGGATGATCTTGCGCGGACGGGTCTCGGGTGATTCGTTCACCCTATGTGCTATAGCGCGGTTCAGTGCCTTCCGGCTATCCCCGCCTTGCGTAACACGCGGTAGGCCAAGGACTTAGGCTTGTTGCTGCCCGGCCAGCGTTTGGGGCTGGCGGGATTGGCGGAAAGCGTGCGCAGGAAATGGTTCATCGCTCGCGCGTCCGCTTCCTCATAACTCCATTCGGATCGCCAGGTGACGGAGAGGGAGATCGACACTTCCGGCCCGTTCTGCACCCAGTGTGGTGATTTGACCGGCACATATATCGCGTCGCCCGGGCTCAGGGCATGCGCCGCGCCGCGCACGGCATAGTCATCCCGCCACACCAGATTGCGATGCTGTTTGCCCAGATGAAACGCCTCATGTGCCTGCGGGCTGACAATTGCCTCATCGCGCACGTCAAACACCGTCATCACCTTGCTGCCCCGGATCTGAAGCAGGATATTATGTTCGGGATCGAGATGGAAAGGCGTTACCGCG
The DNA here is from genome assembly GCA_031411035.1 of Sphingomonadales bacterium. Classification (GTDB taxonomy): domain Bacteria; phylum Pseudomonadota; class Alphaproteobacteria; order Sphingomonadales; family Sphingomonadaceae; genus Aquisediminimonas. Next base: position 19,078 of record JANOAJ010000097.1, read on the forward strand.
CCCGGAGACGAGATGAAGATAAAGCCTTCCGTCCCCAGCATCGCGCCGGTTTTCGCGCGCACCATCGGTGCAATCTCGGCCAGCGTATCGGCCAGCAGAGCGGCATAGTCTGGATGCTGCTCGATCCGCTTGAGCACCATCCATGATCCGTTTTCCTCAATAGATCTGATCGTTTCCACCACCGAAAGCGGAGGCGAGGGCACGTCCTCGGGCGCGATGCCGATGGGAAGCGCACCGGGATTATATTCGACGCTGGCAGCGGGTAGAGTTGCTGCCAATTCAACAAGCGCGGGCAAAGCCAGCAGGGGATGATCGGCGCGGTCATGTGTCAACCGGACAATATGTTCCGGATAGGCCGCATCCAGCACCGCGAGCGCTTCGGCAGAAAAAGCGGGCATTTCGCTCACCAGGAATCGCGCCCGAGCAGGCGGCGTAGCCGCGCTGAGCCAGTTTCCGCGGCGCGACAGGCGTTATAGACAAGACGACGCGCTGCGCCCGAAAGCGGCACGCTCACCTGAACAATCCCGCGCCGTTCCATCCACAAGCGGTCAATCATCGGGTGGTTTTCGACCGCGCAACTGTCCATCCAGTTGACCTGAGGATCTCCGAGCACACGCTGCAAATTTTCCAGTTCAATCAATACACCGGGCGAAAACCGGGCAAGCGCCTCTTCATAGGCGATCTTGAATGACCAGCTTCCCGGCGGGGTACGGAAATTGACCAGCATCGCGATCGCACGTCCGTCCAGGTCCAGCCGCTGGAAATCCAGCCTGCCTGCCGAGAAGGCACCGCCGACGATCTCACGGAAAAAAGCGGCGGTTTCCGGGGTGTTGCCCAGGGCGGCCCCGTCTTCGCCTTTCCAGCCGGCAGCTTCCAGCGCCAGAAATGTGTCTGCCCATTCCGCGATTTGTGCGGAATGTTCCAGAACGCGAAACGCGACCGTTCCCATATCCCTCAGTCGGTTGCCAAGCCGACGCAATTCCTTGCGCTTCTTGCCGCGCACCGCGCTTTCCAGATAGGCGTCCGCATCCAGATCACTGGCAAGGGCTGCCCGGTCATAGCGATGGACAATGGGGCACGACCGCCCGGATTGGGCCGCCGCCGCTTCCAGCCCCAGCAGCACCGGCCCGCCTTCGCAAAGCCCGGAAATGCTCAAAAACCCCTCTGCCCATGCACTGGCATCCAGCGCTTGCAACAGTGCGGCCCAGAAGGCGGTTTCATGTCCCGCGTCGATCAGGGGTGCGCCCATAAAGCATTGGTAATGGGCCCAGTTCGCGGTGTGATGCGCCCGCAAGCGGCCATATCGGCTGTACAAGGTGAGGGGCAGCAATCCCCGCAACACGCCATCGGCGTCCCGCGCTTCCGCCAGCCGGACATCGCGCTCGCGCCGCAAATGCGCAAGGGCAGGGCGCAGGAACCAGCTTTCATGATAGGCGTTGGGCTCGCTGGCACGTGCGGCAAGCGTCGCCCATTCCTGATCATCAGGCCCGGACGCACTGCCAGCGGGGACAAGGCGCACCGCCAGCGCCCCCTGCATAGCGGCTGGTGCATCTGCCATCAACAACATGGGCCCAGCCTATAGCGCTCGATGGCCTAAGGTTGTGCTAATTTTCACTATTGCGGAAATGGGAATGGATACCCCGTTTTCGTCATTCCGGCGAAAGCCGGAATCCCGCTTGTCCTTTGCGGCTACAAAGAAATTGAGATTCCGGCTTTCGCCGGAATGACCGAGTCGGCTAGTGAGGTTGCATGACCCATGCCCGTTACCCCGCGCTGCGCCTGCGCCGCACCCGTTCTGCTCCGTGGAGCCGCGCGCTCGTTGCCGAAACCACGTTGGCGCCCCAGCACCTGATCTGGCCGCTGTTCGTTACCGAAGGCCATGATGTGGAAGAACCTATTGGCTCGTTGCCTGGCGTCTCGCGCTGGTCAGTCGATCTGATCGCGAAACGGGCAAAGGAAGCGCATGACCTCGGGATAGGCGTGATCGCGCTGTTTCCGAACACGCCGCACAAATTGCGCACGGACGATGGCCGGGAAGCGCTCAACCCCGATAATCTGATGTGTCGCGCCATCCGCGCGATCAAGGATGCACTGGGCAGCGACATGGGTGTGCTGACGGATGTCGCGCTCGACCCCTATACCGCGCACGGCCATGACGGGCTGGTGGATAGCTGGGGCTATGTGCTGAATGACGAAACCTCAGCCATCCTCGTCGATCAGGCGCTTAATCAGGCAGCGGCGGGCGCGGACATCATCGCGCCTTCTGACATGATGGATGGCCGCGTCGGCGCGATTCGCACGGTGCTGGAAGAGGCTGGCTATGCCAATGTCCAGATCATGGCCTATGCCGCCAAATATGCGAGTGCCTTTTACGGCCCGTTCCGAGATGCGGTGGGATCATCCGGGCTGCTGAAAGGGGACAAGAAAACCTATCAGATGGATCCCGCCAACACTGAAGAAGCGCTGCGTGAAGTGGCGCTGGATCTGGCCGAAGGCGCGGACAGCGTGATGGTGAAGCCGGGCCTGCCTTATCTCGATATCGTGCGCCGCGTGAAGGATCGCTTCGAAGTGCCTGTATTCGCTTATCAGGTGTCAGGCGAATATGCGATGATCGAGGCAGCGGCGGCAGCGGGGGCGGGGGACCGTGATGCGCTGGTGCTGGAAACCTTGCTGGCATTCCGCCGGGCGGGCTGTTCCGGCGTGCTGACCTATCATGCGGCGCACGCCGCGCGCCTGCTGGGCGGGTGATATGAAAGTACCCATGTCGCCCCTGCGAGGGCAGGGGCCTGTTTGACGCTTTGGTACCCAATTCCCCCAAGGGCCCCTGCCTGCGCAGGGGCGACGATTCCCGTCGCAAGGGCAGCGATTGACTGTGATCACC
>JANOAJ010000098.1:0-3327 GCA_031411035.1 Sphingomonadales bacterium
GAGCAACCGCGCGAACAGACCGGTGATGCCGTCCCTTGGTTCATGGCCTTTGGTCACCTCTGGCGATTCCGGATCAAAGCCAAGCACCGCCAGAACGGCGCGGCGTCGCTCATCAAAACGGGCTTCGGCAACGCTGGTTTCGATGCTTTCCGTCACTGCCTCATTGCGGCTGCGCTGATCCTGCACCTTGACGCTCCACAGTGGCGACCCACAAATGGCATGGGCCACCATGACGCGCAGCGCCAGAGAAGGCTGGGTCGCCAACGCCGAACGCACTGCCGCGTGGCGGTGCAAATCAACATAGCTGGTCATGGCTGCGGTGATCTCGGGGCGTGCGGGTGGTGTCCGCCCGGTGCCTTCGTCCGAACCCGCTTCGCGCTTGCGCGCTTCCTTACGGGTCAGATAGCCTTCGTGGAACGTGACCTCCCCCCTGCCGTTGACGTCGATATAGATGCGACCGCCTTTGCGCTTGGGGGTCTTTTCATACTCATAGGACTGGAAATAGACACTGGCGGGGACAATCTCGACGGCACTCCATCCCTCTTCGAGATAGATAGTCTTGCGCCGGTAGATCTCGGCGGTCTGCGCTGCCCAGAACTGGTCGGCATCGGCAAAATAGCCATCATCCTCAAACAGGTTCCGCACGATCTGGCCGTCAAAGCCTGCCATATCGAACAACGCCACACTGGTGGATATGGAGGCACCGCCGAACAGCCATGCCTTGAGCTGCCCCCCGCGCGGGGCATAGCTGTCTTTATCTTCGAACAGTGCCAGCCATGATTTTTGCTGGGCCTTGGTGGCCAAGGTCAGATGCTTGACGGTTGGCGCATCAATCTCTTCGGCGCGGAACGCTTCGCGGATGCGTGGCAAGAGATTGCCGAGCGCCAATATCCGCTTCACCTGCACTTCGGTGAGCGCGAAGGTCGCGGAAATATCTTCGACGCTGCGGCCTTCCTTCACAAGGCGGGTATAGCTTTCCCATTGCGTGACCTGATCGGGGGCTTGGCGTAGCAGATTTTCGATCATCGAGATTTCAAGCGCGTCGGCATCGTCACCTTCGGCAAGCCTGATGCAGGGGAGTGTCACACGCTCCTTGCCCTGTCGCGCGGCTTCGAGGCTGGCATAATAGCGGCGCTTGCCCGCGATGATCTCAAAATGCCCATCCTGACAATTGGGCCGGATGAACACGGGCGAAATCACGCCGCGCTTGATGACTGATGGCAAAATGTCGGCAATGTCGGGCAGTTTCCTGCCGCTGCGCATATTGGCTTTGGAAACCGAGAGACGGTCTAGCGGGATATGGTCGATATGCATGGGGGTAACTCCTTTGCTGGGGGGTGGCCCCATCCTCGGGGCATCTTGGTGGGCAGTGAGGATGGGGCCTGTGGAACCGCGCTCGACTTCCAAAAGCGCGGCCTTTCGCGCCTTCATCAAGGCGGCGGAAGCTCTGTTGTTTTGGTGGCGCGGGCAGCGGCTGCGACGTCAAGCCGCGCCCTGTCCTCGGTGATGCCGCCAACCTGTCGGGCGGCATCGGCGTAAACAGTGAGCGGGAAGCGACCTTCAAAATGCAGGTCGCGCTCGATGGACAGGCCAAATGGCAATATGACAGCCACAATCTCGGCTAGGCTGGCCGAACCCATTTCGGGACAGCCAAAGCCAAGGTCGCAAAGCCCGAACAACGTGTCGCCGTCTTCGTCCAGTTCGGAAAACAGCCACGTGGCGCTGCTTACGGGCGAAAAGAATTTGACAACCGGCGCATGGTCGCCACGCGCCTTGCCATTGGCCATCAGGCGCGCGCGCTGATCTTGGGTGAGCAAAAGCATCTGACTATCCTCTTCAAAACAGTTCGATCTGATTGCGAGCGTTCGTGTCGAACAGGCCATGATCGGCAGGGCGCTGGGGTCTGCGCGGCTCCATCGGCGCATTGGCGCGGAACGCGAGCCGCTCGCGCGGTGTGATGGGCGCAACGCCGGGAACCAAAGTCTGGTTACCGATGGACGTGGCCTCTACTTCAAATGGTGGCACGGCGCTCACGCCGCATCTGCCAGGGCGGAAGCGCCTGCAAAGGCCAGCAGATACTCCGCTGCTTTGCTCGCTTGGCTCGCGGCCTTGAAAATGGCCCGACTGTCCTCGCGTAGCACCGAGAGCCAAGAGGCCAGATAATCGGCATGGCGGACAGTCGGGACAATTCCAAGCGAAGCGCAGAGAAAGGCCGAGGTCAGTTCGGCACACAGTTCCTCGCGCGCGTAAACACTATCGCCGAACCGCGCACCAAAGGTGCGGGCCAGCCGTGAGGTATGGCCCGTCCAGTGACCAAGTTCGTGCAATGCCGTCCGGTAAAAGTCGATCTGGTGCGCAAAGGCCGGTTGCGGCGGCACCTGCACAAAGTCACCATCCGGCGAATAAAAGGCACGGGGCCCGCCAATCCGAAAATCCGCGCCGGTGGCGGAAATCAGGTTTTCCGCGATGGGGACAAGTTCACGTTCGGGAAGCGGAGGCGCATCGGCGCTATACCGCTCGGGCAATCCGTCACACTGCGCGACATTGAAAACGACAAAGCGTTTGAGGAACGGAATTGCGCGCGCGTCGTCACCGGTCTCGGCGGAACGCTGCTTCTCGGCCTCGGGGGTGAAACGGTCAGCATAGCAGACCGTCACGCCCTGCTCGCCCTTGCGGACGCACCCGCCAGCGGCCAGTGCCTGCCGGAATGTCAGCCATCCTTGATGGGGATAGGCTCCAGAAATCACTGCGCCCCACAAGATCAGAACGTTGACGCCCGAATAGGCGCGGCCCGTGGCTGCGTTGCGCGGCAATCCCGGCGACGCTGCCGAATTGCTCCAAGGCTGCACCCAAGGGAAACGCCCGTCTTCGAGTTCGGCAATGATCCGGGCGGTTACCTCGTCATAGAGCGAGCCGCGCGGTGCTTCGTTCCCTGCCCGGACCACAGCACGCCTGTCCTGAGCCTTGCCGAAGGGAGCACGCGAATTGCGCCCCTTGCTGCCGTTTCCGCCGCCTCCGATTTCCAGAACCTGACCCATCGCTTGCCTCCTTGGCTAACCAAAAACCACACCGGCCCCGGAGAGGCGGGGTGGGCGGCACCAAGCGACCAGAAAGGCGGGCCGCCAGCAGGCGCATCCAAAGGACTGCAACAACGTGAAAGACCCGCTTGCGGGTTGCGCCTGCTGGCGGCTCGCCTAGGCGGAAGCGCCGCCCATCCCGCGTCTCCGGGATCGGCCACAAACACGCCGGCGCGCAGGCGCCGTCCACACCATCCAAATCACCATCATCACGTGAGCGGCCAGCGAGGTTCGAAAAGCAAGAACGCGC
>JANOAJ010000099.1:0-6435 GCA_031411035.1 Sphingomonadales bacterium
GGCACATCATAGGTGGTCGGATCATAGTTGTTGATGCTGCATGAGAAGCAGGCCGGCGGATCCTGGTTGAAGACGTTGTTGACGCCGATCGTGATCGCAAACCGGTGATCAACGAAAGCCGGGGTGATGATCAACTGAACATCGCCGTAAAAGCGGCTGTTCAGCTTGTTGGCACCCGCCGGGCCGCCCTGTTCCACCACACTGTCGATATAACGGCCCGTGAATGAGGCTGTGAAATCGCCAAGCGACCAGTCGATCGTTGCATTGCCCTTGAACTTCGGGAATGCCTGATCAGGGCTGCCGCGCTCGGTGCCTTTGCGGTTGAGAACCACGAAGCCGTTAGACGCCGAAAGCACATATTTGAGCAGCCAGGTGGCGTTCGCGTTCAGCCCGAACTTGCCGATGCCTGTATCGGGCGTGCGGTAGTTGAGCGTGGCGTCGATGCCCTTGGTGCGGATGCTATCAAGATTTTGCAACGTGCCATCGATTTCATTGACGAAGCCATTCGCGGTGCGAACTGTGAGTGCACAACTGGCCGCGTCGCCAAGCAAAGCGCAATTGTTGAGCGTCAGGTTGGGATCAACTGCCCCGATCGCCCGCTTCACGCGGATATCATAATAATTGGCTTCAAGATTGAAATTGCTGGCGAAGCTGCTGCTGCGAGCCCAGCGCGGCGAATAGACCGCGCCCAGCAAGAGGTTACGGGATTTTTCGGGCTTAAGGTTGATGTTGCCCTGCGTGATGACCGGAAGCTGACCCGGATCTTCGGCGTAGGAACCGCTGGCGGGAACTCCATCCGCCGTGCAATTCGCGCGCACCGCCGCGCTTGCCTGATAGGGCGATCCCGCGACGTTCGAGCAGGGGTCGGTCACAGGCAAATCGAAGCGCGAGCGGCCGCCGAACAGCTCGCCCAGGCTTGGCGCCCGGAACCCGGTTGACCAGGAACCGCGCAGAAGGAAATCTTCGGTCGGCTTCCACAGGCCCGTGCCGGTGTAGGTGGTGCTGCCGCCGCTAATTGAATAGCTGGAATGGCGAATCGCGCCGTTCACTTCGAGCGCGTAGAAGAAGGGCTTCTCCTTCAACAGCGGCACCCGGACTTCGCCGTAAAACTCGTCAACATTATAGCGGCCTGACGCCGGTGCTGCCGGAATGTCCGCGCCAAGACCGGCGGCAACGATGGGATCGGGGGTAAAGCTCGCGCTCTGGACGCGATGCTCGTAGCCGAGCGCGATGCCCACTGGCCCTGCCGGCAGATCAAACAGTTCCCCGCTGACATTTGCAGTATAATCATACAGGTGCTGGCTGCTCTTGTCGCGTTCCGTGAAGGCGATGAAGCCCAGCATCGCAGGCGTGATCGAACCAGCGCCCCCAAACAGGTTCAGCGGAACGCAAGGCGCCGTGCAGTTCGCAATCGGCCCGATCGCCTGCGCGACGCGGGCGGCGTTCACATTGCCAGTGAAGCTCTGATGCGCGTCATTGACGCCGAACAGGGCATTGGCATCCCAATACCATTTGTGCCCGCCCAGATCGAACGACCCATCGACTGTGAGCGTCGCAGACATCGTATCGACTTGCTGGTTGAACGTGCGCTGCCCCGCCTCGACCAGACGGCGGGCGATGAAGGAATAATTCGCTGTTCTGCCATTGGGAGTGCCGTTCGGATTGAGGCCCGATTCCAGCGTGACGCCAAAGGGGTTGAAAGGGTTGGTCACATCGAAAGACAGCGTGTCGAAAAGGCTGCCCGCGCCATTACCCGCATCCGGCCCGATGAACAGCGGTTCGAACGCCGCCTGATTCTGCGAGTTGCGCCGGTTATATTCGGCTTTCACGCGCAGGTTGATCGTGTCTGTCACTTCCTGCTTGAAGCTCATCCAGCCACCAAAGCGTTCGGACGGCGTCAGGAGATACTGGAACGGCGCGAAGTTGAAGCGATCCGTGACAAGGAATGGGCGCAGTTCGGCAAAAGTCGGCGTGTTGTCGGGCGCGTTGGAAATCGTCTGGCTGCCAAACGCTGTCAGGAAACGGCCATTGAGCGCAGCGCTGCTGCAGCCGCCGCCGCCGTTTGAACAAGCTGTCTGCCCCGGATTGGGGAATTGCGAAATCTTGCGGTCACGCGAACGGACCGCTTCCTGCTTCACATAGGACGCGCCGAAAACCAGGTTGGTCCTGTCGCCTTTGATGCCATAGCTGATGTTGTAATCCTGCGTATGGCCATCACCGGCACGGAAAGTGCCGAACTGCGCCGATGCGCGAAGCCCCTCTTGTTGCGCCACAGTGATGACGTTGACGACGCCCGCGATCGCATCCGAACCGTAAAGTGGCGAGGCACCCGCCTGAAGCACTTCGATCCGCTCGATCATGTTCGCCGGAATGGTGTTGAGATCGACCGTCGCGGGAATGCCGCTGGCGCTCGTGCCGTTGACGAAGCGCAGGCCATCGACCAGCACAAGCGTGCGCTTGGCCGCCAGATAGCGCAGGTCGATTTCCGCCGAACCGGCACCAACGCCGCCGCCATCGGGCGGATTGCCGAGATTCCCGCTATTGTTGACCTTGGAGTTGAGCCCGCCGCTTGCGCTTGGCAGGCGCTGGAGCGCGTCTGCAACCGATGACAGGCCGGTGCGCGCCAGGCTGTCCTGATCAAGGAGCACAACCGGCGACGCCTCATCAAGCGGATCGCGGCGGATGCGTGAGCCTGTGACGATAATTTCTTCGCTTGCGCCTTCATCGGCAGGGGCGGTCTGGGCGAAAACGGGGCTGGCCGAGGCAGCAAGGCCGATCGCCAATGCGGTTGAGGCTGCGCAAGCGCGCAGGGAGAAATGATTAGTCATATTACCTCCACTGATTTTTTCCCGGCATACGGCGAACAGGATTACCGGGTTGATGAGAGGAGGATGACAGCGCGCCTTCCGCTTGGGAACCCGCACAAGGCGGTAAACAGCGCGGAAAGCAACGAATTGCGCACTATCGTTGCGCGAATGCAACACATTGCAACAATTGTCAGGATTGCTGCGCCGAAGGTGCCGGAAAAGCCAGATAGGCGAGACGACGCACTTCGTGCCGCCCCCGAACAACCGTATCCAGGATGAGTCCGCACATGCCGTTGAGCGCGGAAAGAATCATCAGCCCGGTGGAGAGAATGGCTGTGGGAAAGCGCGGGACAAGGCCGGTTTGCAGGTAGGTGATCCCCAGCGGAATGGCGAGAACAATGGACGCCAGCGCCAGCACCAGTGCAATCGCGCCAAAGAAGAACAACGGCCGCTCATAGCGGAACAGCCGGACGATTGTGTTGAGGATGCGCCAGCCATCGCGATAGGTGCTGAGCTTGGATTCCGATCCCGCAGGCCGCGCGGCATAGGCCGTGATGACTTCATTGACCGGCATCCGCAGTTCCAGCGCGTGGACGCTGATTTCGGTCTCGATCTCGAACCCTGAGGACAGCACGGGAAAACTCTTCACAAAGCGGCGCGAAAAGATGCGATAACCCGAAAGAATATCGCTGAAACTCCGCCCGAAAAGCTGCGCGAGCATCCCTGTGAGCATCGCATTGCCCAACCGGTGCCCGCGCCGATAGGCCGCGTCCACTTCGGATTTCCGAGCGCCGACCACCATATCCAGATTGTCGCTGATCAGCGTCGCCACCAGTGCCGGCGCCGCTGCGGCCTCATAGGTCGCATCGCCATCGGCCATTACATAGATATCCGCATCCACATCAGCGAACATGCGCCGGACGACATGGCCCTTGCCCTGCATCCGCTCGGTCCGGACGATCGCCCCTGCCTTGCGCGCAACCAGAGCGGTCTCGTCCGAACTGTTATTGTCATAAACATAGATGATCGCTTCAGGCAGCGCGGCGCGGAAATCTGCGACAGTCTGGCTGATGGCCGTGGCCTCGTTATAGCAAGGCAGAAGCACGGCAATGCGGGGCGAAGTTCCGGTCATCCGCAGCGCCTACTCCGGAACAGGGAAAATTTCGATTAAATTGTGAGCGGCATAATCGTCGCCCCTGCGGAGGCAGGGGCCTGCATGGGAGTCCGGCTCAAACGGGGTGTGCCCGCAGACTCAGTCGCCCCCGCCTTCGCGGGGGCGACGATCATCCTACTTCGCTTTCTTGGCCGCAGGTTTTTTGGCGGGCTTTTCGGCAGCGGGTTCAGCCGCTTCAGCCTTGGGCGCAGCCGCTTTCTTGGCAGGTGCCTTCTTCGCCGGCGCAGACGCGGCTTCAGCCTTGGCTTCGGGCTCCGCGTCCTTCTTGGCGGCTTTCTTCGCCTTGGCCTTGGGCTTTTCGTCATGATGATCATGGCCGCAGCCCGGACCGTGGACATGGCCGCCGGGCTCATCCGTTTCGGCTTCGATGGCCGCTTCCAGCTCGGCGCGAGTCACGGCGCGATCGGTGATTTCGGCCTTGCTGAAAAGGAAATCGACAACCTTGTCTTCATAGAGCGGCGCGCGCAACTGGGCCGCCGCCATCGGATCCTGCTGGACATATTCGGCGAAACGCTGGCGATCCTTGGGATCATATTGCTGCGCAGCCTGGGCGATCAGGCGGTTCATTTCGGTCGAAGTAATCTCGATGCCGTTGCCCTGCCCGATTTCGGAGAGAAGCAGGCCCAGGCGGACGCGACGCACGGCAATCTTGCGATAATCCTCCTTGTCGCCTTCCATTTCCTTGAGCGCCGCTTCGGGATCGGCTTCGTGGCCCGCTTCATGCTCAAGCTGCTGCCAGATCTGCGCGAATTCGGCTTCCACCATTGTGGGCGGCACTTCGAATTCGTGATTGGCGGCAAGCTGATCGAGCAGGCGGCGCTTCATATGGGTACGGGTCAGGCCGTTCAGTTCCTGCTCCATCTGGCCCTTGAGCAAGCCCTTGAGTTGTTCCAGCCCTTCGAGACCCAGCGACTTGGCGAAATCTTCGTCCGCCTTGGCTTCCTTGGGCACGCGGATTTCGTTGATCACCAGGTCAAAAGTCGCTTCGCGGCCCTTGAGGTAATCCACCTGATAATCAGCCGGGAAGGTAACCGTGATGGTCTTTTCGTCATTCGCCTTCACACCGACAAGCTGATCCTCGAAGCCGGGAATCAGGCGACCTGAGCCGATTTCAATCGACGCGCCTTCGGCCTTGCCGCCTTCGAAGGGCTCGCCATCGACCTTGCCAAGGAAATCCATCACAACGAGATCGCCAGTGGCTGCCTTGTGGCTTTTGGCCGCATCTTCAAACTGCTTGTTCTGACCAGCGAGCTGCCCCAGCGATTCGTCAATCGCCGCATCATCCGGCTCTACGGTCAGGCGTTCCAGCTTGATGCCTTCAATTTGCGGCGTCGGGACGACGGGAAGGATTTCCAGTTCCACCTTCAGTTCGGCATCCTTGCCGGGTTCATAGCCTTCACCCAGTTCAACCGAAGGCTGCATGGCGGGACGCAGCTTGTGTTCGCCCACCAGCTTCTGGACGCTTTCCTGCACCGAGGTGTTGAGCGCTTCCTGCTGAAGCTGCGGGCCATGCATCTTGCGGACAAGATTGGCAGGCACTTTGCCGGGGCGGAAGCCGGGCATACGCATTTGCGGTGCCAGTTTCTTGATCTCGCCCTCAACGCGCGCTTCGATATCCTTGGCCGGAATGGTGAGCGTATATGCCCGCTTCAAACCTTCGTTCAACGTCTCAACAATCTGCATCGTAATTCGCCAATCAACTTCTGAAATGAATCTGGAAACCGGTATGCTGCAGAGCGACCAAATTGGTGCGGGCGAAGGGACTCGAACCCCCACATCTCTCGATGCCAGAACCTAAATCTGGTGCGTCTACCAATTTCGCCACGCCCGCAAAACGACCGATGGTCGCGCGGCCCTATAGCAGGGACGCGCGACAGGGCAAGGCCGGGCGTGGCCTCACTTGCCCGCAGGCACCGCCACCACCCGCGCGCTGGCGGCGATCTTGCGGAAATTATCGATATCATGCGCGAAATAATGGGTTTCGGGGGCGTTGAAGGCAATAAGGTACAGCCTGCCGTCTATCGTCGCGCCGATGGCTTCGCCCGAGCGGCGGACTTCATCTCCCGTGGTATAGCGATAGGTGAAGCGGAAACCGGGTTTTCCGGCGAAGGTGGCAGGCTCGACCGTGCCGGTTTCATATTGCGCGCTGCCTGTCGCGACGCGGAAGGAGGTTTCGTAGAAACCGACGATATCGGGCGGCAGCATCGTGGCGCTGAATCGGGGCAACGGACGGTTCTTCTTGTCGAAATCGCGGATCAGCGGTTCACCTTCGGCAATGCCGCCATAGAAATCCACTTCGTTGAGCGGCAGCCCGTCCAGCGTCCAGCTTTCGGCATGTTTGCCGATACGGGCGGGAAGACGATTCCAGTCCGTCGTCGGCGTAACCGTCAAGCCTGACTTGGCCACGGCGCGGGGCGTGTCTTTGGCGACGAGCTTGTATGCGGCGTTGGCGGG
>JANOAJ010000100.1:0-7038 GCA_031411035.1 Sphingomonadales bacterium
TATCTGTTCGAGCGGTTTGTGGGGATGATGATGTGAGCGAACCTACTATCGATCTTAGCGTGGCAGGTGAAGCTGACCTCTGGATGACATACTGCCGCCATAGCGCGGATGGCTATCCGCTTTCGATATTTGTCCGAATGAACAATCCGCACATTCAATCGCTAGCGAACGCTGGCATAATTACACGCCTTAGGTTTGATTCACCTTTCGAACAGATTCGTGATGATGGAATGCCATCCGATGTCGGGGCACTTCAGGATTTAGAAGAGCGTTTCCTAAGCGAGTTACAGATGCTTGACGTCGGTGTGCTCCACATGTCGAGTGTGACAGGAGACGGCGGACGCTCTGTGCATTTGATTCACGAAAATCAAATCGACTTCGACCCTTTGGTGAGCATCATTAATGCGCCAGATGTTCAAATAAGCGCATCAATGATCTCGGATCGGAATGTCTTAATTGATCTCATTTCGCCAACACCGGTAGAGCAGCAGCTCAACGGCGATATGAGAGTGATCTCCAGCCTTGAGAGCAATGGAGACGATGGCACGGTAGCAAGAAGGACTGACTTTTGGTTCTATGGCGAGCGAGCAAATCTTGAAAAGCTCGTCGCCGAAATTACGCCTTGGGGTTATGCCGTTGATCGCTGGCTTGATGAACCGGAAGGCGTGGTAATCTTCACCGAAATGTCGGTGGACATTGTATCTTTTTCCGAAGTCACGCCCGTTTTGGTCGGTGCCGCCGGAAAGCACTGCGTGACCTATGACGGATGGGAAACATTCGTCGTTCGTCCCGGCGCTACCGAATCTGAACCTGTGTTGGCAGTGGATCCGAAGCCCAAATCGATTTTGAGCAGATTATTCGGGGCCAAGAAGAACTGAAATGCTCAAACGCACTGACATCTCCTCCTTGCCTCTCTTCGCCGCTGGTTCGATCATCATCGGGCAGGTTCGTGGGCGTGGTGTCAGTCCTCCCAAGGGTCAATCACAATCACGTCGTCATGCCGGAAATCCTTGGCATTGCGGGTCGCAATTTGATGCCCATGCACCAGTGCTTGGGCGGCGATATGTCCGTCGTGAATGCCAGCGTGCTGTCCATTCAGGTGGAGGCGCGCCATGATGTCTCCATATTTGAGGGCTGATGCGGTGTCGAAAGGCAGAGTTCGCTCGCCCGCATGGTCGGCGATCAATCGCTCCAGCCAACCCTCCAGAATTCGCCGTTTGCGCTCGCCTGAGGTAATTTGGATGCCTAAGCGAATTTTCGCGATTACAACAGTCGACAACAGCGTGACATCTTTGTTGAAGTGCAACCACTCCACAACCCGAGGATCGGGTTGCGTTTTCTGCAGTTCGCTAAAGACGTTGGTATCAACTAAAATCATCGAATACGAAGGGCGGCGGACGGTGAATATATCCTCTTTCCGGCAGTTCCATGTCCATTCCGGGACGAGTCATCTCGATCAGCGCGTCAACCCAATCCTTCGGGCGAGGCGCAACGGAAGACACCGGCGTCTCGACGTCCGGCGCTTCAGTTCGGCGAATATCGGGTCGATCCACTGCGATAATTCTCCACTTCACTATTCATATACCACAAGCAAGGCGGCCTGAAAACCATGACCAACCTCTCGCCCCTCGAAGCCCATGTCCTTGCCTATTATGTGCAGGGCACTGCCGCCACGCTCGACATTTCGGGCCGGTTTTACCCGCATGGCGAGCTGGTGATGATCATTGCGGACAAGATGCAGGTGGCCACCCGCAAGTTCGGTCGCAAGGCTGGCGCTGCCACGCGCGCGGCGGCGACGGCCTTTGTTGATCATATGATTGCGGCAGGCGCCTGGTCCACCAAGCAGAATGACTTTGGGGGCTCGATGCACCAGTTTCAGGGGGATGTGTATCGCCCCGCGCTGAAAGCAATGCAGGCGGCCGATCCGATTATTGCGGCTGTTGGCGATGATTGGGAAAGCGCCTTTGCGGGACTGACAAGCTGATGCCCAAACGCACTGACATATCCTCCATCCTGATTATCGGCGCGGGCCCTATCATCATCGGGCAGGCGTGCGAGTTTGATTATTCGGGCACGCAGGCCGTGAAGGCGCTGAAGGAGGAGGGCTATCGCATCATCCTGGTCAATTCCAATCCGGCCACGATCATGACGGATCCCGAATTGGCGGACGCGACGTATATCGAGCCGATCACCCCGGAAATCGTTGCCAAGATCATCGCGGCAGAGCGGCCGGATGCCGTGCTGCCCACAATGGGTGGGCAGACTGCGCTGAACACGGCGCTCGCTTTGTTCAACGATGGCACGCTCGCCAAATATGGCGTGGAGATGATCGGCGCCGATGCCGAAGCCATCGACAAGGCCGAAGACCGCATCAAGTTCCGCGATGCGATGACAAAGATCGGGCTGGAATCCGCGCGTTCGGGCATCGCGCACTCGCTGGATGATGCGCTGAAGGTGCTGGAACATACCGGCCTGCCGTCCATCATCCGTCCCAGCTTTACGATGGGCGGTACAGGTGGGGGGATCGCCTATAACAAGGATGAATTCATCCAGATTGTGACGGGCGGGCTGGATGCTTCGCCCACCACTGAAGTGCTGATCGAGGAATCTCTGCTGGGGTGGAAAGAATATGAAATGGAAGTCGTCCGCGACCGGAACGACAATGCCATCATCATCTGCTCCATCGAGAATATCGACCCGATGGGCGTGCATACGGGCGACAGCATCACGGTGGCCCCCGCCCTGACGCTGACGGATAAGGAATATCAGATCATGCGCAACGCAAGCATTGCCTGCTTGCGCGAAATCGGCGTGGAAACCGGGGGATCGAACGTGCAGTTCGCCGTCAATCCCAAGGATGGCCGCCTGATTGTGATCGAGATGAACCCGCGCGTGTCGCGCTCTTCGGCGCTGGCGTCCAAGGCAACGGGCTTCCCGATTGCCAAGGTCGCGGCCAAGCTGGCGGTCGGTTATACGCTGGACGAAATCACCAACGACATTACGGGCGCAACGCCGGCTTCGTTTGAGCCGACGATTGATTATGTCGTCACCAAAATTCCCCGCTTTGCGTTCGAAAAATTCAAGGGGGCGGAACCCTTGCTCCACACGGCAATGAAATCCGTCGGTGAGGTGATGGCGATTGGCCGGAACATCCATGAGTCGCTGCAAAAGGCGCTTCGCGGCCTCGAAACCGGGCTGGTGGGCTTCAATTATGTCGATGCGCTGAAAGGCGCGTCGCGCGATGATCTGGTGGCCGAACTGTCACGCGCCACGCCGGATCGCTTGCTTGTCGCCGCGCAGTGCCTGCGTGAAGGGATGAGCGTTGCCGAAATCCATGCCATTGCCAAATATGATCCTTGGTTCCTTGAACGGATCGCGGAAATTATCGCGGCGGAAAAGGAAGTGGCCGAAAATGGATTGCCGCAGGATGCCGAAGGGCTGCGTCGCCTGAAAGCCATGGGCTTTTCGGACAAGCGTCTGGCCTTCCTTGCGCTCGAATCCGCGCATCTGCGGCCGGGCATGGCGTCTGCGATGCGGCACGGTTCCGGCCTGATTGCCGAAGCGGTGCGGGCGATGACCGGCGGCATAACCGAAGCGGAAGTCCGCGCGCTGCGGCACAGGCTTGGCGTGCGCCCCGTGTTCAAGCGGATCGATACCTGCGCGGCGGAATTTGAGGCGAAAACGCCCTATATGTATTCCACTTATGAAGCGCCCAGCTTTGGCGCGCCCGAATGCGAAAGCGCGCCGACGGATCGCACCAAGATCGTCATTCTGGGTGGCGGGCCAAACCGGATCGGGCAGGGCATCGAGTTTGACTATTGCTGCTGCCATGCCTGCTTTGCTCTGGATGAGGTTGGCTATGAAACGATCATGGTCAACTGCAATCCGGAAACGGTTTCCACGGACTATGACACGTCTGACAGGCTCTATTTTGAGCCGCTGACGGCAGAGGATGTGCTCGAAATCCTGCATGTCGAGCAGCAGAACGGCACATTGAAGGGCGTCATCGTCCAGTTTGGCGGGCAGACGCCGCTCAATCTGGCCAAGGCACTGGAAGAAGCCGGCATCCCCATTCTTGGCACGTCGCCCGATGCGATTGATCTGGCCGAAGACCGGGAACGCTTTGCCGCGCTTGTCAACAAGCTTGGCCTGAAACAGCCTGAAAACGGCATTGCCCGCAGCCGGGACGAAGCGATCAGGGTCGCTGAAACCATCGGCTACCCGGTGTTGATGCGGCCGTCCTATGTGCTGGGCGGACGGGCGATGGAAATCGTGGATACCCAGGCGCAACTGGAAAATTACATCCAGACAGCCGTGATTGTCTCCGGCGATTCCCCGGTGCTGATTGACCGGTATCTGCGCGATGCCATCGAAGTGGATGTGGACGCAATTGCGGACGGCACCGATGTGGTGGTGGCGGGCATCCTCCAGCATATCGAGGAGGCCGGCGTGCATTCGGGTGACAGCGCCTGCACCTTGCCGCCTTACAGCCTGCCCAAGCCCATCATCGATGAAATCGCGCGGCAGGCCGATGCGCTGGCGCGCGCGCTCCACGTCAAAGGCCTGATGAACATCCAGTTCGCGGTGAAGGATGGCGAGGTGTATCTGATCGAAGTCAACCCGCGGGCGAGCCGCACGGTGCCCTTCGTCGCCAAGGCGATCGGCGCGCCGATTGCCAAGATTGCCGCGCGTGTGATGGCGGGGGAAAAGCTGAAAAATCTGCCGCCGATCAATCTGGACGTGGATTATATCGCCGTGAAGGAAGCGGTGTTCCCCTTTGCACGCTTTCCCGGCGTTGATCCCGTCCTGTCTCCCGAAATGAAGTCCACCGGCGAAGTGATGGGGATTGACCGGGATTTCGCCACGGCCTTTGCCAAGGCGCAACTGGGGGCGGGCACGATCCTGCCAGACGGGGGCAAGCTGTTCGTGTCGGTAAAGGACACGGACAAGCCCGTGATTGTTCCGGCAGTGCGCGAGTTGCAGCAGCTTGGCTTTTCCGTGTGTGCCACGGGCGGCACGGCCGACTATCTGGCGGAACAGGGCATTTCGGTCGAACGGGTCAACAAGGTGGCCGAAGGGCGGCCGCATATCGTGGACAAGGTGAAGGATGGGGAGATCGGCCTGATCTTCAACACCACCGAAGGCTGGCAGAGCCTGAAGGATTCTCAGGACATCCGCAGATCGGCTCTGCTGGGCAAAGTTCCCTATTTCACGACGGCCTCTGCATCGCTGGCGGCCGCGCAGGCAATTGCGGCCTTACGTGAACGGGAACTTGAAGTTCGGACGCTGCAATCCTATCATTCGCAAAGCGCGCGCTGACCCCCGTTAGATTGCGATGACCATACGTCTGGCCGGAAGGGGCCGGGCGCACCTGAATTTTTGACTGTAAGGGTTTGAAATGGCGACTGCCGAAAAAATGCCGATGCTGGCCGAAGGCCATGTGATGATCACGACGCAGCTCAAGAGCCTCAAGGCCGAGCGTCCGCTGATCATCGACGCCATCGAGGAAGCCCGCGCGCATGGCGATCTTTCGGAAAATGCCGAATATCATGCGGCAAAGGAACGTCAGGGGCAGGTCGAAGCCACGATTGCCGATCTTGAGGACAAGATGAGCCGCGCGGTCATCATCGATCCCAAGACGCTGTCGGGGGACAAGGTGGTGTTTGGCGCCACTGTCACGCTGCTGGACGAGAATGATAAGCCGGTGCGCTATCAGATCGTGGGCCAGATGGAGGCGGACGGGAAGTCCGGGCGAATTTCCTATAACTCGCCGCTGGGCCGGGCGCTGATCGGGCGCAAGGTCGATGAAGAAGTGGAAGTAACGGTGCCATCGGGTGATCGTTACTATCTCGTCTCCAAGATCGAGTTCATCTGAACGTGCAATCCCTGCCACGCGGGCCAGTGACCGACGGCATTGCCATCGTGACGGTGCTGGCGTGGCTGGCTTCGCTCGTATTCGGGCTTTCAGCCGCGTTGCCAGTGATTGGCGGGTTCATTCCCGCCCTGTTCAGTGGTGCAACGCTGAACCTGCCTGCCGCCTTTGCCGCCTGGCAGGTGCCGCCCAGCCTGACGCCGCTTTCTTCCACCTTGATCCACGGCGGCTTTCTGCATCTGGCCATGAACATGGTGACGCTGCTCTATTGCGGGCGGACGGTGGAACGGGTGCTCGGCGGATGGGGCGTGCTGGTTCTCTACCTGATCGGGGCCTATGCGGCTGCCTCGGCCCAGTATTTCGCCGATCCTCTTGGTACTGTGCCGATGGTGGGGGCCAGCGGGGCGATTTCCGCGCTGGTCGGCGCCTATGCGATGCTGTTCAGCCGCACCCGCGCCCGGCGGATCGGGCCGATCCCGGCCCATTATGTCCATGCCTTGTGGCTGCTGGCAGCCTGGACAGCGATCAACTGGCTGAGCGGCTATGCCTTCAGCGTCGCGGGCGCGAGCCTGGCCGTATGGGCGCATGTCGGCGGGTTCATCGCCGGACTGATGTTCGCGCGCAGTCTGCTGGCATGGCGATTCCGGAACGCATAAAGCTGGCGCCTAGGATTTGGTATCACCATTTCTTCGAGCGTAACGAAGCAATCCAGAATGCCGACACTGGGCTGGATTGCTTCGCTACGCTCGCAAAGACGATTCAATCAAAGGATCATCGGGTTTGGAGTGAAGTTAGTAGGGAATCGGAACTGCGGTAAAGGCGCGGGCTTCCATACCCGGAGTCATCACTGCCGAACGGCCTGAAACCAGCATCGACCCGAACACAGCAGCGACCGTGTTTCCTTTACCCTCTTGCCTATGCATCCCGGAAAGCTGGTACTCGCTGCCCTTAACCTGAACACTCTTGAAAGAGACCTCAAATTTTCCGGATTTTCCGCCAATGGCTTTACCCGTTTTGAAGGTAATCTCCCCCTTAACCGGTGAGCCGCGAGGAACGACAACGACCCCTTGTTCGACAACATCACCGACAGTGACAAAAGAGACTTTATCCCCTAGTTCCAACTTCTTAGAGTTTATCTCACCCAATGGCGTAACGGCAATCAGCGT
>JANOAJ010000101.1:0-10326 GCA_031411035.1 Sphingomonadales bacterium
CGCCGGTGACTGCCGCGTTGCGCGCGCCCATCGGATCGGTCTGGGCACCCGATCTGGTGAAGCACAAGGGGCGCTATTACGTCTATATTCCCGCACGCACGCCACAGAAGCGTTCCATCTACGTTATCTCCGCGCCACATATCGAAGGGCCGTGGAGCGAACCCGTTGACCTGAACCTGCCCCAGCATATCGATCCCGCGCATGTCGTGGATGAGGCAGGGGTACGGTGGCTGTTCCTCTCAGGCGGGGACAGGGTGCGGCTGTCTGCCGACGGGCTTTCGACAGTCGGCGCGGTCGAGCATGTCTATGATCCCTGGCATTACCCCGAAGACTGGGTGGTGGAAACGTTCGCACCCGAAGGCCCCAAGATCGCGAAGCGGGGTCGCTGTTGGTATATGGTGACGGCTGTGGGCGGAACCGCTGGCCCGCCGACCGGCCATATGGTGATTGTTGCGCGCAGCCTGTCACTCACCGGCCCGTGGGAGAATTGTCCGGCCAATCCCGTAATCCGCACGCGCTCCGCGCGGGAAAAATGGTGGTCGCGTGGCCATGCAACTCTGTTCGAAGGGCCGGACAAGGGTTGGTGGATGCTTTATCACGGCTATGAAAACGGCTATTGGACATTGGGGCGGCAGGCATTGCTGGAGCCTGTGCGCTGGAGTGACGATGACTGGCCCCAGCCATTGGGCGGAGACCTTTCCGCGCCGCTCAAGAAACCGGTGAACCTGCCCGGCCAGAGCCACGGCGCGGCCCTTTCTGATGATTTTTCGACCGACAGGCTGGGTCTGCAATGGGGATTTTACGATCCCGCGCCCGGGGAGACGCAGCGTTTTCGGCGCGAGGGCGGCACGCTGCACCTGATGGCGAAAGGCGCTTCGCCGTCTGACTGCGCACCACTCACCTGCATTGCGGGCGATCAGGCTTATCGGATCACGGTGGATGTTGAGGTTGATGACGGGGCCGAAGGCGGAATGCTGCTCTTCTACAACCGCCGCCTCTATGCGGGGCTTGGCCTGAACGGTCATGAGTTGACCATGCACCGCTACGGCCTGCAAAGGCCGCGTGGAAAGCCCGAGGGGATGGGGCGGACAACGCGGCTGCGCCTGATCAATGATCATAATATCCTGACGATTCACACCAGCCAGGATCAGGGCGTTACCTGGCGCAAATTCGATGTGCAGATGGAAGTTTCGGGCTATCATCACAATGTGGCCTATGATTTCCTCTCGCTGCGCCCCGCGCTGTATGCGGCCGGGACGGGCGAGGTGCGGTTCCGCAACTTCACCTATGAGGCCCTGGCATGACAATGGATCGCCGCACGCTGATCGGGGCGACTCTCGCTGCCGGTTTGGCGACGCGCGCTCACGGACAGACCCCGCCGCCAGAGGCACCTGGCAAGCTCCCTTCCGGCCTGCCCCAGCCAACCGAAACAATTGATCTCTGGCCCAAAGGCGCACCGGGAATGCCGCTGGTTCCGCTGGTCGAGACTGTCAGCGAGCGCTCAACCGATCCGCAATTGACTGATCGCGCCGTCTTCGGGATTTCCCGCCCGCGCATGGCCGTGTTCCGCCCGCTTCGACCGAACGGGGCTGCCGTGCTGATCACGCCGGGCGGCGGCTATCGCTGGGTGGTGGTGGACAAGGAAGGGTATGAAATGGGCCGCTGGCTGGCGGCGCGAGGCGTCACGGTGTTTGTGCTCTTTTACCGTCTGCCGGGGGAAGGCTGGGCGGCGGGACCCGATGTCGCCCTGTCCGATGCCCAGCGTGCGATGCGCCTGATCCGCCACCGGGCACTGGACTATGGCATCGATCCGGAACGGGTTGCTGCGATGGGCTTCTCGGCGGGCGGCCATCTATGTGCTGATCTTTCAGCGCGCTTTGCCACCGGCACCTATGCGCCGGTGGACAAGGCCGATGCGCTGTCGGCCAGACCCTTTCTGGCGGCCCCCCTCTACCCGGTCATTTCGATGTCGGTCCCACATGCACATATGGGCAGCCGCGAGAAGCTGATCGGCGCGAATGCCTCCCCGTTGCAAGAGCAAGCCCATAGCCCGCACCTCAACCTACCCGGCAATGCGCCGCCCCATTTCATCCTGCATGCCGAGGATGATGATGTCGTGCCGGTCGAGAATGCGCTTTTGCTGCGCGCGGCGCTGCGGGCGAAGGCCATCCCGGTGGAAACGCACCTGTTCACCAATGGCGGCCACGGCTTCGGCTTGCGCAAGGCCGTGGGGAAGCCGGTGGAAGCCTGGCCGGACCTGTTCCTTGCTTGGGCCGGGACACAGGGGCTGGTGTGACGCCTGACGGTTCCCGCCGTCAGCCGCCCGCCTGACAGCGCCTGACCGCGTTCAGGCCGGTACCGGCCTGCGCACCGTGATGGTCTGCGGATTGGTATATTCCAGCAAGCCATCGACTCCGTTTTCCGATCCCAGTCCGGACTGTTTGTGTCCGCCAAAGGCTGCATGGGGGTGCGCGGCCATTGCCTCGTTGATCCAGACGCTGCCGGTTTCAAGCTGGGGCGCGATGCGGAGTGCGGCATCAATGTCATTTGTCCAGATCGTGCCGCCAAGTCCGTATTCGCTGTCATTGGCGCGGGCGATAACGTCGGCTTCGTCACTCCAGCGGAGCAGGGGGAGGACAGGGCCGAACTGTTCTTCGCGCACGATGCGGCTGTCTTCAGGCGGATTGTCGATCAGGGTCACGGGAATGAACAGGCCGCCCGTCTCATCCGGCTGATAGCCTTCGGTCATCGCATGGCCATTGGCCCTGCTGTCTTCGATCAGGTCTTTCACCCGGTCATATTGCGCCTTGTTCTGGACGGGGCCGAGTGCGGTGCCTTGCTTGCTTCCATCGCCCATCGGCACGTTCCTGGCGATTTCGGTGATGGCCGATTTGAAGGAATCATAGATGCTGTCATGCACATAGGCGCGCTTGGTGGCGATGCAGACCTGGCCGCTATTGGTGAAGGCTGACCAGAAGACACTCTCCGCTGTCGCTGCGACATCGACGTCCGGCATGATGATCGCGGCATCATTGCCACCCAGTTCCAGCGTGACGCGCTTCAGCGTGGGGGCCGCGCTTTCCATCACGCGGCGGCCGGTGGCAGTGGAGCCGGTGAAGCTGATCTTGTCGAAGCCGGGATGCGAGGTCATCATCGGCCCCAGCGCATCCCCACCCGAAATGATGTTGAGCACGCCATCGGGCACCACGCCGCGCAGCAGCACGCCAAGCTGCAGGATGGTGAGCGGTGTGAAGGGGGAGGGTTTGAGCACCATCGTGTTGCCCGCCAGGATGGCGTGTACTACTTTCCAGACAGACAGCATCACCGGGAAATTCCACGGCGAGATCGATCCGACGACCCCGATCGGCACGTGGTGGGTCTCGATGCGATGGCCGGGCTCATCCTCCAGCACGAACACCGGAAGCTCCAGCATCGCGGTTGCCTGCGCCCAGGCTGCCGCGCCGAACACTTCGAACTGGGCCTGTGCGGTGGGCTTGCCCTGTTCGAGCGTGAGGGAGCGCATCAGGTCCTCGGCATTGGCCGTGATGACCTCGCCAATCTTCGCGACGATGGCCTGACGCGCGGCATAGGGCGTTGCGCGCCAGCCGGGAAACGCCGCACGGGCGGCGGCAATCGCGGCGTCAAGTTCGGCCATGTCGGCATCCGGCGCCGTCCCAAGCACATCGCCATTGGC
This sequence comes from Sphingomonadales bacterium, assembly GCA_031411035.1. Lineage (GTDB taxonomy): Bacteria > Pseudomonadota > Alphaproteobacteria > Sphingomonadales > Sphingomonadaceae > Aquisediminimonas. The sequence goes on from JANOAJ010000101.1 coordinate 3,695, forward strand.
AGGATTGGTAACAGTCAGGTGCGCGGCGGTATCCGCATCCTTGCCGTTGATGGTCATTTTGGCAGCAATGGTCATGTCGGGTTCCTCTCAGGAGTCGATTGTCGGAAAGTCAGAAAGTCAGAACGGCCTTGATGCACTTTCCGTGATGGGCATCGTCAATGGCCTGGTTGATCTGGTCAAAGGGGTAGGTTTTTGTGAACCTGTCCACCGGCAACCGCCCGGCTTCGCGGTGCGCGATCAGTTCGGGCAGGAAAACGTCCGGATCGCTGTCGCCCTCGATTATGCCCTTCACGGTGTAGCCATAGGTGATGGCCGCGATGATCGGCAGATGCAGCAGCGCTTCAAGCGAGCCCGGGACACCCACCAGACCGAGCGCGCCCTTGGGGGCCAGCATCCCGATGGCCGCCGCGATGGCGCCTTCATGGCCACTTGTATCGACGATATTGTTGACACCTCCCGGAAGGATCGCCCGGACCGCTTCCGTTGTATCGCCCACGCCCGGATCGACGGCGTGCGTTGCGCCAAGCGAAAGGCCAAGCGCGCGGCGCTCTGCCTGGGGCTCGATCAGGATGATCGTCGGGCAGCCCGCAATCACGCCGCCCAGAACGGCGGACAGTCCGACCGCCCCGCCGCCGATCACGACCAACGAGGAACCGGGGCTGGCTGCCAGCGAACGCAGCACCGCGCCTGCGCCTGTCTGCACGCCACAGCCAAGCGGCGCGAGCATGGCGAGGTCTGCGTCAGGCGAGACTTTCAGGACGTTTCGTTCATTGGCGATGGCCGAACTGGCGAAGGAAGACTGGCCGAAGAAATTGCCAGATAGGGGCGTGCCATTCTGGGAAAGCGGGGTCGATCCATCGGGCCGGATGCCGGCAAAGTTGAGCAGGGTGAAGTCGTGGCAATAGGCCGGATCATGGCTGTGGCAGGTGGCGCAATGGCCGCAGGAATTGAAGGTCAGCAGCACCTTGTCCCCCACCGCAACCTTGGTGACGCCTTCGCCAACGGCTTCGACGGTGCCGGCGCCTTCATGCCCAAGAACCATCGGAAAGGGCGAACCCATCAGTCCGGAGGCAAAGGCCAGATCGGTGTGGCAAATTCCCACTGCGGCAATTTTCACGCGCACTTCCCCGGCGCGTGGTGCTTCTACCTCAATTGGTTCGATGACAAAGGGCGCGTTCGCTTCCCTGGTAATCGCGGCAATGGCTTCCATATTCTGCTCTCCTAATCCCAGTCTATCATGTCAAAATCACGTTTTTCGGATCCGCATTCGGGGCAGATCCAGTCTTCGGGCACGTCGGCCCAGCGGGTGCCGGGTGCGATACCATCCTCTGGCCAGCCCTGTGCTTCATCATAGATATAGCCGCAGTTGAGGCACTTATAGCGTTTGAAATCCATGCTCAGTTCCGTGTCATCGTCACCATCATGTGATGGAAGCCGTTGGTGAAGCAGGAAGGAATGCGCTCTGGCGGGGCGGCAAAAGTTACCTCCATGTCGCGCCGGGCCATTTCCTCGATCAGCGTCGTGATCTGCAATTCGGCCAGCCGCGCGCCAAGGCACCGGTGGATGCCATAGCCGAAAGACTGGTGGCGGCGGCTGTTTGCGCGGTTTACGTCCCAGCGGTCGGCATCGGGAAACACCGTCTCGTCGCGGTTGGAACTGTTATACCAAAGGACGACCTTGTCCCCCTTCCTGATCTGCTCTCCGCCCAGCACCGTATCGGCAACTGCCGTCCGTCGCATATGCGCAATCGGCGTCTGGAGCCGGATCGTTTCGGTTGCGGCGATTGAAGCAAGCGCAGGGTTCGCTTTCACTTTCGCCCATTCCTCCGGATAGGTGTTGATCTGGTCGATCAACCCAGACATCGAATTGCGCGTTGTGTCATTGCCGCCCACGAGCAGCAAGGCGATGGCCCCCAGAAACCGCTGGTCATCCATTTCGCCCATATGCTGGCTGTGCGCCATCATCGACAGAAGGTCTCCACGCGGGGGCGCGGCCTTGCGTTCGTCAAACAATTGCCTGAAGCGCGCGGCCATATCGAACATATGCCCTTCGCGTTCGGCATTGAGCACGAGATCGGGGCCGATATCGATCTTTGCCGCCCAGTCTGACCAGACAGGCAGCTTGTGCCGCTCATCCCAGGGAAAGTCGAACAGGGTGGCAATCATCTGTGTGGTGAGTTCCACCGAAACGCGTTCGACCCAGTCAAAAGGCGTGCCAACGGGAAGGGCGTCCAGCAAGGCTGCCGTGCGCGCGCGCAGCGGCCCGGTGAGCTTGCCGATTTCGGTCGGCGTCACAGCGGGCGCCACGGTCTTGCGCTTTTCGGCGTGTTCGGGATCGTCCATCGCGATGAACATGCGCAACTGCACTCCGGTATCATGCATGTCGAAAATGACGATCCCGCCATGTTCCCAGGATGACGAAAAGATCTCCGGATGGGCCTCCACCTGCTCGATATCGCTGTAGCGCGTCACGGACCAATAGGGGCCAAAGAGGCTGTCCGGGCAATAGTGTACCGGTTTTTCGGCGCGCAGGCGGGCGAACAGGGGCTTCCAGCTATTCGCTTCCCACAGCGCGCCGCGCGACACGTCCAGGGTCGCCAGATCATCGTTCACAAGGGTGGCCATTTCGCCTCTCCATTTATCATTTGATTCGGAAGTGTAAACCTGTTTACATTATTCGTAAATACTATACGTAGATGATATACGCAAAAGAGACCCATTTTATGCTCGATACGTCTGGGAGAGGAATTTTTGGTCCGGAGCATGAAGCGTTCCGGGATTCGGTCCGCCGCTTTCTGGCGGCGGAGTTCACCCCCAATCTCGCGCGTTATGAGGAAAATGGCAAAGTCAGCCTGGAACTGTGGCGCAAGGCAGGGCAGGCGGGCTTGCTCTGTCTCGGCCTGCCTGAAGCTCATGGCGGTCTCGGACTTGATTTCAGCTATAACGCGGTTGTGAACGAGGAGTTCACCTATGCGATGATGTCTGATTGCCTGACGCTGCAAACGGATATCACGATGCCCTATATCCTCAACTATGGCAGCGAGGCGATGAAGGCACGGGTGCTGCCGCGGCTGCTTTCAGGGGAAAGCATTTGCGCCATCGCGATGACGGAACCCGGGGCGGGCAGCGATCTGCAGGGCGTCAAGACAACCGCAATCCGTGACGGCAACGACTATGTCATCAACGGCTCCAAGACGTATATCACCAATGGCCAGAATGCCGATCTGATCCTGACCGTCTGCAAGACGGATCCGGCGCAGGGGGCCAAGGGCACCTCGCTGATTTTGGTCGAAGCAGAACGGGCAGGTTTCTCGCGCGGCCGCAACCTCGACAAGGTGGGCCAATGGTCGGCCGATACGTCGGAACTTTTCTTCGAGGATGTACGGGTGCCGGTGGAAAATTGCCTCGGGCAGGAAAATCGCGGTTTCGTGTATCTGGTAAGCGAGCTGGCGCAGGAACGGTTGTCCATTTCGATCACCGCGCAAGCCGCAGCGCAGCGCGCCTATGACGAGGCCGTTCGTTTCGCCAAAGACCGCAAGGCGTTCGGCAAGCCGGTCTTCGACTTTCAGAATACGCGCTTCACACTCGCGGATATGGCGTCGCGACTGCAGGTGGGGTGGGCGCATCTGGACTGGGCCATTGCCCGGCATGTGCGGGGTGAACTGACCGCCAGTCAAGCGGCAGCGGCAAAGCTCTGGCACACGGAAACGCAGTGGACGATCTGCGATGCCGCGCTGCAGCTCCATGGCGGCGCCGGCTATATGAACGAATATCCGATTGCCCGCATCTGGCGCGATGCGCGTGTGCGGCGGATCTATGGCGGCACATCGGAAATCATGAAGGAACTGGTGGGGCGCGGGTTGTAAGCGCAGCATTGCCAAACCGATTTTTATATAATAAATTAGTTTATTAAAATGCCGATCAGCAACTGGGAGAGCCACGATGATTACCGTCGAAGACGCGGAGTTCCACCGGGGGCGGAGCCAGGATCCACAATGGACAGAAACGCTCTGGTTTCCCTTCGCGGTCCCGGAAAAAGCAATTTATGGAGGGCTTTATCTCGTTTCGCGGCCCAATATCGGGGTGGTCATGTGCGATGTCACTGTTCAGGACCGGATGGCGGACAGTTGGGATCAGGCGCTGTACGTTGATAACCAGCAGCATCTGCCGTGCCCGGAGTCGCTCCTCGGTTTCACGCATCCCAAAGGGTACAGTGGCAAGGGTGTTGATCCGCTCAAGCGTTACGAACTGCGCTATGAGGGCTATGACGACACACGCATTGACCTGACCTTCGATGCCCTGATGCACCCTTATGACATGAACGATCCCGCGATTGATCCGCTCGCCGCAGCGCGACAGGGCGGTGGCTGGGATGCGAGCTTCAACGGCCATTATGAAGTCACGGGCCGGATAAGGGGCACGGCACGCATCCGGGGCGTCGATCACGCGATTGACTATGTCGATACGGGGGATCGCAGTTGGGGCATTCGCAAGGAACGCGGTACAAGCACAGTCGCCTGGTTTCACGGTTCGTTTGGCGAAGGACTGACATTCCATATCCTCGCCGCAACCGATCCGGTGAACGGCATGAATTTTGGCAAGGTGATGACTGGCTACATCCTCGAAGAGGGAAGCGTGTACGGCGTCACGGCGCTGGAAGGGGATTTCGCGATGCGCGGCGTAGTGGTGACGAGCGCCAATGCGCGGATCACGGACACGCGGGGCAAGACCTTCAATTTTTCCGGTACAGCGGTCAGCACAAATCCCTGGGCGCCTTGTCCCAATGCCCTTTACGCCCAGAGCATGATGCGCTGGGAACATGAGGGGCAGACCGGATACGGAACGCTGCAGCAGGGAATGGATCGCGGATATGTGACCAAATTCCGAGATGCCTTCAAAATCTGATTGGGGAGACTGACATGAACTTCACTGCCATGCGGCTTGAGATCGCGGATGGGATTGCGCGCCTTACGTTTACTGATACCGTCCGCGGGAATCCGATTGACGGCCGTTTCTGTGACGAAATGTCGGAGGCCGCCATCCAGCTATCTGAGGATCCGGCAGTACGCTGTGTGCTGATCGCTGCAGAAGGCAAGGTGTTCAGCTTTGGCGGCGATATCAGCGCGTTCATGTCTGATCTTGATGGCCTGCCGCGCAACATCAAGCGCTGGACGACAACGCTGCACAGTGCCGTTGCCCGCCTTCAGCGCATGGACGCGCCAATCGTGGCCGCTGTGCATTCGGTCTGCGCAGGGGGCATGTCAGCGTTCGTCGCTGGCAGTGACATGGTGATCGCGGCGGACAATGCGCGCTTCGTTTCGGCCTATGCCGGAATTGGCTACAGCAATGATGCGGGCAGTTCGATCATGTACACACGGCGCATGGGGATCGCGCGAACGCGCAAATTCCTGCTGATGAACGAAACTCTGGATGCGCATGCGGCGCTGTCTGTCGGATTGGTCGATGAAGTCGTGCCCGCCGCCGAGCTGATGGCACGGGCAGAGGCGGTTGCGAAGCAGCTTGCCTCCGGCCCGACCAAAGCCTTCGGGGAAATCCGCCGCCTGCTGACTTCTGTTGAGGACCAGCCGCTGGAAACCCAGCTTGAACTGGAGGCGCAGGCCCTTGCCCGGTCTGCCGGAACGGCGGATGCGCGTGAAGGACTCACGGCCTTTTCCCAGAAGCGCGCGCCGGTGTTCCGGGGGGAATAGGGCGATGTGGGTGTATCCAGAAATTCGCACGCTGGGCGATTTTCCCGCCTACTGGGCGCGGCATGAACCGGCGCGCGTGGCGCTCAAGACGATGGATCGCACCGTCAGCTTTGCCAGCTTTGACCGGATCGCGAACCAGTCCGCGCATTTTCTTGTGGGCAAGGGTGCGGACGAAGGCAGGCTGATCGGCTATTTCGGGAAAAACAGCCTGGATTTCTATTTCGCCCTGTTTGGCTGCGCGCGGACGCGCGGCGGGCTAGTGGTACTCAACTGGCGGCTGGCAGCGCCCGAGCTTGCCGGGCAGATCAGCGACAGCGAGGCTGCGTTCGTCATCGTGGAGCGGGAATTGGCGCCGCTCTGGAACGCGGCCTGTGCACTTATGGACGTGCCGCCCCACACGCTGTGGATCGACGAGACCGAAACCTTTGAGGCAATTATCAGCGACCAGCCCCAAACTCCCCCTGGTGTGCAGGTGCGCGAGGAAGACACGGCCTTTCAGCTCTATACCTCAGGTACCACTGGAAAACCCAAGGGCGTAATGCTGGCCCATTCTGGCATCAACATGATGCGTCTGTGCGAACATTTTGAGCCTGCCTATAACTGGCAGGATGGTGACAGTTTCATAAACGCCCTGCCAAATTTCCATCTGCTCCATCTGGGGATCACATTGCAATGCCTGTACAACGGGGTGTCGATCACCGTGGTACGGCAATTTGAGCCCGCGCTTATGCTGCGGACGATATCCACGATGCGCCCGACCCTGCTGACACTGACGCCCACAATGCTGCAAATGCTGTTGGATCATGGCGACGCGCCATCGACGGATTTCTCTTCGCTGCGGCTGACGCTCTATGCTGGATCGCCCATCTCGCTTGGTCTTATCAAGCGGGCGATTGCAACGATGCCGGGTCAGTTCATGCAGTTC
>JANOAJ010000102.1:0-1950 GCA_031411035.1 Sphingomonadales bacterium
GGCGGCGTCATCGGGCTCGAACTGGGCAGCGTATGGCGCAGGCTGGGCAGCAAGGTGACCGTGGTCGAATATCTCGACCAGATATTGCCCGGCATGGACGGCGAAGTCCGCAAGGAAGCCGCCAAGATCTTCAAGAAGCAGGGCTTCGATATCCGCACCTCCACCAAGGTGACGGGCGTGACAGTGAAGGGCAAAACCGCCACGCTGACCATAGAACCCGCTGCTGGCGGGGCCACCGAAACCATCACCGCAGACGCCGTGCTCGTCGCGATTGGCCGCAAGCCCAACACCGATGGCTTGGCGCTCGACAAGGCAGGCGTCATCGTCAACAAGCGCGGGCAGATCGAAGTCGGCCATGATTTCCAGACGCCGGTCAAAGGCATTTACGCCATTGGCGATGTCACGCCAGGGCCGATGCTGGCGCACAAGGCCGAGGATGAAGGCATTGCCGCAGCGGAATTCATCGCCGGGCAGACCGGCATCGTCAATCATGATGTGATCCCCGGCGTTGTCTATACCATGCCCGAAATCGCGAGCGTTGGCCTGACCGAGGAAGACGCCAAAGCGCGCGGCGAGATCAAGATCGGCAAATTCCCGATGATGGCCAACAGCCGTGCCAAAACCAACCGCGACACTGACGGCTTCGTGAAGGTAATCGCCGACGCCAAGACTGACCGCGTGCTGGGCGTCCACATCATTGCGTCACTCGCCGGCACGATGATTGCCGAAGCTGCCCTCGCCATGGAATTCGGCGCGACGAGCGAAGACATCGCCTATACCTGTCACGCCCACCCGACGCACAGCGAAGCGGTGAAGGAAGCGGCAATGGGGGTTATGGGTAAGCCCATTCATATCTGAGGGCGCTTATCCCCCGGACATCAGGCGATAGCCCACCGCTGGTTCGTTGCGGATCAGTGCGGGCCGGGCGGGGTCTGCTTCCAGTTTCAGGCGCAGCGCCCGGGCCGTGACGCGCAGATAGGCGACGTCATCACCGTGCGCTGGCCCCCAGATGGCTTTCAGCAAATGCGCGTGGGTGAGGACGCGACCGGGATGGCGGGCGAGTTCGGCCAGCATTGCCCATTCCTTGGGTGCCAGGCGGACTTCCTCGCCCGCGCGCCGCACGCGGCGGGCCGCCAGATCAATCTCCACATCGCCGCACTGCACGGCCTCCACGCCAGCGTCCCCCTGAGCGCGGCGGCGCAGGGCTGCGCGCAGACGCGCAAGCAGTTCATCGGTATCGAAAGGCTTGGTGACATAATCGTCCGCACCCAGATCAAGCGCCGCGATCTTTTCCCCGGCGGCATCGCGCGCGGAGACGACGAGCACCGGGCAGGTGCCACCGCGAGATAGGGGCTGGATCAGTTCCAGCCCGTCCCGGTCCGGCAAGCCAAGATCAACAAACGCTGCCGCTGGCCTGGCCGTCTGGGCAAGGCTCAGCGCCGCACGCGCGTCTGCCGCCTCCACGGGATCATAGCCCGCCCGCCGCAAAGTGGCGCAGAGCAGGCGGCGGATCGCCTGTTCATCATCGACAACCAGAATGGTATCGGCCTGTGTCATGATGCGTTCACCACCGCGGAAGCCGGGAACCCGATCGTGAAGATGGCCCCGGCGCCATCGGGACGATTGGCGACACTCGTTTCCAATCCCAGCGCCACACCGAACCCGCGCACAATGGCCAGGCCAAGCCCGCTTCCGCCGCGCGCATCGCGCATATCCAGCCGGTGGAACCGGTCGAACAGCGTATCGGCCGTGGCCATATCGACGCCGGGGCCGTTATCGGTGACGCGCAGGCGCAAGCCCTGATCGTCAACTGAAACCCCAAGGGCAACCCCTTCGGGGCCATTGCCGTGACGGACGGCATTCTCGATCAGGTTGAGCAGCATGTGGTGCAGCATATGGGCGTTGCTGCGCACGAGGGGAAGCGCGGGCGGGAGGTCAACCCGGATGGCA
>JANOAJ010000103.1:0-3524 GCA_031411035.1 Sphingomonadales bacterium
TGCGCAGAATATCGATGAACACGCGGTACCGGCCTTCCTCATGAAGGCGGTCAATCGCTGCGTTGAAAACTTTGCCGTAATCCAAGACTCGTCCCCCGCTCCGTTGCCGAGCGCGACCATTTTTTTTGTCCTTAGGCGAGCGCCCCCCGCTTTTCCAGCGCGAACGATTCGCAATAAGGTGTCAGCTGAGCGCCTCGCTTGCTTCCAGCCAGCGGGCTTCGGCAGCATCCAGTTTTTCGGTAATGTCGGCGCGCAGCTTCATCAGGTCACTCATCGTCAATTTTGCGTCTGCCCCGGTTGCGGAGGCGGGGTCGAACATCGCGCGTTCTATTTCGCTCCGGCGGGTTTCGAGCTTCGCCATTTCGGCTTCGGCAGACGAGGCCAGTTTGCGCGCGGCGGCCTGGGCTTCGCGCGCGGCAGCGGCGGCCTTGCGGTCTTCCTTCTTGTCGCGCTTGGGCGTGTCGGCCTTCACGGCGCCTTTCAGGATCAGATCTGTATAGTCATCCAGGCTGCCGGCAAATTCGTTGGCATGGCCGCCATCAACCAGCACCAGCCGGTCTGCCGTCAGTTCGATCATGTGGCGATCATGGCTGACGATCACGACCGCGCCTTCATAAGCATTGAGCGCCTGCACCAAAGCCTCGCGCGCATCCACGTCCAGATGGTTTGTCGGTTCGTCAAGGATCAGCATGTGCGGCGCTTCGCGCGTGATCAGCGCCAAGGCCAGTCGCGCGCGTTCGCCACCCGAAAGTTTGCCGACCTGCGTTGTGGCTTTCGCGCCGGAAAAGCCGAACCGCCCCAATTGTCCGCGCACGGCACCGGGGGCTGCGCCCTTCATCATGCGAGTCATATGTTCGAGCGGCGTATCGTCGGTATCGAGTTCTTCCACCTGATACTGGGTAAAATAGCCAACACGCATCTTGCCTGAAACGGCGATACCGCCTTCCATCGGCGGCAGTTGCGCGGCGAGCAGGCGGGCGAGCGTGGTCTTGCCATTGCCGTTGCGGCCAAGCAGCGCGATCCGTTCATCGGGATCAATCCGCAGATTGAGGCGCGTCAGGATTGGTTTGTTTGCCTCATAGCCGACGGCCGCCATATCCAGCGTGACGAGCGGCGGACGCAGTTCATCCGGGCTCGGGAAATCGAAGCTGAGCGACGGGTCTTCGCTGATCGCCGCAATCGGTTCCATCTTGGCGAGCATCTTTGCGCGGCTTTGCGCCTGCTTGGCGGTCGAGGCCCGGGCGGAGTTGCGCGCGACATAATCCTGAAGTTTGGCGCGCTGGGCATCCTGCGCGGCCCGTGCCGACGCGATCTGGGCAAGGCGCTCGGCCCGCTGGCGCTCGAACGCGTCATAGCCGCCGACATAGAGTGTCGTTTTCGCGGCCTCCAGATGGCAGATGTGATCGACGACATTGTTGAGCAGATCGCGTTCATGGCTGATCAGCACCATCGTCGCGCGATAGCCTTTGAGGAAACTTTCCAGCCACATCGTCGCTTCGAGATCGAGATGGTTTGACGGTTCGTCGAGCAGCAGCAGATCGGGTTCGGAGAAGAGCAGGGCCGCCAGCGCAACCCGCATTTTCCAGCCGCCCGAATAGCTGTCGAGCGGGCGGTGCTGCATCTCTTCATCAAAACCAAGCCCTACCAGAATGCGCGCGGCGCGGGCAGGCGCGGTGTGCGCGTCAATCGCGATCAGGCGTTCGTGGATGTCGGCAATGCGGTGATGATCCTGGGTATGCTCTTCCTCATGCATAAGCGCGGCGCGCTCTACATCCGCGGCGAGCACGGCTTCGAACGGTGTCGTCGTCCCCGAAGGCGCTTCCTGCGCGATATAGCCGATGCGGCTGTTCTTCGGCATATCGATGCTGCCGTCATCGGCTTCCAGCAGCCCGGCGATCACTTTCATCAGCGTGGTCTTGCCCGCGCCATTGCGGCCGATAAGCCCCACACGGCTTCCCGGTGGCAGCGATGCGGTCGCGCGGTCAAGGATGGTGCGCCCGCCAAGGCGCACGGTGATTCCGGAAATGCTGAGCATGGCGCGGGCGCATAGGGCGTCGCGGGCCGAAAGGGAAGGGCGCGCGTGTTCGGGCGACACGTCGCCGTTCAAGGCTCATTTACATAGGCTAACAAGGATGTTATATAAATATATAATTCTTCGGAGTCGTCGGAATGCACATCACCAATCTTCGCAAAGTCGGCGGCTCGGTGATGCTGGCGGTGCCGCCTGCGCTGCTCGATCTGCTGCACCTCAAAGCGGGTACATCTGTTGGCGTTGCGGTCGATGGCGGGCGCTTGGTAGTGGAGGCGTCACCGAAGCCGCGCTATACATTGGCTGAGTTGCTTGCGGCGTCCGACTATTCGGAAGGCGTCTCGCCAGAGGACCGGGAATGGCTTGACGCACCCGCAATGGGCAAGGAAATCCTGTGAAACGCGGCGACATTTACATGGTGTCGCTCAATCCCACGCAATGCCGCGAACAACAGGGGCATCGCCCTGTGCTGATCGTGTCGCCTTCGGAATTCAATGTTGCGACCAAGCTCCCGGTTGTTCTGCCAATCACTAACGGCGGCGATTTCGCGCGGCGCATCGGCTTTGCGGTGGAGATTGCCGGTATCAAAACCACAGGCATCATCCGGTGCGACCAGCCCCGCGTTCTTGACCTAGTGGAGCGAGGAGGCCGTAAGGTGGACACGCTGCCCGCTGCCCTGCTTGACGATGTGCTGGCCAAGGTTGCCACGCTGTTCGAGTGATCCTGTGTGGTTATTGCTGCATGATCCACACCGGGAAGGCCGCCAGCGCCATCAACGCTCCCAGCGGAAGGCGATCCGTGGCGCGGATGCCGCGTCCGCGCAACCACCCGATAAGCGCCCAGCCCAGCCCCGCACCACTGGCGACCACCAGAACAAGCGGCAATGCCTGCCAGCCGAGCCACAGGCCGATCGCGCCGAGCAATTTCGGATCACCGCCGCCCATGCCTTCGCGTTTGCGGAGCAGGCGATAGGCAAGGGCGATCAGGTAGAGCGTCGCAAATCCTGCAAACCCGCCCCACAAGCGGCTGGCCATATCCGGCGCGATGCCCGCCAGCCCGCTGACAATGCCGGTTGCCGCGAGCAGCCCGGTCAGCACATCGGGCAACCAGAAATGGCGCAGGTCGAGCGCGGTGAGCGCCAGCAAGACCCAGCCGAATAGCGCCCCCGTCAGGCCCGGGACAGGGGGCGCAACCGCAAGAGCAACGCCGCCAACGATCGCGGCGGAGACTTCGATCACCAGATGCTCGACAGCAATCCCTTTGCCGCAATGGCGGCAATGCCCGCGTTCAAGGAGGAAGCCGAGAACGGGAACCAGCGCTGTCGCCGCCACCGGGGTGTGGCACCAGTCACAGGCCGAACGACCCTGCATCACTGAACGGCCCTGCGGCCAGCGGATCACCAGAGTCGCGATGAAACTGCCGATAATCGCCCCGAGCAGCGCGCCGCCCGCGATGAGAAGCCCGGAGAGAATCAGGGCTTTGCCGCAGCGGGAGC
>JANOAJ010000104.1:0-6868 GCA_031411035.1 Sphingomonadales bacterium
GGCCCGGTCGAAGGGTTCGATGCGAAAATCACCGGCTCGAACGACTATGCGGACATCGCCGGGGCCGACGTCATCATCGTCACCGCCGGCGTCGCGCGCAAGCCGGGGATGAGCCGCGACGACCTGCTCGGCATCAACCTCAAGGTGATGAAGGCGGTCGGCGAGGGCATCAAGAACGACGCCCCCGGCGCATTCGTGATCTGCATCACCAACCCGCTCGATGCGATGGTCTGGGCGCTGCGCGAGTTTTCGGGCCTGCCCCATCACATGGTGGTCGGCATGGCAGGCGTGCTCGATTCGGCGCGGTTCAGCCACTTTATCGCCGACGAGTTTGCGGTTTCGGTGCGCGACGTGAACACGTTCGTGCTGGGCGGTCATGGCGACACGATGGTGCCGGTGGTGCGCTATTCCACGGTCAACGGCATTCCGGTGCCCGATCTGATCAAGATGGGCCTTTCCAGCCAGGAAAAGATTGATGCGATCGTCAAGCGCACGCGCGGCGGCGGCGGCGAAATCGTGGCGTTGCTTGGAACGGGTTCGGCCTTCTATGCGCCCGCCGCGAGCGGCATCGCGATGGCCGAAGCCTATCTCAACGACCAGAAGCGCATTCTGCCCTGCGCCGCTTATGTGGACGGGCAATATGGTCTGAAAGACCTTTATGTCGGTGTGCCGGTGATGATCGGTGCAGGTGGCGTGGAAAAGGTAATCGAGATCGAACTCGACGATGCAGACAAGGCTGGCCTTCAGGTCAGCGTCGATGCCGTCAAGGAATTGCTGGTGGCATGCAAGGCGATTGATCCCAGCCTGGGGTGATGGTGCTCGTCACCCCTGCGCGAGCCGGGATCCAGTCTGCCATAGGGTAAGTCGCTTTGCGGCATTTTTGTTTGAGGTTCTGGGTCCTGGCCCTCGCCGGGATGACGAATAGGGAAATGGACAACGAATGAGCATTTTGATTAACAAGAACACCAAGATCATAACCCAGGGAATGACCGGCGAAACCGGCACATTCCATACGCAACAGGCGCTGGATTATGGTTCCAAGATGGTCGGCGGCGTGACCCCCGGCAAGGGAGGCACCACGCATATCGGCTTGCCGGTGTTCAACAGCGTGCATGAAGCCGTGGCGGCGACCGGCGCGGATGCCAGCTGCGTCTATGTGCCGCCGCCCTTTGCCGCTGATTCGATCCTTGAAGCGATCGACGCGGAAGTGCCGCTGATTGTGTGCATCACTGAAGGCATTCCGGTGCTGGATATGGTAAAAGTGAAGCGCGCGCTTTCGGGTTCCAAATCGCGGCTGATCGGCCCCAACTGCCCCGGCGTGCTGACGCCCAATGAATGCAAGATCGGCATCATGCCCGGCAGCATCTTCAAAAAGGGTTCGGTGGGCGTGGTCTCACGGTCCGGCACGCTGACTTATGAAGCGGTGTTCCAGACATCTGCTGTGGGCCTTGGCCAGACGACCGCTGTCGGCATTGGTGGCGATCCGGTGAACGGCACCAACTTCATTGACTGCCTTGAACTGTTCCTTGGTGATGACGAAACAAAGTCGATCATCATGATCGGCGAAATCGGCGGCGACGCGGAAGAACAGGCCGCACAGTTCCTGATCGACGAAGCCAAGCGCGGGCGCAAAAAGCCGATGGTGGGCTTTATCGCGGGCCTCACGGCACCTCCGGGCCGACGCATGGGACATGCCGGGGCTATCGTTTCAGGCGGCAAGGGCGACGCAGGCAGCAAGATTGCCGCGATGGAAGCCGCAGGCATCCGCGTTTCGGCCAGCCCGTCTGAACTGGGTACGACACTGGCCGAGCTGCTGAAGGGGTAACATCCCCTTTTTCCTCCCCGGGAAAGGCGTTCACATGGGTTACGAGAATCTGGATTTCGCTGCCGCTGCCGAACATGAGCAGGGGCCAAGCTGGGCGCGTGCCGGTTGGCCGTTGGCTGACACGGATGATCTGACGGCCGCTCTTGATCCGACGCAGATGGCAGTGGCCGTAAAGGCTGCGGCCAAGGCGGCGGGCAAGGCGCTATCGGAAGCCGAAGTCGCGTTGGCAGCCAATGAGTCCATTCGCGCGATCATGCTGATCCGCACCTATCGTGTGCGCGGGCATCTGGCCGCCAATCTTGATCCGCTGGGCCTGACCAAGCAGGATCTGCCGCCTGACCTTGCGCCGGAATTTCATGGTTTTGCCGGAGCGGGACTGGACAAGCAGGTTTATGTTGGCGGCTATCTCAATCTGGAATGGACGACTGTTCGCGAGCTGGTCGATATCCTCCGCGCGAATTATTGCGGGGCGGTCGGCCTGGAATATATGCACATTTCGGACGTGGAGGAGCGCCGCTTCCTGCAGGACCGGATGGAAGGCAAGGACAAGGCGATCCAGTTTTCGCCCGAAGGCAAGAAGGCCATTCTGGCCAAGGTGATCGAGGCCGAACAGTACGAAAAATTCCTGGGCCGCAAATATGTCGGCACCAAGCGGTTCGGGCTGGATGGCGGGGAATCGATGATCCCGGCGCTGGAAGCCGTGATCAAATATGGCGGTTCTCTGGGCGTGCGCGAGATTGTGTACGGGATGCCGCATCGGGGCCGCCTGAACGTGCTCGCCAATGTGATGGCCAAGCCGTACCGGGTAATCTTCCACGAATTTTCCGGCGGATCATCCAACCCGGATCATGTCGGCGGTTCGGGCGATGTGAAATATCATCTGGGCACCAGCACTGACCGCGAATTTGACGGCATCAAGGTGCATATGTCGCTGGCCCCCAACCCCTCCCATCTCGAAGCGGTGGATCCCGTGGTGCTGGGCAAGGTGCGCGCGATCCAGACGGACCGGGGCGATCTTGCGGAACACAAGCAGGTTCTGCCAGTGCTGCTGCACGGTGACGCAGCCTTTGCCGGGCAGGGGATTGTGTGGGAATGCCTCGGCTTCTCAGGCATTCGTGGGTATAATACTGGCGGCTGCATCCACTTCATCGTCAACAATCAGGTGGGGTTCACCACTTCTCCCCAGTTCGCCCGCTCTTCACCCTATCCGTCAGATGTCGCCAAGGGCGTGCAGGCCCCGATCTTCCATGTGAATGGCGATGATCCCGAAGCCGTGACCTTTGTGTGCAAGATGGCGATCGAGTTCCGCCAGCGCTTCCACCGCGATATCGTGATCGATATGTGGTGTTATCGCCGGTTTGGCCATAATGAAGGCGATGAGCCGAGCTTCACCCAGCCGCTCATGTATGCGCAGATCAGGAACCATCCTGCGGTCAGCGCCGTTTATGCCGCGCGGCTGACCGAACAGGGCGTAATCGACAAATATTGGGCGGATGAACATGCCACCCGCTTTGTTGCGCTTCTGGAAAGCGAATTTGCTGCCGGGCAGAATTACAAGGCCAATGAAGCGGACTGGTTCGGCGGGCGCTGGGCCGGGCTGTCCAAACCTGCCGATCCCGAAAGCGCGCGCCGCAACGTGCCTACGGGCATTGAGCGCAAGCTGTTTGACGGGCTGGGCCGCACCCTGACAACGGTTCCGCAAGGACACAACATCCACAAGACGCTGGCGCGCATTCTGGATGCCAAGCGCGCCATGTTCACCAGCGGCACTGGCTTTGACTGGGCCACGGGAGAAGCGCTGGCGTTCGGATCTTTGCTCGCCGAAGGCTATGGCGTGCGTCTTTCCGGGCAGGATAGCGGCCGCGGCACCTTCAGCCAGCGGCATGCCGTGTGGGTCGATCAGGATAGCGAAGCGAAATACATCCCGCTGTCCACCGTGAAGCATGGCCGCTTCGACGTGCTTGATAGCCCGCTTTCCGAATTCGGGGTGATGGGCTTTGAATATGGCTATGCCGGGGCTGATCCCAAGGCGCTGGTGCTGTGGGAAGGCCAGTTCGGCGATTTCGCCAATGGCGCGCAGGTGATGATCGATCAGTTCATTGCCAGTGGCGAAAGCAAATGGCTGCGCGCCAATGGCCTCGTACTGCTGCTGCCGCATGGCTATGAAGGCCAGGGGCCGGAGCATAGCTCGGCGCGGCT
Organism: Sphingomonadales bacterium; assembly: GCA_031411035.1. Lineage (GTDB taxonomy): Bacteria > Pseudomonadota > Alphaproteobacteria > Sphingomonadales > Sphingomonadaceae > Aquisediminimonas. The sequence continues at coordinate 4,025 of JANOAJ010000104.1, forward strand.
GGAACGCTATCTTCAGCTTTGCGCGGAAGATAATATCCAGGTTGCCAACTGCACCACGCCTGCCAATTATTACCATTTGCTGCGCCGCCAGATGCACCGCGCGTTCCGCAAGCCCTTGGTGGTGATGACGCCGAAATCGCTGTTGCGGCACAAGCTGGCCGTCTCCACCGCAGACCAGTTCCTGGGCGAAAGCCATTTCATGCGGATCCTTTCGGATACCAATCCGCCTGCGGACAAGGATGTGAAGCGTCTGGTGCTGTGTTCGGGCAAGGTAGCCTATGACCTGATCGAAGCGCGCGATGCCGCCGGAGACAAGAACACCGCGATTGTCCGGCTGGAACAACTCTATCCCTTCCCCGGGGAACCGCTAACCGTGCGGATGAAGCGCATGGTCAATCTGGAAGAAGTGGTGTGGGCGCAGGAGGAACCGAAGAACAACGGGGCCTGGTCGTTCGTTGAACCCTTTATCGAGGAATGCCTGGTGGCCGCCAAGATCGGCCCGGTGCGCGCGCGCTATGCCGGGCGCAAGGCCGCTGCTTCGCCCGCCACGGGCCTTATGAAACGCCATCTTGCCGAACAGGCCGCCCTGGTTTCGCACGCGCTGGGCCACAGCGTTCGCGGCGAAATCCGGCGTCAGCGCAAAGGTTAGGGAGTTACCATGACCACCGAAGTTACTGTTCCCGTTCTGGGGGAATCGATCAGCGAAGCCACGCTGGGCGCCTGGCTGAAAAAGCCGGGTGACGCGGTTGCGGCTGACGAACCCATTGCCAGCCTTGAAACCGACAAGGTGGCCGTGGAAGTCGCTTCCCCCGTGGCAGGGGTGATGGGCGCGCAGTTCGTTGCCGAAGGCGCGACCGTCAATGTCGGGGCCGTCATCGGCGCGATTGAAGCCGGATCGGGCGCGGCGGCAGCGGCAGCCCCTGCGGCGGCCATTGCTGCGGTGGCACCAGCAGAAGCGGATGCCGGTGATCTGACCCTGTCCCCTTCTGTGCGTCGCCTTGTGCTGGAACACGGGCTTGATCCGTCAAAGATCAAGGGCAGTGGCAAGGATGGCCGCCTGACCAAGGAAGATGTGCTTGCGGCAGCCAGCAGCGCGCCCAAGGCAGAAGCGGCGGCACCTGTGGCAACCGCCGCAGCCCCGGTCGCCGCAGCCCCTACCCCTGCTGGTTCCCGCCCGGAAGAGCGCGTCCGCATGACCCGCCTGCGCCAGACCGTCGCCCGACGGCTGAAGGAAGCGCAGGAAACGGCAGCGCTGCTGACCACCTTCAATGATGTGGACATGACCGAAGTGATGGCCGCGCGGAACAAGTACAAGGATCTGTTCGAAAAGAAGCATGGCGTGCGGCTTGGTTTCATGGGCTTTTTCACCAAAGCCGTGTGCATGGCCCTCAAAGACATTCCCGCCGTCAACGCCAGCATTGAGGGCGACGAGATCGTCTATCGCAACTATGCGGACATTTCTGTCGCGGTCAGCGCGCCCAATGGTCTGGTTGTCCCCGTGATCCGTGACGCGCAGGCGCTGTCGGTCGCCGGCATCGAGCGCACCATTGGAGATTTCGGCGCGCGGGCCAAGGCAGGCACGCTGACGATGGAAGACATGAAGGGCGGCACCTTCACCATTTCGAACGGCGGTGTGTTCGGCAGCCTGATGTCCACCCCGATCATCAACCCGCCACAAAGCGCGGTGCTGGGCCTCCACCGCATCGAGGATCGCCCCGTGGTGCGCGATGGCCAGATCGTCATCCGCCCGATGATGTATCTTGCGCTCAGCTATGACCACCGCCTGATCGACGGGCGGGAGGCCGTAACCTTCCTCGTCGCTGTCAAGAATGCGATCGAAGACCCGACCCGGTTGCTGATTGATCTATAAGGGAGCCGCGTATCATGGCCGAAACATCCTACGACCTTATCGTCATCGGCGCGGGCCCGGGCGGCTATGTCGCTGCGATCCGCGCGGCGCAGTTGGGCCTGAAGACAGCGTGCGTGGAATCGCGAGAGACGCTGGGCGGCACCTGCCTCAATGTCGGTTGTATCCCTTCCAAGGCATTGCTCCACGCCTCCGAGCTGTATGAGGAAGCGCATTCCGGGGCGATGGGCAAATTCGGTGTCAATTTCACGGGCGTCAGCCTTGATCTGGATCAGATGCAGGCGGAAAAGGCCAAGGCCGTGGGCGAACTGACCGGCGGCATCGCGTTCCTGTTCAAGAAGAACAAGGTGGACTGGCTGAAAGGCCATGCCGCTTTTACCTCCCCCACCAGCCTTGATGTGGCTGGCACTAGCTACTCTGCGAAGAACTTCCTGATTGCCACCGGTTCCTCCGTCACCCCGCTGGCGGGTGCCGAGATTGACCAGAAAGTCGTTATCGACTCGACCGGTGCACTTGCCCTTCCCAAAGTGCCCGAACATCTGGTCGTGATTGGTGGCGGCGTCATCGGGCTCGAACTGGGCAGCGTATGGCGCAGGCTGGGCAGCAAGGTGACCGTGGTCGAATATCTCGACCAGATATTGCCCGGCATGGACGGCGAAGTCCGCAAGGAAGCGGCCAAGATTTTCAAGAAGCAGGGCTTTGACATCCGCACGTCAACCAAGGTGACGGGCGTGACCGTAAAGGGCAAAACCGCGACCCTGAGCGTGGAACCCGCCGCAGGCGGGCCTGCTGAAACCATCACCGCAGACGCGGTGCTGGTGGCGATTGGCCGCAAGCCCAATACGGACGGGCTGGCGCTCGACAAGGCGGGCGTCACCCCCAACACGCGCGGGCAGATTGAAGTCGGGCATGATTTCCAGACGCCGGTTACAGGCATTTACGCGATTGGCGATGTGACGCCCGGCCCGATGCTGGCG
>JANOAJ010000105.1:0-2620 GCA_031411035.1 Sphingomonadales bacterium
TGCGCCGCTTTAACCGGCCCCAGTCCAGCACATCCGAACTTCTCTCAAGCCTTGTCGATCTGGGCTTGCTCTACAAAGACCCTTGCTCACGCTCCTACTCGCCAACCCCGCGTGCCGCGATGCTGGGCACCTCGGTTCAACCGGGCATCGTCCGGGATGGCCGCCTGACCGGCCTGATCGACCGTCTTGCCGCCCAGACCGGCCTTGGCGTTGCCGTTTTCGGCATGGTCGGCCTGAAAGTGCAGATTTTCAGCTGGCGCGCCGGAAAGCGCACGCTTCGCACCTCAGGGCCCGCAGGCTTCTGCGGTGGCCAGCAGGAACATCTGTCTGACTCGGCAGTGGGCTGGCTTCTCCTTTCAACGGTGGCGCAGCCCCGTCGCGAGGGCATGATCCGTCGCCTCAACGCGGAAGCGGCGCCTGAACGGAAATTCTCCTGCCCCGATATGGTCGCGCAAGTGCAGAAGTGTCGCGAACAGGGCCATGCAAGTGGCGTTGCCGGTTTTGGTTCCATTGCTGACATAACATCGGTCCTGCTGCCGGGCCAGCCGGACAGCCAGCCCCTGGCTATCGGCTTTGTGTATGAACCGTCCGCGCAGATTGACCCTGCGGCATTGTTGCAAAGCCTGACCGACACGCTTACCCGTTGCATGGACGGAGAGGCGCAGACGCCTGCCAGCGTTCAGCCCCTTTTCAACGCAGCCTGATACTTCAGACGGGAGACGAACCATGGCTGACGCCGACGCAAAAGAACTGGCACAGGCTGCCAAGAAATACTGGTCTGCCGAAGGTTATACCGAAGGCGGCGTGATTCGTGAAGTTGACTATGCCTCCCAATCCGGCGGGTTGGATGCTTCGTTGGCGGGGATCAAGATTGTCGATACCGACACGCACATCACCGAAGCGCCTGACCTGTTCACCTCCCGCGCGCCTGCGCGTTTCAAGGATAAGGTGCCCTATGTGAAGCGCGACACCGACGGGGTGGACCGCTGGTATGTGGGGGATCGCAACTTCGGATCGCTGGGCGGAAATGTGATCCGCGCCGATAACAACAAGCTGCTGGGCAGGCTCGCCTTCCCCAAGCTGGAAGAAGCCCATCCCGGCGGACACCTGATCAAGCCGCGCCTTCAGGCAATGGACGATATGGGAGTCTATGCCCAGGTCTGTTACCAGAACTCCGGTGTTACCCAGGCGGGATCGCTGATGTCACTGGGCGACAATGGCCTCGCCCTTGCGATCATCCAGATGTATAACGATGCCTCTGCCGAATATCAGCAGGTGTCGGGCCAGCGCATCTTCAACATGGCGCATCTGCCTTTTTGGGATCAGAAAACCCTGGAAACCGAAGCGCGCCGCTGCATTGACATGGGCCTCAAAGGCTTCGTCCTGCCCGACACGCCCGAACGCGTGGGCGTACCGAGCTTCCTGCAGGATTACTGGACGCCTTTCCTCGAGATGTGTGACGCCACAGGCACGCCGCTCAATTTCCACCTCAATTCGGCAGTTGATCCCAACACGCTGACCTGGGACGGTTTCGGCTTTGAACAGACGCTGTCCGTGGTCGCCACAATGTTCTCCATCGGCAACGCGGCAACAATGGGCAACTGGATGGTCAGCGGTCGGTTGGATCAGCATCCCGGCCTCAAGATCGGCCTTATCGAAAGCGGCATGGGCTGGGTGCCCTTCGCCGTTGAGGCGCTGGAGCATCAGTTCAACGAAATGCTCCCCACCAAGAAGGGATTGCTCCACAAGCGGCCGTGGGAATATTTCCGTGACCATTTCTGGTGCACCTTCTGGTTCGAAAAAGTTGGCCCCAAGCTGCTTCTCGAAACCATCGGTGTGGACAAGGTGATGTTCGAAACGGACTTCCCGCATCCCACGTCGCTCTATCCGGGCGTGCAGGAACATGTTGTGGATGTGCTGGGTGGCTATGACTATGCCACCAAGAAGAAGGTGCTGCAGGACAACGCAGTGAAGCTCTACAACCTGCCCATCTGACGGTGGCAGAGCCAGACTTCCGCATCAGGGACGAAGCCTCGCTTGAGGCCGTCCTTGGCGCGCCGATGGAGTTTGTGAAAGCCAAGGTGGGGCCGCAACTGAATGGCGCCATGAAGGCGTTCATCGCGCGGTCCCCCTTGGTTTTTGTCGCCACGATTGATGCCAGCGGGCATGTTGATGTCTCTCCCAAAGGCGATCCTGCGGGGTTCGCGATCGTTGATGACGCAGGCAATCTACTGATCCCGGAACGTCCGGGAAACCGGCTGACGTTCGGCTTCCGCAACATATTGCGGAATGGCGAGATCGGCCTGATATTCATTGTCCCGAACCAGCGGGAAACCTTGCGCGTCAAGGGCATCGCGACGCTGCACAATGATCCGCAGATTCTGGAAGCGATGCAGGTCAAAGGCAAGCCGGCCCTGCTCTACACCCATGTTGATGTGCAGGAATGCTTCTTCCATTGCGGCAAGGCACTCATCCGTTCACATCTCTGGAATCCTCAGGAATGGGATGCCCAGACTCGCTCGATTGCCGCCTGGCAGATGGCCGGGCAGCGCGTTCCTGATGAGGAAGGCGTTCGGCGTACTGAGGCGGCATTGGAACATAGCTATACCCACGATCTGTA
>JANOAJ010000106.1:0-18820 GCA_031411035.1 Sphingomonadales bacterium
GACGATGTATTTTGATGCGCCCGCCGATGGCTATGCACCGGGCGAAAGCTGGCTGGAACGGGGCCTGATCGCGGCGGCAGCGGCGATCATCGTGCTGGGCTATGGCGCAATCCCGCTGCTCAGCAGCACGGCCAATGCGGCGGCAAAGGCGCTGTTCTGACGTTTTTGATCCACCATGTCGAAAACACCGGTTCCACCAATGCCGATCTGATCGCGCAGGCCGCGTCTGGCGCTCCGGAAGGCACCTGGTTGCGGGCAGACAGCCAGACCGGTGGTCGCGGGCGGATGGGGCGGCAATGGGCGTCTCCCGCCGGTAATCTTTACGCCAGCACATTGGTCCGGCTCCGCGCCGGTGATCCGGAACCCGCCACATTGGCGCTGCTTGCTGCCGTGGCGCTGGTCGATGCGGTTCGGGTGTTTGCGCCCGACGCGCCGGTGATGATCAAATGGCCCAATGATTTGATGGTATCGGGGACTGTCCCTTCAGGGACTGTTCCCAAGGCAGATCAAAGAGGTCAGTCCCTGAAGGGACAGTCCCCGGCGAAGCTTTCCGGTATCCTGCTTGAACGCACGGGTGATGCGGTCGTGATCGGGATGGGCGTCAATCTGGCGCACAGCCCTGATCTTCCGGATCGGCCCGCTACCAGCCTTTTGGCGCTTGGCGAATTGGTTGAACCCGCGGCCTTTCTGGAGGTTCTGGCCGAAGGTTTCGCCCGCTGGCTGGGGCGCTGGCGGAATGAGGGGCTTGATCCCGTGCGCCGCGCCTGGACGTCCGCTGCCCACCCCGTCGGCAGCGCGCTTACCGTGCGACTGGGAGAAGGGGACGCGGTTGACGGACTGTTCGACGGACTTGCCCCCGATGGTGCGTTGCGACTGCGCTTGGCGGATGGCGCTATCCGTGCCATTCACGCGGGCGACGTATTTTTGATCTGACAGGGGTTTAGGGATGCTGCTTGCGATTGATGCCGGCAATACCAATGTGAAATTTGCGCTGGTCGAAGGCACGGAAATCCGCACCCGCTGGCGGATTGCCACGGATCAGCGTCGCACGGCGGATCAATATGCCGTGTGGCTGACGCAGTTGCTGGAACTGGAAGGGTATCAGCGCAGCGATGTGGATGCGGTGGTGATTGCGACGGTGGTTCCCCGTGCGCTGCATAACCTCCAATCGCTCGCGTCAAAATATTTCGGAGTCGAAGCGCTGGTGGCTGGCCGCGCGCCGCTGGAATGGGGCATCGCGCTGGATGTGGCAGAGCCGCATTCGGTGGGCGCGGACCGGGCCGTGAATGCCATTGCCGCACACACGCTTTATCCTGGCGATCTGATCATGATCAGTTTCGGCACGGCAACCACGCTTGATCATGTTGATTTCACGGGCGCGTACAAGGGCGGGATCATCGCGCCGGGCCTCAACCTTTCGCTTGATGCACTGGTGATGGCCGCAGCCAAGCTGCCCCGCATCGCGATTGAAGCGCCTGAAAGTGACAGCGTGATCGGCCGCACCACTGAAAGCCAGATGCAGATCGGCATCTATTGGGGCTATGTCGCGATGATCGAAGGACTGATCGCCCGGATGAAGGCAGAGGTGGGCCGCCCGCTGAAGATTGTCGCGACTGGCGGTCTTGCCGCATTATTTCAGCAGCACGAACATCTTTTTGATGCTATCGAGCCTGATCTCACATTGCGTGGCATCGCGCTTCTGTATCAAAAAATGGCATGATGCCGTCATGACCGCTTGATTGCGGTTGTTTATTCAGGACAAAATTACGAAAATGACCTCCCCCGGTAACGAACTTCTTTTTCTCGCGCTTGGCGGGTCGGACGAGATTGGCATGAACGTCAATCTCTATGGCTGTCAGGGCAAATGGATCATGGTCGATCTTGGCCTGACCTTTGGCGGCGCGGACTATCCCGGTGTGGAACTGGTACTGCCCGATCTGGATTTCATCGAAGCCCGCAAGAAGGATCTGCTCGGCATCGTGCTGACCCACGGCCATGAAGACCATATCGGCGCGATCCCCTATCTGGCTGCGGTCCTGGATGTGCAGCTGTACGCCACACCTTTCACCGCGACGCTGATCAAGGGCAAGCTGGAAGAGGAAGGGCTGACCGAACAGGTTGATCTGAAGATCATTCCGCAGGGCGGCTCCTTTGATCTGGGGCCATTCGGGCTGCGCTACGTGTCTTTGCCGCATTCGATTCCCGATATGAACGCGGTGGTGATCGATACGCCCTATGGCCGCGTATTTCATACCGGCGACTGGAAGTTTGACGCTGAACCCGTGCTGGGTGCGCCGCAAGACCCGGTCGAGCTGCGCGCGATCGGCGATGAAGGCGTGCTCGCGCTGGTGTGCGATTCGACCAATGTGTTCAATGCCGAAGGGTCGGGCACCGAAGGCAGCGTGCGGGCGGATTTGCTCAAGCATGTCGGCGGAGCCAAGGGCAGGGTGCTGATTACCAGCTTTGCCTCCAACGCGGCGCGATTGAAGACGCTGAACGAGGTCGCCAAGGCTACCAAGCGGCGGCTGTGCGTGGCGGGGCGTTCGCTCGACCGGATCGTGAAGGCTGCCCAGGCCAATGGCATGCTTGCCGATTTCCCGCCGCCGATGGATTTTGAGGAAGCGATGCGTTTGCCGCCTTCCAAGCTGATGATTGTCGCCACCGGCGGGCAAGGGGAAGCGCGTGCGGCGCTGGGCCGGATCGCCTTTGAAACCCATCCTCTGAAGCTCAATCCCGGGGATACGGTGATCTTTTCTTCCAAGCAGATTCCCGGCAACGAAATCGCGATTGGCCGCATCCAGAATGCGCTGGCCCGCAAGGAAGTAATCATGGTCACGGAAAAGCAGGCGCACGTGCACGTTTCGGGGCATCCGGGACGGCCTGAACTGAAATCCATGTATGATCTGATCCGCCCGCAAACCTTGCTGCCTGTGCACGGTGAGCGTCGCCATATGGCCGAACAGGCGCGTTTCGGGCTGTCCTGTGGCGTGCCGACTGCGCTGGTGCAGTCGAACGGGGATGTGGTGCGTCTTGCGCCGGGCAAGCCCAAGATCGTCGGCAATGAACGCACCGGGCGGCTTGTGCTGGATGGGGATGTGATCCTGCCTGCCGACGGTTCGACGATGAATGAACGCCGCCGCATCGCGCAGTACGGCACAATTTCGGTGGCAGTGGCCATTGACGCGACAGGTGATCTGGTGGCTGATCCAGAAGTCCGGCTTCAGGGCATCCCGGTCGAGGATGATCGCGATGCCTTTGTGAAGGCAGCGGAAACTGCGGTCGAAGATGCCGTTGAAAAAGGCGCCAAGGATGATGACCGGTTGCGGGAAGCACTTCGCCTGGCTGTGCGCCGTGTCGCCACCGAGTGGACGGGCAAGAAGCCCATCGTTGATATCATGCTGTTGAGAACAAGGTAGGCCGCGATGCAATGGACGTCTGCGCTGGCGATTTTCGTCCTGTTCTGGGTGCTGAGTGCGTTTATCGTGATGCCGTTTGGCATTCGTAGCCCGCGTGAAGCTGATGTTGAGCTTGTGCCGGGGCAGGAACCGGGTGCACCGGCCAATTTCCGTCCGGGCCCGATCCTGATACGAACAACGATTCTGGGGGCCGTGCTGTTCGGCCTGTATTACGCCAATTATGTGAGCGGCTGGATCACCGTGGATAGCCTGACCGGAGGCTGATCAGGTGCGCAGCCGCTCAATGGCCTGAGCGAGAGCGACATAGAGCTTGCCCGCATCCGAAGACAGCAACGTGACGCTGAGCGGCGCGCCGTCGCGCGTGGAGAGAACATTGCGCAGCATCGATTCAAAATCATGGATGTACCGGTTTACCTGTTCGCGGAATTCCGGTTCATTCTCATAATGGCGCAGGATTTCGCGCACTTCGCCGGAATCAAGAAGCCGCACTGCGCGCCGGGTGAAGATGCCCCGATCTCCGCGCAGATAGGATGCCCAAGCCGTATCCGTCACTTCGTTGGACAATATCTTGGTCACGTCGATCGCGGTTGAATTGAGCGATTCGATGAGCAGCGCCACACGCCGGGCAAAATTGGCCTGATCGCTGCGTTCTACCGCGTCCTTGGCTTCGGAAATCCGGGCCTCCAGCGCGGCGCTTGTATCGGCGATGGTCAGCATTTGCCGCATCAGCCGATCTGTGGCCTTCTGCGCGGCGGCAACCGCATTCTCGGTGGTTTCGGCAATGGCACCCATCTGGACTTCAACCTGCGCGGTAAGCGCCTCAGCCAATGCCTGTTTGCTTTGTTCGCCAAGCGCCTGCGCCGACTGCGGAATGATTTCGGCGAAGGCCGCGCGGGTATGCTCGGTTGCCTGATGTGCGGTTTCGCGCACCTGCAGCAGGGAATCGAGCAGTTTGGGCGCTGCCGTTCCTGCAAGATGTTCCGCATCGGCCGTGGCCGCAGCGATGCTTGCGGAAAGCGCTTCGGCTGTGGCGCGACTATCAGCGAGGTGGCCGGAACTCAGGGACGACATTTCTGCCAAGGATTCGCGCTGGCGTGTCAGCATCGCGTCCGCTTCGCCAAGCCGGGCCAGTGCTGCAACGGCTGTGCTCGTGAGCGTTTCGACCACAGGCGTCGCTGCGGTGATCGCTTCAAGACTTTGCCGGGATCGTGTTTCAAGGCGCGCCCACGCGGCAGGCATTGTCTCGTCAATTTCGCGTGTTGCCGCATCCATCGCGGTCATCAGTGATTCCACTTTGCCGACCAGCGCATTGGCCGTGTCGCCTCCGCCCGAAAGGGCCGCCGTCAAATCATCAGCGTGATTGCGCAACGCGTGGATTGCCTGTCCAAGCCGCTCGGTCCGGCGGGTGCCTTCGTCGCCAAAGCTGGCAAACCGTTCCTGTATTCCCGCAAGATCGGTATCAAGTCTGGCAACAAGGTTCTGGCTTGCCTGATCCTGCTGGGCAAATGTCGCAGCAACCTGATCAATCTTGCCGGAAATCTCCGTGACGCGCGTGCCGATGGCTTCTGCCGCATCCGCGCCCGTGCGGGCAAGCGCTGCCTGGCTCTGTTCGACCATTGCCGTCATCGCGGCACCCTGCGCTTCCATGCCCTTGCGTGCGCTTTCCAGCGCTATGGCGGCGCGCTCCAGCGCAGCATCGACGGCATCTGTCATCTGCCCTGCGGCTTCCTCAAGCCGGGCACCCGCCACTTCGCTGACGCCTTCGACTCGGGCAAGGTGCGCCGCAAGCTTTTGCGCGGCATTCCCGGCAATGTGATCGGCCTCGCGGCCGCGTTCTGTCAACAAGGATAGCTGCGCATCGAGCGCGCCCGCCTTCTCGTGCGCGGTAAGGCCTGCTTCCTGAAGCGCCGATACCATCTGACGGGTCTGAATCTGCGCCTTGGGCAGGTTGGCCAGCAAAACTGCAAGGTCGCCGCGCGCGGTTGCTGCCGATCCTTTCAGCGTCTGCGTATGGCGCGCAATGGATTCGATTTCGATCTGCATCGCATCGGTAATGACGGCCAGTCGGGCGGCAGCATCTTCACCGATCCGCATCAGCGCGTCGCTCTGGTCCCGCATCGCCGCCCGGTTGACATCAATCCGCGCCGTGACGTGGGACAGGAGCGATTCCAGCCGCCTGCCTTCCGCCTGCAGCGCTTCGGCTGTTCTGGCAAAGCGGCGCTGTTCGCGGTGGCTTGATCGTTGCAGCAACAGCCAGCCCAGCGCGATCAGCGCAAGCGGCGCGCTCGCGGCGCTTACAAATGCCGTAATATCGGACAGGGACAGGCGCAGCCCCTGGAACAGGGCAATGCGTTCATAAACGAGAGCCGCAATCCATGCTCCCGCTGCCGAAAGGCACACGCCAAAGGCAAGCGGGCGTCGCCAGTTCCGGGAAGCAGGCGCAAACTCCTCAAAGTCCCCGTCTGACGCATAGTCAGCGGCTTCGTTGACGATCAACACATCGTCCGGATCAGCAATCCGTCCGTGTGCTTCCCCTTTGTCGCGCCAAAGCCCGACGACAGTATTTCCCCCGGTCATGACGCATGCTTATCACGCTTTTCGGGAATCGGAAATGGCTGGCAACGCCGTGTTAACGATGGAGGGTTATCCTGCCGGCATGGCCTTTGAATTCGGTACACTTGAAACTTGTCTGTCCGCTGCTGTTGGCGATGATCAGGCGTTGCAGGCGGAATTGCGGGCTGCCCTGCGGGATGGGGCGCGGCACCATGCCGATCTGCTTTCACGGGCACGCTGCGACGCGAACTGGAATGTGTCAGCGCATCGCCTGAAAGGGCTCGCCGCCAGTTTCGGCGCGCATGATCTGATGGATGCCGCAGGCTTTGCCCTTCAGTCCGCTCCGGGCGATCCGGTTGCCTTGCGCCGGGTGGATCGTGCCGTCGCCGCGCTGACGGAATGAACTGCCCTTTCCAAATCACTCGGGACGCCGTATCGCCCCTCGCTTAAAGGGTTAATGGGGCGCACGGTTTTGCCACTGGCAGGGCTTATCATTGCAGGTGACGATGGCCAGCGTGCAGCTTTGCTGCCCGTTTCCGGCCAGACCCGGATTGAACACCAGGCGCGGATGGCGCGGGCCGCCGGAGTTGGCCATGTGGTGGTTCTGGTTGACCAGATACCGGCTGATCTGGTCGTTGCCTTTGACCGGTTGCGGGCCGATGGCATCAATATCGATATCGCGCGTGATGCCCGTGACGCAGCAGACAGGATTCATCCCGATGAGCGGCTGCTGGTTTTCTGCCCCGGTGTGGTCACCGATCGTGCCCTTGCCGCTTTCATGACAATGGCGGACAAAGACTCGCTGCTTGTGCTGCCGGATTCTCCCGATACGGCAAAATATGAGCGTATTGACGCGGCAGAGCGCTGGGCAGGCATCGCGCTGCTCAACGGGCAGTTGTTGCGCGATACGGTTGCGATGCTGGGGGACTGGACGCTTGCCCCCACATTGCTGAGAACTGCCCTGCAAAAGGGTGCCGCCAGAATATCGGTTCCTGACGCTGCCTTGCACGGGCTTGTGCTGGATCTGGACGATGCGCGATCCTTCTCCACCAAACTTGCCCGCGCCGCCGGTGCGGGCGGAGGAGGTGTCATCAGGCAGGTGATCGCGGGGCCGGTGGCCCGCTACATCGTGCCCTGGCTTCTGGGCCTTGGCGTGCCTCTTGATCTTGTCGTTATTCTCCCCCTTGTGCTGGCGGGGTGCGGCGCGCTGCTTTCTGCGATGGGCTGGATCGCGTCGGGGCTGTTCCTGCTGGTTCTGGCCCTGTTGCCGGCATCCGCCGCGGCCATCATCGCGGCTTCAAGTGCGCGGGAAGCACGTCCGTTGGCCTTGTTTGAACAGATTCGCGGCCCGGCGTTCTGGATTGCGATCCTGTTGGCAGGCTGGTCTCAGTATCAGGCCGGGCAGGGCTGGGGGACAATGGTGCTGGCGCTATGGGCGGCGTGCGGGCTTGCGTTGTCGCGCCGTGCTGTCCGTGCGGTGTTTCATGCGGATAACGCCCTCATCGTGCTTCTGCTCGCCGCACTCGGTGGCCAGCCGCTGATAGGGATGGGGCTGATTATCGTTGCCTCAATAGCCAACGAACTTGTCTCACGGTCTGACGCAAAGTGATTTAGTGCCGTTTTAACCATGGCTGTCCTATGGCATTGTCATGAAGATGTGTCCGTCCGATTGTGCTGGTGACCAGCTTTGACAGATGTCGGGGTTATGATTGCCCAGGGAACGGTTGATCGCGACGGGCGGTTGACGGAAGCGGATGCGCGCCTGCTTGCCTTGCAAATGCGTGCCGGCGGAACGGAAGGCGGAATGCTTGCCATTCCGCAACTTGCCACGCTAGCGCGACTTGCCCGCACGCTCGGGGTGCTGGTTTCGCGCGGTGTCGTGGCTGCCGAAGGCGATCATGATCTCGATCTGTGGGTGCGGGCGCAGGCTGAGGGAGATAGCGTCAGGCTTTCCGTTGGCGGATGGACAGTGCGTGAAAAGCCGGTGCCGGATCCGGCGCTCGTCGCAGAACGCGCGCTGGAGTTTGCCCGGCTTGAAAAGGACGGGAAATGGTCTTGCGATGCCAGCCTTCGCATCCTTTCCGTTGACGATGCGATATTGCGGCTTTCCGGCCTTTCGGCTGATGTGATTGCCAATCAGCCGCTTTCCCGGATTTTCCGCCTGATCGAGGATGACAAGGGTGATCTGCCGCTGCTCGAAGCTGTCGCCGCCCGAGTGTCCTTTGCGGGTCAATTGGCCGAATTCCGGGCATCTCCCGATATTCGGCTGACAATCTATGGAGAGCCGCGGTTTGATCCGGCCGCCCGGTTTGCAGGCTATTCCGGTGGCTTTGCTGTGAGCGACCGGCGGCTTTTGCACAGCGCCAGTCTCCGAAGTGCCGATCATGGCGGCGAAGATGAAGACATTGCCAAACGCCTTGACGCCGCACTTCGGGAACCATTGAAGCGCATCATCGCCCATGCTGACGAGATTGGCATGCGTGTGAATGGGCCATTGCGTCAGGACTATGCCTCCTATGCGGGCGATATCTCCGCCGCTGGACGGCATCTGCTCGGAATGGTTGATGATCTCGCCGATATCCGCAGCGTCGAACGCGTTGACATGATCGTGGACAGGGAACCGGTTGATCTGGCCGATGTCGCGCGCAGGGCCGCCGGGCTGTTGCGCGTGCGTGCGGCGGATCGCAATGTCAGGATTGATGCACCTGCCGAAGACGAAACCCTGATGGTGTCAGGTGATTTCCGACGCATGCTGCAAATTCTGGTGAACTTGCTTTCCAACGCGGTGCGCTATTCGCCGCCGGGAACAAGCGTGTGGCTTCGCACCGAGCAAGAGGGCGATATGGCCGCGCTGATTGTGGCCGATCAGGGCAAGGGCATTGCCCCGGAAGATCAGGCCCGCATTTTTGAAAAGTTTGAGCGGGTGGATAGCAGCGAACCGGGCGGAAACGGTCTGGGCCTGTATATTTCCCGCCGCCTGGCCCGCGCTATGGGGGGGGATATCAATGTTGACAGTGCGCCGGGCATGGGTGCCCGCTTTACGCTGACCCTGCAGATGGCGGACACGTAAAAGTCTGGCCGCATCCCGAAACGAAAAAGGGGGCGTGTTACCGCCCCCTTTTTGTTTGCGAGTCTAAGCGCCTAGCGGTTGGCGACAGGCACATAATCCCGTTCGGTCGGGCCGGTGTAAAGCTGGCGCGGGCGACCGATCTTCTGCTCGGGATCGGAAATCATTTCGTTCCACTGCGCGACCCAGCCCACGGTGCGGGCCAGCGCGAACAGCGCGGTGAACATTGTGGTCGGGAAGCCGATGGCTGAAAGAATGACGCCGGAATAGAAATCGACGTTCGGGAACAGCTTTTTCTCGATGAAGTAAGGATCGCTAAGCGCCATTTCCTCAAGCTGGATCGCAACTTCAAATACCGGATCGGTGACGTTCAGTGCCTTGAACACTTCCCGCACCGTGGACTGCATCACAGTCGCGCGCGGGTCGTAGTTTTTATAGACCCGGTGGCCAAAGCCCATCAGGCGGAAGGGATCATCCTTGTTTTTCGCGCGTTCGATATAGTGCGGGATCTTGTCCGGCGTGCCGATTTCACGCAGCATGTTGAGCGCTGCTTCGTTGGCACCGCCATGCGCCGGCCCCCACAAGCAGGCAATGCCCGCAGCGATACAGGCAAACGGATTGGCGCCGGATGACCCGGCAAGGCGCACTGTGGACGTGGAAGCATTCTGTTCATGATCGGCATGCAGGATGAAAATCCGGTCCAGTGCTTTTTCAACCACCGGATTGACCTCATATTTTTCGGCCGGCACGCCAAAGGTCATCCGCAGGAAATTGCCGGTATAGGACAGGCTGTTGTCCGGATAGACGAACGGCTGGCCGATAGAATATTTATAGGCCGCTGCCGCGATAGTCGGCATTTTGGCGACCAGCCGGTGGCTGGCGATCATCCGCTGCTGCGGATCGGTGATGTCGGTCGAGTCATGATAGAATGCCGAAAGCGCGCCCACAACGCCGCACATGATCGCCATCGGGTGCGCATCGCGGCGGAACCCGCGATAGAATTGCATCAGTTGCTCGTGCAGCATCGTGTGGCGGCTGATTGTATAGCTGAACTTGTCCAGCGCGGCCTTGTTTGGCAGTTCGCCGTTCAGCAGCAGGTAGGATGTTTCCATGAAGCTGGAATTTTCAGCAAGCTGGCCGATGGGGTAGCCCCGGTGGAGAAGCACGCCTTCATCGCCATCGATATAGGTAATTGCCGAATCGCAACTGGCGGTTGAGGTAAAACCCGGATCAAAAGTGAAGGCACCCGTCTGCGCATAGAGTTTGCGGATGTCGATGACATCAGGGCCGACACTGCCGGAACGCACCAGGCAGTCAACTTCCTTGCCGCCGACACTAATTTTCGCATTATCACTCATATCGCTTCATCCTTCCCCGTTCAGGCCGCAGTGGCCAGTGCATCACCGATACGTGCGAGCGATTCCTCTCGACCGAGAAGAACCAGCACATCGAAAATTCCTGGCGAGGTCGTGCGACCTGTAAGCGCAGCCCGAAGAGGCTGCGCAACCTTGCCAAGGCCCAGTCCGGCATCTTCAGCTACCCGTTTTACCGCATTCTCGAGCGCGGCTTCATTCCAGTGCGGACTGCCTTCAAGCGCGCCCGAAACGGATTCGAGCAAACTTGCAGCCCCCCCTTCTAGCAAAGCTTTTGCACCTTCGTCGAGTCGCAACGGACGGGCCTCAAACAGGAAGAGCGCGCCTTCTGCCAGCGCTTGCGTGGATTTGGCGCGGGCCTTGATTCCCGGCATTGCGGCCAGCAGTGTCGCCTGCTCCGCGCTTGTCAGCGCGCGCCCGATTTTCGCCTCGATCATCGGCGCGGCAATCCCGCAAAGCCGTGCATCATCGGCTTCCCGCAGATACTGACCGTTGAAATTTTCGGCCTTTTTGAAGTCAAGGCGGGCAGGCGCCCGACCAACATCGGCAATATCAAACCATTCAACGGCCTGGTCGCGGCTGAATATTTCGGCATCGCCATGCCCCCAACCCAGCCGCGCAAGATAGTTGGTCAGCGCTTCGGGGAGGAAGCCCAGTTCATCGCGATAGGCCTCGACGCCGAGGGCGCCGTGGCGCTTGGAGAGTTTGGCTCCGTCCGGGCCGTGGATCAGCGGCACGTGCGCATAGACCGGTTCCTCCCACCCCATCGCGCGGATCAGCGCAAGCTGGCGGAAGGCGTTGTTGAGATGGTCATCGCCCCGGATCACATGGGTGATCCCCATGTCATGATCATCCACGACGACGGAGAGCATATAGGTTGGCGTGCCATCGGAGCGGAGCAGCACGAAATCATCCAGTTCCGCATTGTTGACTGTCACATCGCCCTGAACCTTGTCCGAAATCGTGACGGCCCCTTCGCGGGGCGCTTTCAGGCGGATGACGAAAGGCGCGCCGGCAGGCGCTTCGGCGGAATCGCGATTCCGCCAGCGCCCGTCATAGCGCAGCGGCAGCTTTTTCTCGCGCTGTTCGGCGCGCATCGCTTCGAGTTCTTCCGACGTGGCGAAGCATTTATAGGCATGGCCAGCCGCCAGCAATTCGTTCGCCACTTCGGCATGGCGCGCGGCGCGGGCGAACTGATAGACAATCTCGCCATCCCAATCGAGGCCGAGCCACTTCATCCCCTCAATGATCGCATCAATCGCGCCCTGGGTGGAACGGGCGCGATCCGTGTCTTCGATGCGCAGCAGGAATGTTCCCCCGGTATGGCGGGCATAAAGCCAGTTGAATAACGCGGTGCGGGCGCCGCCAATATGGAG
The DNA here is from genome assembly GCA_031411035.1 of Sphingomonadales bacterium. Taxonomy (GTDB): domain Bacteria; phylum Pseudomonadota; class Alphaproteobacteria; order Sphingomonadales; family Sphingomonadaceae; genus Aquisediminimonas. Next base: position 11,786 of record JANOAJ010000106.1, read on the forward strand.
ATAGCCTGTGGGGGACGGCGCGAAACGGGTGATGACGGGCCGATTTTCTATACTTGCGCCCAAGGCGGATAACTCCAAGACTGTGGAAATGAGCGCTGCCCCTAGCATGGCCCTTCCAAGGCTTCAAACGCCCGTGCTTTTCGGGCTTGATCGCGTGGAGCGCTGGCTTGATGCGGAGCGGGACCAGTTGCCGCTATGGTTGCCGGTGATGCTGGGCGTGGGCGTTGCGCTGTGGTTCAGCTTGCCGGATTCGCGTGGCTGGGAAGCGACAATCCTGCTTGGTGGCGCGCTGATGCTGGCAGGCTTTGCGCTTGGGGCGGAGCGGCGGATCGGGCGGGCATTGCTGCTGGGCGGGCTGGCGATGGCACTTGGCTGCGCGCTGGCGTGGTGGCGGGCGGAGCGCGTGGCGGCCCCGGTTCTGCCGCGCCCGATCGTGACAGACGTGGCGGGGCGAATCCGGAGCGTGGATGTGCAGGCCGCCAAAGGTAATGTCAGGCTCGTGCTGGAAACCGGCGGCGCAAGCGGATTGCCGCCGCTGGTGCGCGTTACGGTGGATGACGCGGATGCCGTGCCGGGGCTGGTGCCGGGCGCGGTGGCGCGGATGCGGGCGCGGCTGGTGCCGCCGCCGACCGCAGCGGTCCCGGGAGGCTATGATTTTGCCCGCGCCGCCTGGTTTCAGGGGCTGGGCGCCGTGGGCAGCGCGATGGGCCCCGTTGTTGTGACGCAAGCTTCGCGGGAAACGCAGGGCGGGCTGCGGGCGCGGATGACGGCGCATATACGGAACCGGATCGAAGGAAGTGGCGGCGGCATCGCTGCCTCATTTGCGACAGGGGATCGCGGCGGCATTTCGGCCGAGGATGAAGAGGCGATGCGTGCCAGCGGCTTGACGCATCTGCTGTCCGTCAGCGGGTTGCACATCACGGCGGTTGTGGCGGCCGCGATGTTTCTGACGATGCGGTTGCTGGCGTTGAGCCCGGCATTGGCGCTGCGCTGGCGTTTGCCGCTCGTCGCTGCCGGGGCTGGCGCGCTGGCGGGCATCGGTTATACGCTGCTGACCGGCGCGGAAGTGCCGACGATCCGGTCTTGCATCGCCGCAGTGCTGGTGCTGATCGGGCTGGCACTGGGGCGTGAAGCCATGACGCTGCGGCTGGTGGCAACAGGCGCGCTGATTGTGCTGCTGCTCTGGCCTGAAGCGCTGGTGGGAGCGAGCTTCCAGCTAAGCTTTGCGGCCATTACCGCCATTGTGGCGTTGCATGAGACGGGTTGGGTGCAGCGTCTCGTGATGCGTCGCGACGAGGCGCTGGCGATGCGGCTGGGGCGCGGGCTGATCGGCCTGATCCTGACGGGCATCGCCGTGGAAGTGGCGCTGGCCCCGATTGCCCTGTTCCATTTCCACAAGCAGGGGCTTTACGGCGCGCTGGCCAATCTGGTGGCGATCCCGCTGACGACCTTTGTGATCATGCCGTTGGAAGCGGCGGCGCTGGTTTTTGATACGGTCGGGCTGGGCGGGCCTTTCTGGTGGCTGACGGGGCAGGCGCTTGCCTTCCTGCTCTGGCTGGCGCGTGCTGTTGCGGCCGTGCCGGGATCGGTCGCGATGCTGCCCGCTTTGCCGGTCGGCGCGTTTGCCCTGATGATCGGCGGATCCTTATGGCTGTTGCTGTGGACGACGCGGGCGCGCCTGCTGGGCTTCGCGCCCTTCATCACCGGCGCGGTATGGGCGCTGACGCTGCCGGTTCCCGATATGCTGGTGACAGGCGATGGCACGCATATGGCGGTGCGCGGCGGGGATGGGCGGATGCGGTTGCTGCGTCCGCGCACGGGCGATTTCATGCGGGATGTACTGGCGGAACGCAGTGGCACAAACGACCCGCTGGAAGATCTGGATACCGATCCCGATGCCGAATGCGGGCGTGACATGTGCATCGTCCGGATGGCACGGGGCGGTCGGGTATGGCGGATCGCGGCGACGCGCAGCGATTACCGCCTGCCCTGGGCCGAATTCACGGCCACTTGCCGCAACGTGGACATTATCGTCAGCAACCGGAGGCTGCCCACAGGCTGCACCCCGCGCTGGCTGAAGGCTGACCGGGAATTGCTGGCAAGAACGGGCGGTCTGGCCATCACGCTTGGCGCGTCACCCGCCATTGAAACCGCAAACCGTCCCGGAGACCATCACCCCTGGGTGTTGGCAGACGAGCGGCGGGCGTTAAGGCAGGCGCCCGACCGCCCACACTGAAAGGTCACACAAAAGTCTCACCCAAACGCGTTTTCAAAAGCCGCAAGCGAAGGCCGCAAGGGATCAATAGCGGCGCAGCAGCCCCGCCAGCTTGCCCTGCACCCGCACCTGATTGGGGCGATAACGCTGCGGTTCATAATGGCGGTTGGCCGGGTCAAGCCGGATCATTGCGCCTTCCTTGCGGAAATATTTGAGGGTCGCTTCGGCATCATCCACAAGCGCGACAATGATATCGCCTTCACGCGCGACATCGGCCTTGCGGATCAGGGCGTAATCTCCGTCCAGAATCCCCGCTTCGACCATCGAGTCACCCGACACTTCGAGCGCGAAATGTTCGCCCGCACCCAGCAGGGCGGCGGGCACGGAAAGCATCGACTGGCCTTCCAGCGCTTCGACAGGCAAACCTGCGGCAATCCGGCCGTGCAGCGGAATTTCGATCACATCATTGGCAGGCTGGGGCAGATGGCGCGCCGATTTGGCCTTGGGAGCAAGGTTGATGACATTGGTGGTGGAGACAGGGCGGCTTTCCCCACCGCGTTCCGGCATGCGGATCACTTCAAGCGCGCGGGCCCGATTGGCAAGGCGGCGGATGAAGCCGCGTTCCTCAAGCGCCGAAATCAGGCGGTGCACGCCGGACTTGGAGGCAAGATCAAGCGCTTCCTTCATTTCCTCGAACGACGGCGAGATGCCTGTATCGGCCAGCCGGTCATGAATGAACATCAGCAGGTCATGTTGTTTGCGGGTCAGCATTGCCTGTTCCTATCCCCATTAAAACGAACAAGGAACGGATAAGCAACAAGCGGGAACGTGTCAAGATGTTCTTATGATGTCCACAATCTCGCCGGGGGCAGCGGGCAGGGCATCAGGCGCGCGGACGATCAAGGCATCTGCGCTGGCCAATCCTTTCAGCGCCGCGCTGTCATTCGGGCCGACAGGAAGGATGCGGCCGCCTTCGAACCGTGCGCGGACATGATCGGTGCGCGGGCCGCAGGCGGGAAGGGGGGCACCCAGCGTGGCGGATTCGCGCGCGGGCAGGGGGAACCGCGCGCCCGAAAGCGCGGCAATCAGCGGTTTCAGGAACAGCATCGCCGTTACAAAGGCGGAAACGGGATTGCCCGGCAAGCCAAGCGTAATGGCGTTGCCCAACTGCCCGACCAGAACCGGTTTGCCGGGACGCATGGCGACTTTCCAGAAATCCAGCTTTGCCCCGGCTGCTTCCAGCGCCGGTTTGACAAGATCATGATCGCCGACCGATGCGCCGCCAATGGTAACGATGATATCGGCGTCGCGGGCCGCGCTGATGGCATCGCGCACGGCCGCCAGCCGGTCGGGCACAATCCCGGGATCGGCAAGGGTAACGGGCCAGCCATGCAGCGCTGCGGCCAGCATTACGCCGTTGGACGCAGGAAGCTGGTCTTCGCCCGCCGGCGCGCCCGGTGCGACGAGCTCGTCTCCGGTTGATATCAGGGTGACTTTGATGGGGCGCGCCACCGCCACTGCGCCATATCCGCCCGCGACAATCAGGCCGATCCGCGCGGCAGTGAGCCTGACTCCCCTGGCGACAAGCAGATCATCCGCCGCAAAGTCGGATCCGGCGTGGCGGACGTTATCGCCGCGCACTGGCGGTTTTCCGTCACTCTGGCGGAAAATGTCGCCATTCCGTGTGCCATTTTCCTGAATGACGATGGCGTCGGCACCCAATGGCAGGGCGGCTCCGGTGAAGATGCGGACGGCCTCACCGGGGCCAATGTTGCCCGGAAAGCTGCGGCCGGCCGCCGATTCGCCGATCACACGCCATTCCGGGCCGTCGCCCGCGCGGACAGCATAGCCATCCATCGCGGAGAGATCACGGGCGGGCTGGGTGCGGCGGGCCCGCACGTCTTCGGCGAGCCAGCGGCCCGTCGCCTGAGCAAGCGGAATGGATTGCGGCGCGACCGGAACCGCCAGCGCCAGCAGGCGCGCCTGGGCTTCCTCAAGCGATATCATGCCGGGCGATGCCAGTCTCCGGACTTGCCGCCAGTCTTGGAGAGCAGACGAACCTGATCGATGATCATGGCCTTGTCGAGCGCTTTTGCCATGTCATAGAGTGTCAGGAGTGCAACAGATGTGACTGTTAATGCTTCCATTTCCACGCCGGTCTGTCCCGAGGTGCGAACAGTTGCCGTGGCCGTGATCCGGCCATCCCCGAACGAGAAATCAACCGTCACTTTGGAAATCGCAAGCGGATGGCAAAGCGGGATCAGATCGCTTGTCCGCTTGGCGGCCATAATACCCGCGACACGCGCCACGGCCAGCGCATCGCCCTTGCCCAGCGACCCCGCCTGAATGGCGGCAAGCGCCTGCGCCGACATGGAAATGTCGCCTGAGGCCACGGCCTCACGCACCGTCACATCCTTGGCCGATACATCGACCATCCGGGCGGCACCCGTTTCGTCGAGATGGGTCAGGCCGGTCATGCGCCAGTCAGCAGCGCGCGGGTGGCGGCTTCCACATCGTTCTGGCGCATCAGGCTTTCGCCCACAAGGAACGCGCGCACGCCATGTTCCGCCATTGCCAGCAGATCGGCATGGCTGGAAAGACCGCTTTCGGCCACAAAGGTGCAGTCCTTTGGCGCATGTGCCACCAGTTCGTAAGTGCGCGCGAAATCAACCGTGAAATCCTTGAGATTGCGATTGTTCACGCCGATCAGGCGGGATGTGAGCCGAAGCGCGCGATCCAGTTCCTCCGCGTCGTGCGTTTCCACCAGCACATCCATGCCGCGTTCCAGTGCGGCCGATTCCAGTTCGGCCGCCAGCGCGTCATCGACTGCGGCCATGATGATCAGGATCGCGTCAGCGCCAATGCTGCGGGCTTCGGCCACCTGCCAGGGATCGATCATGAATTCCTTGCGGATGACCGGGAGTGAACAGGCAGAGCGCGCGGCCACCAGATAATCCTCATGGCCCTGAAAATAGGGGGCGTCGGTCAGGACGGACAGGCACGCCGCCCCGCCCGCTTCATAGGCACGGGCATGGGCAGGGGGATCAAAATCGGCACGGATCAGTCCCTTGGACGGGCTGGCCTTCTTCACTTCCGCGATCAGGCCGAAACCTGATGCCGCCTTGACGTCAATCGCCGCACGAAAGCCGCGCGGCGCGGTTTGCATCACGGCCAGCGCGTCAAGTTGCGAAACGGAGCGCGCCGCCTTGCGCTCTGCCACTTCAACGCGCTTCGTGGCGCAGATTTCGGTGAGTTTGTTGGTCATGATCAGATGACGCGTTAGCGATTTGGCTGTGGTCTGGCAACGAACGGAAACAGACTACAGCTTCTCGTCAATCCCTGCCTGCTTTAGCGCCGAATTCGCTGTGAAGCGTTTCCTTGTTCCGGCATCTACGGTGAAAGTGCGCTGGCTGATCGGGCTGAACCATATTTCATGATCGCCCTTACCGTTGCGCACGAATGTACAACCGTGATTGAGCAGGATGCGCTTCAATTCGCGATAATAGGCGCTTCCCATCAGGCCGCAATCGGCATGGTGCTTTCGTGGAAGGCAACCAGCCGCAAACTGTGCGGCCCTGCGCGTCGTTCGGGCGGAATATGTGCGGCATTGTCGATCAGCAGTTCGGGCAACACAGCAGCGGCACGATCCCGCAGATGTTCCAGCGTTTCGCCTTCCGTCACCAGCCCCGGCACATCGCAATCAAGCGTGTACCAAATATGTGCTTCGGCATCATAAGCAGCGTGCAACGTCCAGATCGCCATAAGACACTCCTTCAAAGACTGGCTATCATCGTGAGGGGATTAGAGGCAAATGGAAATCCTCAATACGCAATCCAGCAATCGAGCAGCGCCTTGGCAAGCCCCTTGTCGAGGGCTTCGGCGGCTTCTTCCACGCCGCTCTGCCAGTCTGTGGCTTCGCCCGCAACCATCAGGGCACCTGCCGCGTTGAGCAGCACGGCATCGCGATAGGCTCCCGCTTCGCCCATCAGCAGGCGGCGCAGGGCCGCGGCATTGTAAGCTGCGTTTCCGCCTTTCAAGGCTTCGACGGGATGCCGGAGCAGGCCAGCGGTTTCCGGCGCGACGCGTTCGGCAGCCTGACCCAGACGGATCACCGTGCTTGACCCTGAAATGGACAATTCATCAAGCGGTTCGTCGCCGGCGACAAGCATGGCATCCTCATAGCCCAGAAGGGCCAGCGCGCCCGCATAGACGGGCATGAAATCGGGCCGTGCCACGCCGATCAACTGGCGCTTTACCCGCGCGGGGTTCGCGGCAGGGCCGGTCAGGTTGAAGATCGTCCGCCTGCCAATGGCCTTGCGGATCGGGGCAAGCCGGGCCAGCGCGGGGTGGTGCTTCTGGGCAAAGAGGAAACAGATGCCAAGGTCTGCCAGCGTTCCCTCTGCGGTTTCGCTCGCCCGGTTCAGATCAAGGCCAAGCGCCTCCAGCGTGTCTGCGGCTCCTGCCTTTGACGAGGCTGCGCGGTTGCCGTGCTTGGCCACTGGCACCCCGGATGCGGCCACCACGATGGCAACAGCGGTGGAGATGTTGAGGCTGTGGCTGCCATCACCCCCTGTGCCGCAGACATCGATCGCGCCTGCTGGCGCTTCAATGGCGATCATCCGCGCGCGCATCGCCCGGACGGCCCCCGCAATCTCTTCCGCGGTCTCATCGCGCTGCGCCATTTCGATCAGCGTGCCCGCGATTTCGGCGTCGGCCATGCCGCCATCGAGCATCCGCCCGAACAGGGACTCAGCGTCGTCGGCAGTCATTGCGATGCCGTCGCCCCTGCGCAGGCAGGGGCCGTTGAGTTAGCGCGCACC
>JANOAJ010000107.1:0-8659 GCA_031411035.1 Sphingomonadales bacterium
ATCTACCATGGGAACGACGCGGGCATAGTTCAAGCGGGTGGGGCCAATAACGCCCACCACGCCCAGCACCCGCCCGTCGCGCCCGTGCCACGGGGCCGCTATCACCGATGACCCCGACAAGGCGAACAATTTGTTCTCCGCCCCGATGAATATCTTGGTGGCAGACCCTTCCCGCGCGCTTTCCAGCAGGCGGGCAATCTCTTCCTTGCCTTCGATCTCGTCGAGCAATTGCCGGACGCGTTCGAGATCAGCCGCCGCCCCGGCATCAATCAGATTGGCAGCGCCCCGCACGATCAGGACGGCGCGGTGCGAATTGTCCGTGGCCCATTGCGCGAGGCCGCGTTCCACCAGATCACGGCTGGCCGCATCCAATGCGGCGCGTTCGCTGGCGATCTGGCCCGCGATGGCAGCAACGGCCTCAACCAGTGTCAGCCCCGACAGCCGAGCGGTGATATAGTTGCCTGCCTCAACCAAAGCGCTTGATGGCACCCCCAGCGGCACCGAGACCACCCGGTTTTCGACCGAGCCATCATCCCCGACCAGAACGGCGAGCGCCTGACCCGGCCCCAGCGGCACAAAGGTGAATTGCTTGAGGCGCGGTTCATGCGCGGGCACCATCACCAGCCCCGCACAGGCCGACAGGCCGGACAGGGCGGAGGACGCCGCGGCCAGCGCCTCCTCTATCGGCCCGCTGCCTGTCAGCCGCGATTCGATGGCGGCGCGTTCATCCGCGCTGGGTTCCGCCACTTGCATCATCCCGTCCACGAACAGCCGCAATCCGCTTTCGGTCGGCATCCGCCCGGCCGACGTGTGGGGTGCCGCAAGCAGGCCGAGTTCCTCAAGATCCTGCATCGTGTTTCGGATCGACGCGGAGGACAACCCCATGCCCCCCAGCTTGGAAATGGTGCGCGAACCCACCGGCGCGCCCGAGCCGATATAGCTTTCCACCACAATCCGGAACACATCGCGGGCGCGGTCAGTAAGTTCGGGGATGGGGGCAGTCATGCAGGGGATGTAGGGGGCGACACCCCCTATGTGCAAGGGACAAGCCCGGATGATGCATTTGCCGATATGTCCGCGTAATGTTGCGGCAAACAACCAGCCGGTTTCAAGGCCCCGCCTGAGGATCGCGGCGGGGCTTTTTCCGCATGACTCAGACCGGGCCCCTCAATCAATCCGGACAACCGTCACTGACTTCGGCGGCAGCCGCAGAACCAGTTTTCCGCCACGCGCTTCGACCCGCACGGGCTGTGAAAAGACGCTTTGCGGTTGATCGAACGTGTTGACCGAATCCACTGCGGGTGCGGTCAAAACCTCGCCAACCGCCACAGTCGCCTTCCGGCCTTCCACGATAGCCGCCAGATCGAGAGCGCTGTTGGCATCCGTGTTTGTAAGAGCAAGCCACACGCGGCCATCCTTCGCCCGAGCCGCGATCCCGTCAACCCGGGGCAGGGTGACATTTCCCGCCTTGTACGCGCCTGTTGTGAGCGTCAGCGGGAGCAATTGCGCATCCTGAAACGGCACATACATCTTGTACACATAATAGGTTGGCGTCAGCAGCATCTTTTCGTTGCTGGTAAGGATCAGCGAATGAATGACATTCACCATTTGCGCGATATTCGCCATGCGCACCCGGTCTGCGTGGCGGGCAAAGATGTTGAGGTTGAGTGCGGCAAGAACCGCGTCGCGGAGCGACCCCTGCTGCCGCATGAACATGAAGTTCGTGCCCTTTTCCGGTGAAGACCACAGCCCCCATTCATCAACAAACAGCCCGACCTTCTTTTGCGGATCATATTTGTCCATAATCGCGGAATGGATGCCGATCAGTTCTTCCATGCGCAGCGTGTTCTTCAGCGAAATCGCATATTCCTGTTCATCAAAGTCCGTGGCCGGCGATGCCAGAACACCCTTGCTGCCCCCGGTGTAGAAGTGCAGCGACAGGCCATCCACATCCCAGCCATAGGCTGGCCGTTGCGACCATGCCTTCATCACGGCCTCGGTATATTCGGTCTTGTCTGAATCGGGGCCGACGGCGATCAGCCGCATGGCATCCTTCGATCTCACGAACTTGATGACGCCATTTTGCGCAGGATTCATGTTGCGGGTGAAGGTGGCGAACTGCTTGTACTCGTCCACATATTTGTCGCCAGTCATGCCGCCGCCGCATCCCCAGCTTTCATTGCCGATGCCCAGATATTTGATCTTATAAGGCGCGGGATGACCGTTCGCCGCGCGCAGCTTGCCGAGTGTCGAGGGCTGGTCTGTGGTCAGATATTCGAGCCATTCCGCCGCCTCAGCCGGGGTGCGGGAACCGACATTCACGGAGATATAAGCTTCGCTGCCAATCTGATCGAGGAAGTCCATATATTCGTCGGAGCCAAAGCTGTTCGGCTCGATGACATTGCCCCAGAAGTTTACCGTCGATACGCGATCCTCAGCCGGACCAATACCGTTCCGCCAGTTATACTGATCAGCAAAACAGCCACCCGGCCAGCGGATGACCGGAACATGGATCGCGCGCAGCGCCGCAACCACGTCCGTGCGAATGCCCCGCACGTTGGGAATCTTCGAATCCTTGCCAACCCACACGCCACCATAAATGCCTTCGCCAAGATGTTCGGAAAACTGGCCGAAGATTTCGCGGCTGATGACGGGGCCGGGCTGGTCTGTGCGGACGACGAGGCCGGGAGCCTCAGTCGGTGCAGCCCTGCCGACGCCTGCACTTGCCACAAGGGCCGCGATTACACCTGACATCAGGACGGCTTTCGGCAACACAGAAGTACCTCTTATTTGTATGAGTTAATTTCCCCTAACATATTGGCCGGACTCGTAAAGTGGAATTTTTGGCCATGAGTTGGCAGCCGATTTAATTCCATCAGCCGCATTCCGGCCTTGGCCGGAACCCGATATGAAGGCTGTTATGCCCGCTCCTGCTCTGCTCTTCGTCTGCCTCGGCAATATCTGCCGCTCCCCTCTTGCTGAGGCCGCGTTTCGGCAGGAAGCGGCACGGATCGGGCTGACGGCAGTCGCGGATTCAGCCGGGACAGGTGACTGGCATGTGGGCCATGCGCCGGACGTGCGCGCGCAAGCTGTGGCGCTGGCGCATGGCATCGACATTTCCGGGTATCAGGCGCGGCAGATCGTTCGTGCGGATTTTAGCCGTTTCACCCACATCTTTGCATTGGACGCGGATAATCTGGCGCAAATCCGGCGGCTGGCCCCGGCGGACGCGACCGCGCGGACAGGCCTGCTGTTGGATGCGGTTTCGGGCCGCGTCGGGCATGCCGTGCGAGATCCTTATTATGGTGACCGCAAGGATTTCGACGAGACATGGGCGGATGTCAGTGCAGCGGCGCGGGCGCTGGTGGCGGGGTTTGCCGCGTCCTAAGGCACCCAGCGGTTTTCGCGGATCCAGCGGCTGACAAGGAATTTGGTGCCGCTGGCAACCGCCACGCCTTCATGTTCGGACGCCGGATCGGGCTGGCCATCCGGCAGGGCATTGCGAAAAATCAGCGCGTCCCCCCTTCGGCCCTTCACCGCCAGACCGGTTTTGGTGAAGCGGGTTTCCCCGCCCTCAAAATCATGGTTCAGCCAGACAAGCGCCGTCCAGGTGCGCTGGTTTTCCGCCGCGCGGACAAAATCCAGATGGGGACGGTATTGCTGGCCGGGGCGGTAGCGCAATATCTGCATCGCTTCTCCGCATTCAAACGCGGTGCCGCTGGCAGCGGCAAGGCGGCGGTTGAGGGCGTGCACCGCCGGGTCTTCGATCAGCCAGTGGAGGGTTGATCCATCGGATGTGCGGATCGGATCGCTCACCAGCTTGCGGTTCGCATCATAGACGAAGGAAGGCTGATAGGCAGGCGACGCAAGCTGGCGCAGATAATCACATTCTCCTGCCGAAAAGAGACCGGGGATCAGACGCGCAAAAGGCGCTTCGCTCAGCACGCGGGGCGTCGGCAGGGAGGCAGGGTCGCCTTGCGGTGTCAGGGCCATCTTGCGGAGCAGCGCCAGCGCGTCCCGTCGGCGCGGATCGGCGCGCGCTTCGTTCTTCAGCTTTTGCAGCGCCTGCGGCCAATTCCTTGGACCGGCGATACCGCTGGCCAGCAGGTTGGTGACGATGTTCACGGCCGCCTTGTGCCCCGCCGCCGCTGCACGCTCATACAGAGCGCGGGCCTGCACCGGGTCTTGCGGCACCATCCCGCCGCGCCACTTCATTTCCGCCATCATCGCCAGCGCGTCGGGATCGCCCTGCACGACCAACTGGTTGATGATCAGAATAGCCTCGGCGTTCCGCCCCGCCTTTGAAAGAGCGATGGCGTGGGCCAGTTGCGGGTGCGTCACAATCTAGTCCGCAGCCACCAGCGTGCCGAGCCGCATCCGGAAGAAGGCAAGGATATCGTCGCGAGCCTGCACGGTCGGTTCGCCAACGCGGTCGATCAGATGATGCGTCACCACGCTATGAGGCATCTTCATGATACTATCAGGATTGGCCGCCGTGTCGGGCAGGACGGTGCCTTTGAAGCGATCGCCGAGCGCCGCTTCAAACGCGCTGAACCGCGCCGCCTGGCAGAATTTGTCTCCGTCAAAGCGGTAAGCCAGCACCGTAAGATCATCCGCTTCCAGACGCGCCTTCACCGCCACCAGTTCCTGGGGCGCGATGTGCATCCCTGCCGGATTGTTGAGCGGCAGCGAAGGCTGGGACAGGACAGGCGCCAGCACGCTCTTTTCGAGCATCATCGACAGGGCGAAATTGCCGGTGAAGCACATGCCGATGGCCCCCACTCCGGGGCCCCCGCTTTCCTGATGCGCCAGCCGGGCGAGCGCCCGCAGCCACTGGGTGACCGGACTCGATTCATTGGCGGCAAAGGCCTTGAACTCGCGGCTGATACACGCGCGGGCGATCACGCCATATGTGGCCGCCACACCCCGGTTCGCGCCATCCTTGCCGAACAGATGCGGCATATACACGGTGAACCCGGCATCCCGCACCCAGCGGGCGAAGCGCGCCACGTGCGGGGAAATGCCGGGCATTTCCGTCATGACGATCACGGCAGGGCCGCTTCCGGCGACCCATACGCGCTTCGCTTTGCCGTCCAGCGTGATCTGGCGGGCCGTGAAATCATCAAGCGGGTCAGTTTCCCGCAAATCCCGCTCCGCCATTATTTCCGCCGTGACCACCAGGCGAGCGCCACACCGACAAGCAGCAGAATCGTGCCGTTCACGCTCCATTTGGGCACACCGATCATGAAACTTTCGGCGGGCCAACGGATGATGTTGAGCCCCTGCCCGATCCACAGGCCGCCCATCAATATGCACAATACGCCCAGTATCAGCGCAAACACTTTCAGGATTTTCATGCCTCTTCCCCTCTCAGGGCTGGCAGTCCGCCGCCCTCGCCGCTAGATGCGCCCGAACTCAATCGAAGGACAAGATAAAAATGCGCCCATCCGGACGCGCGCCAGACGAAATGCGCGCCATCACCATCGAACCCCATTTCACCAAACATGCCGAAGGGTCGGTGTTGGTCAGCTTTGGCGATACGCGCGTGCTTGTCACCGCCTCGGTTGAAGAACGCGTGCCACCGTTCCTGCGCGGCAAGGGCGAAGGCTGGGTTACGGCCGAATATGGCATGCTGCCCAGGGCAACCCACACGCGCGGCAACCGGGAAGCGGCCAAGGGCAAGCAGTCTGGCCGCACGCAGGAAATCCAGCGGCTGATTGGCCGCAGCTTGCGCGCCGTGGTGGATATGAAGGCCCTTGGCGAACGCCAGATCACGCTCGATTGCGATGTGATCCAGGCTGATGGCGGCACGCGCACGGCCTCGATTTCCGGGGCTTGGGTTGCGCTGCGCCTGGCAGTGGATGGGCTGCTCAAAAGCGGCAAGCTGAGCGTTGATCCGATCCAGCAACAGGTCGCGGCGATTTCGTGCGGGATCTACAACGGCACGCCCGTGCTCGATCTCGACTATATCGAAGACAGCAATGCAGGCGCGGATGGCAATTTCGTGCTGCTTTCCAATGGCAACATTGCCGAAGCCCAGGCAACAGCCGAAGGCGAAACTTATGACGAGGAAGCCTTGCTCCGCCTGCTCCGCCTCGCCCGGATCGGCTGCACGGCGATCTTCGCCGCACAAGCCAAGGCGGTGGGGCGCTAAGCCGTCATGCGAAAGCTCCTTCCCGGCAAACTCGTCATCGCCAGCCATAATCAGGGCAAGGTGCGCGAAATCCGGGAGTTGCTCGCGCCGTTTGGCATTGACCCCGTGTCGGCGAGCGAACTGGATCTGCCCGAACCTGATGAGACGGGGACGACCTTTGCCGAAAACGCGCTCCTGAAGGCGCGGGCAAGTGCGCAAGGATCAGGCATCGTGGCGCTCGCCGATGATAGCGGACTGTGCGTCGATGCGCTGGGCGGCGCGCCGGGCGTCTATACCGCTGACTGGGCCGAACAGGCCGTATTCGAAGGCGGACCCGGACGGGACTGGTATATGGCAATGGGCAAGGTCGAGGGAAAGCTCGTCGCACTGGGCCCGGATACGGATCGCGCGGCGGCTTTCGTCTGCACACTGGCGCTGGCCTGGCCGGATGGGGAAACGGCGCTGTTCGAGGGCCGCGTGGCAGGCAGCCTGACATGGCCCCCTCGCGGAACGCTGGGCTTTGGCTATGATCCCGTATTTGTGCCCGCAAACTACACCCGGACCTTCGCCGAAATCGAGCCGGACGCAAAGCATGCGATCAGCCACCGCGCCGATGCCTTTGCCAAGCTGGTCGCGGCGGTGTTCTGATCTTGGACGAACCGCTCGCTCTTTATATCCACTGGCCGTTCTGCGTTTCCAAATGCCCCTATTGCGATTTCAACAGCCATGTCCGTGAAAGCGTGGATCAGGATGCGTGGCGCGCTGCCCTGCTGAAGGACATGGCGCATGAAGCCGCGCTACTGCCAGGGCGGACTTTGGGATCAATCTTCTTTGGCGGTGGCACACCATCGCTGATGCCGCCTGCCACAGTGGCAGCCCTGATCGGCGCTGCGCAAGCGCATTGGGGCTTCACGCCAGACATGGAGATCACGCTGGAAGCCAACCCTTCCTCGGTAGAAGCGGCACGCTTTGCCGATCTGGCAGCAGCAGGCGTCAACCGGGTGTCACTGGGGCTACAAGCACTCGACAATGATGCCCTCGCCTTTCTGGGCCGCGCGCATGATGTGGACGAAGGGCTGTCAGCGCTGGAGGTAGCGCAGCGCCATTTCGCGCGGGCGAGCTTCGATCTGATCTATGCCCGGCCTGGCCAGTCTGTCGCGGACTGGGAGGTCGAACTGGCCCGCGCGCTGGGCTTCGGCACCGAGCATCTCTCGCTTTACCAACTGACCATCGAACCCGGCACCCGTTTTGCCACGCTCGCCGCGCAAGGTGCTTTGCTGCCCGTCGATCCCGATCACGGGGCCGACCTGTTCGAAACCACCCGCGCGCTGACTGCGGCGGCAGGCATCCCTGCCTATGAAATCTCCAACCATGCGCGCACCGGCGCGCAGAGCCGCCACAATCTGACCTATTGGCGCTATGGCGACTATGCCGGGATCGGTCCCGGCGCGCATGGCAGGCGGGGCGGCATGGCCACGCTGCGCCACAAAAAGCCCGAGAACTGGTTGTCAGGCGTGGCGCGCAATGGCCACGGCCTGGTCGAGGAAACAGGCCTCACCCCGCCAGAGCGCGCGCGTGAGGCTCTGCTGATGGGCTTGCGGCTGGGCGAAGGTGTCAATCTTGACCGCATCGCGCAGCGCAGCGGCGTGGCGCAAGGTGCGCTCGTCAACACCCCTGCCGCCACGCAACTCGTATCGCTTGGGCTGTTGCGGCAAGAGCCCCCGCATCTGACGGTAACCGATGCCGGGATGCCCCTGCTCGACCGCATCCTTGCCGAGATTGTGGCGATTTAGGGAACCAGCACTGTCTTTCCCGATTCGCCAGGAAATCCCTTGAACAATGCGGTTGCCAGTTTTTCTGCCGCCAGCCCCGGCTGCGCTGATGGCGCATTTGCGGGTGCCTCAGTCTGCGCGCGGCCTTCCCAGATCACCGAACGGTCACTGCGCTTCATCAGCCGCACGGACAGGCGGGTGACAACCGCTTCGCGCGCGCCGGAGCCACCGAGGCCAAAACTGGCGCCCAATCCGACGCCTCCACCGCTCCAGCCGCCTGTGCCCCCGCCAATGCCGATGGTAACGGGTGAACGCTTGCGCACGGCAGTCCGCGTGTCTCGAACGACCTCAATTGCGGCGATATAGGGCGTTGCGCCGCCTTCCCCCGCGCTCAGCCCCACGCCTGCCATCGCTTGCGACACAGCAGCAGCATAGGTGCGAAACTCCAGTGACTGCGAATCACCCGGAGAAAGGGGTTCGATCATGACCGCCCCCGGGGCAATGGCCTGCCCGAGATGGAATCGCGTTACTTCAACTGGGGGAATCGTCGCCGCACAGCCCGGAAGCGCGGAAATCATGACAACAGGGGCAAGATAGAAAGGGATACGCATGGGAAAATCTCCGGTTACTCTGCCTTGACTTTACACGCCTTGCCCCTTAGGCGGCAGCCTTCATTTTTCCAGACCATTTTAGAACAGGCAAGCGATCATGAAGATCCGCAACTCACTCAAGTCGCTCAAGGACCGCCACCGGG
>JANOAJ010000108.1:0-22230 GCA_031411035.1 Sphingomonadales bacterium
GCGGACGTTCCCGGCAATCGCCTCGAATCGTTGCAGGCGCTTCATCGTGATACGCGGCGTTTCCTCGCCCGCCTTGCGGTCAAGCTCGACAGTCAGCAGCGCGCAATCGCCCGTGCGCCCGGCTTCTTCCAGATCCGCCGATACCTGATCGTCAAAGCAGGTCGCCACGAACTGGCCACTGGAATCCGAAATCGTCGCCATTGCATAACGACGGCCCCGCGCAGATGTGCGCCAGCGAAAATCCTCTACCATTCCCGCCATGATGGCCCCTGTGCGCGATCCGTCAACAGGCGCGGGAAGCCCGCAAATGGCCGCAAAGCTGCGCGCATGGTGCGCGTCTGCAAGATGCCGGTAGCGATCGACCGGATGCGCGGAGAAGTAGAAGCCGAATGCTTCCTTTTCCTGAGTCATCCGCTCTGCCAGAGACCAGGCGGCTACCGGTGCCAGCGGCACGGAAACGGAGCCGCCATCTTCCGCCCCGAACAGACCACCCTGCCCGCTGTTCCGCGCGGATTCTGCCTGCGCCGCCACGGCCACAATCGTTTCCGCCGAAGCATGGAGCGCCGCGCGGGATGACTCGATTGGATCAAACGCCCCAGCGCCCACCAGACTTTCCACCTGACGGCGGTTGAGAAGGCGCGCGCCAATCCGTTCAGCGAAATCATCAATCGAGGTGAACGGGCCATTCGCCGCGCGTTCGGCGCACAGTTGCTCCATCGCGCCCTCACCCACGCCTTTGAGCGCACCCAGCGCATAGCGGACAGCCATCTCGCCTTCGCACGGTTCGACGCTGAAATCCGCGATGCTGGTGTTGATGCATGGCGGGAGACACTGGACATTCATGCGGCGCATATCGTCAGCAAAAATCGCCAGCTTGTCCGTGTTGCTGATGTCAAAGCACATGGAACCCGCAAAGAAGTCCGCCGGATAGTGCGCCTTTAGCCACGCCGTCTGATAGGCCAGCAGAGCATAGGCCGCCGCGTGGCTCTTATTGAAGCCATAGCCTGCGAACTTGTCGATCAAATCGAACAGCTCATTGGCCTTGGCCTTGTCAATATTGTTACGCTCGGCACAGCCCTTGACGAAAATGGCGCGCTGATCGTCCATTTCGGATTTGATCTTCTTGCCCATCGCGCGGCGCAACATGTCCGCGCCGCCCAGCGTATAGCCAGCCAGCACCTGGGCGGCCTGCATCACCTGTTCCTGATAGACGAAAATTCCGTATGTCTCGGAAAGAATGTCCTCCAGCAGCGCATGGGGGTACTCAATCGCCACGCGGCCATTCTTGCGATCCCCGAACAGCCCGATATTGTCCATTGGCCCAGGCCGGTAGAGCGAAACGAGCGCAATGATGTCGCCGAAATTGCTCGGCCGCACCGACGCCAGCGTCCGCCGCATCCCTTCAGATTCCAACTGAAACACGCCGACTGTGTCACCCTTCTGCAGCAGCGCATAGACTGCCGCATCATCCCATTCGAGCGTATCCAGATCAGGCCGGTGCCCCTCGCGCGCTTCGATCAGGTCACACGCCTTTTGCAGCACGGACAGTGTCTTGAGCCCAAGAAAGTCGAACTTCACCAGCCCGGCGCCTTCGGCATATTTCATGTCGAACTGCGTCACCGGCATGTCCGAGCGGGGATCGCGATAGAGCGGCACCAGTTGCGAAAGTGGCCTGTCCCCGATCACCACGCCTGCCGCGTGGGTCGAACTGTGGCGCGGCAGGCCTTCCAGCTTCAGCGCCAGATCAATCAGCCGTCTGACCTGCGCATCGCCCTTATATTCGCTGGCGAATTCCGAAATGCCATTGAGCGTCCGCTCCAGCGTCCAGGGATCGGCAGGCAGGTTTGGCACCAGCTTCGCCAGCCGATCCACCTGGCCATAGCTCATCTGGAGTACGCGGCCTGTATCCTTCAGCACCGCGCGCGCTTTCAGACGCCCGAAAGTAATGATCTGCGCGACATGATCGCGGCCATATTTCTGCTGGACATAACGGATCACTTCTTCCCGCCTTGTTTCGCAGAAATCGATGTCGAAATCCGGCATCGACACGCGTTCGGGATTGAGGAAGCGTTCGAACAGCAGGCCCAACTTGATCGGATCAAGATCGGTAATCGTCAGCGACCAGGCGACCACGGACCCCGCGCCCGAACCGCGCCCCGGCCCCACCGCAATCCCCTGCGCCTTCGCCCATTTGATGAAATCGGCAACGATCAGGAAATAGCCGGGAAACCCCATGCTGATGATGACGTCCAGTTCGAAATCCAGACGTTTGCGATAGGCATCGGGATCCTCAACCGGCACCTTGGCCAGCCTTGCTTCCAGCCCGGCATGGGCATCCACGCGCAACTGGGCCGCTTCGCCCTCAACATCGCCTGCCAGGCTGGGCAGAATCGGATCCCGCTTGGGAGCCATGAATGCGCATCGCTGCGCAACGACCAGAGTGTTCGCCAGCGCTTCGGGTAAATCGGCAAAGAGCAGCCGCATATCCTTGGCAGGCTTCACCCACGCATCGGGCGAACTTTTGATGCGATCATCGCTATCCACATAGGCAGAATTGGCAATGCACAGCATCACATCATGCGCGGCATGAAAATCGGCTTGCGGATAACAGGCAGGATTCGTGGCAACGAGCGGCAGGCCAAGCCGGTGCGCCATTTCGATCAGCGCGCCCTCCGCCGCACCTTCCACCGCATCAAGCCTTCGGGCGATTTCGACATAGAGGCGTTCGGGAAAGGCTTGCGACAAGCGGTCAACATAGCCGTACGCGGCATGATCCTGCCCTTCGGCAATCAGCTTGGTGACAGCCCCCTCTGCCGCACCCGTAAGCGCAATGAGCCCGGCAGAATGCGCCTCTACCTGCTCGAACGTAACATGCGCCGGCTCTTCAATCGGCCGGTCAAGATGGGCAGCGGATACCAGATGGCAGAGATTGTCATACCCCACAGCATCCTGTGCATAGAGGGGCAGCCAGTCATAGGCGGGCGGCACGGTATCGGGCCGGTCTGGCCGGATGACACACAACAGCGTGCCAATGATCGGCTGAACCCCGGCCTTCGCACACGCATCCGAAAAGGCCATTGCGCCATACAGCCCGTTGCGGTCGGCAACGGCAATTGCGGGAAAACCAAGCTCCTTCGCCCGCGCGGCAATTTCCTTGGGATCGATGGCCCCTTCGAGCATCGTGAAGGCGGAAAAGACACGGAGGGGCACAAAGGGCGCGTAAGGCATGGCCTTCTATGGCGCGCGGGCGTGATTCGGGGAAGCGGTTATGCCGCCGGAAAATCCGGGCGCGCGGCGAGCGAGAGTATTTCGGTGATAGAAAACGTCCCCTGCGCGCCCGCATCCAGCAAAAGCCGCGCCCGCTCGTCTGCTTGCATATCCTGCACAGCCGTAACCAGCGTCGCGATTGTGCCGGACTGAACGTCGCGAAACTCGTAGGAAAGCTCCGAACCGCCATCCGAACGGGCAATCAGTCTCGCAGCAGCATTCCAGTCAATCGGCGTCACGCACGCTCTCCCCAAGTGTGGTGGTTCCAGATGAACAAAGCGGGGCAGCGGGGCAAGCGAATTTGCGGGGGTGTTGTCCAAACACGAATCCACCGTCCTTTTGCGACACCTGCGATGGCTTGAGGGCGTGAATGCGCCTGCCACCATAGGCAAAGCACCGCACCGCACCAAATTGACTACGCGGGATTTGCGAGCGCTCGCCAAAGCGCGGCGCATTTGAGGGCTTTGTAAAGATCGAAATGATTGAAGAACAACTCTGAGCAATGGAGGCTGTCCAAAGCTCATCTCACCGCGTCAGTTTCTTATACGCCAGCTTAGTAGGCCGATCCGCTGCGTCGCCCAGGCGGCGACGCTTGTCTTCCTCATAGCTTTCGAAATTGCCTTCGAACCATTCCACATGGCTGTTCCCCTCGAACGCGAGGATGTGGGTTGCGAGGCGATCAAGGAAGAAGCGGTCATGGCTGATGACGACCGCGCAGCCGGCGAAATTCTCCAGCGCCTCTTCCAGCGCACGCAGCGTTTCGACGTCGAGATCGTTGGTCGGTTCGTCGAGCAGCAGGACATTGCCGCCGCGCTTGAGCATTTTGGCGATGTGAACACGGTTGCGTTCTCCGCCCGATAGCTTGCCGACATTCTTCTGCTGATCCTGCCCCTTGAAGTTGAACGCGCCGACATAGGCCCGCGTGGACATATCGTGGCCATTGACCTTCACATAATCGAGGCCGTCCGAAACTTCTTCCCACACATTCTTTTTGGGATCGAGGTCGTCCCGGCTTTGATCGACATAACCCAGCCGGACGGTGGTGCCCATATCGATCGTGCCGGAATCAGGCTGCTCCTGGCCGGTGATGAGCTTGAACAGCGTGGATTTACCGGCACCGTTCGGCCCAATGACGCCCACAATGCCGCCGGGCGGCAATGTGAAAGACAGATCTTCGAACAGCAGCTTGTCGCCATAAGCCTTGGAAAGGTTGGTGGCTTCTATCACCTTGCCGCCAAGGCGTTCAGGCACCTGGATTACGATCTGCGCCTTGCCAGGTACACGGGTTTCCTGGCTGGACACCAGATCTTCAAACTTGGCGATACGCGCCTTGGATTTGGTCTGGCGACCCTTGGTGCCTTGCCGGATCCACTGAAGTTCCTCGCTGATCGCCTTTTGCTTGCCGGCGTCTTCGCGTTCTTCCTGTTCGAGACGCTTTACCTTCTTTTCCAGATAGGTGGAGTAGTTACCCTCATACGGATAGTAACGTCCGCGATCCAGTTCGAGAATCCAGTTGACGACATTATCCAGGAAGTATCGATCATGGGTGATCATGAGGACGTTACCAGGATAGTCCTTGAGATGGTTTTCCAGCCACAGCACGGACTCAGCGTCCAGATGGTTGGTTGGTTCATCGAGCAGCAGGATCGAGGGTTTCTGGATCAGCAGCCGCGTGAGGGCAATGCGGCGCTTTTCACCGCCAGAGAGATTGTCCACCGGCCAATCGCCCGGCGGGCAGCGCAATGCCTCCATCGCCACCTCCAGTTGATTGTCGAGCGTCCAGCCATCGCACGCGTCGATCTTTTCCTGAAGTGTGCCCATCTCTTCCATCAGCGCGTCAAAATCCGCGTCGGGTTCTGCCATCAGCGCTGAAATTTCGTTGAAGCGATCCACCATGTCCGCAGTTTCACGCGCGCCATCCTTGACGTTTTCGAGGACAGTCTTTGAGGTATCGAGCTGGGGTTCCTGCTCCAGATAGCCGACCGTGATATTCTCTCCTGGCCATGCTTCCCCGGTAAAGTCGGTATCGATCCCAGCCATAATCTTGATCAGCGTCGATTTGCCAACGCCGTTTGGTCCCACAATGCCGATCTTGGTGCCTTGATAGAATTGCAGACTTATGTTGCTCAGAATCGGTTTGGGAGCACCGGGAAAGGTCTTCGTCATGTCCTTCATGACATAGGCATATTGCGCGGCCATCGGTCGGTTCTTTCGCTGAAAAGTGATCTGGAGTTGGCGGCGCGCTTAGCCGAGCGGGCAAAGGTTGGCAAATCCCCACAAGCACGTTAGCCACGGTAGCATGAAACATTATTTGCTGATCGCATTCGCCGCTGCCCTTCCCGCTTCCGCCATTGCGGCCCCGCCCACCAATCTCGCCTATGACATTGTCGAAGGGCTGACGACGGAAGTCGGCCAGCGGCTGGCCGGCACAGAAGCCGAAGCCCGCGCGCGGGACTGGGGGGCAGCGAAGCTGAAAGCACTCGGGTTCGCGAATGTCAGGATCGAAACCTATGACATGCCGGTCTGGGTGCGGGGCACGGAAACGGCGGAGATCGTCGCGCCTTTCCCGCAAAGAATTGTACTGGCGGCTCTGGGGAACAGTGGCGCAACGCCTCAGGCGGGGCTGACCGGGCAAGTAATTGGCTTCCCGACGCTTGCCGCTTTCAAGGCCGCGCCTGACGATCAGGTGAAAGGCAAGATCGTCTATGTCGGCCATGCGATGCGGCCCACGCAGGACGGATCATCCTATGGCGCGTTCGGCGCTGTACGCTTTGGCGGGCCAAGCCTTGCTGCCAAAAAAGGCGTCGCCGCTTTTCTGATCCGATCAGTAGGGACAGACAGCCACCGCACCCCGCACACCGGCCTGACAAACTGGGAAAAGGGTGTCGCCCCTATCCCGGCGGCCGCCCTCAGCAACCCGGACGCGGACAATCTGGAACGCATGCTGGCCCGCGCGGCAAAGCCGGTAACACTGCACCTTGTCCTCACTCCCAAATTCACCGGCACGCACCAGTCTGGGAATGTCATCGCCGAAGTGCCGGGTAGCGATCCGGCGGCGGGTCTGGTTGTGGTCGGTGGCCATCTCGATAGCTGGGACCTAGGCACCGGCGCGGTTGACGACGGCGCGGGCGTCGCCATCACGACGGCTGCCGCCAAGCGCCTGCTAGACGGGCCGAAGCCGCGCCGCACGATCCGGGTCGTCTGGTGGGGATCAGAAGAAGTTGGCGGCTTTGGCAGCGATGCCTATTTCGCCGCACACAAGGCGGAACCGCACGCGCTGGTGGCCGAATCAGATTTTGGTGCAGACCGAATCTGGCGCTTCGACACAAAGCTACCCGAGTCAGCCAAGGCGCTGGGTGAGCGGCTTGCCACGGCGCTGGCTCCCTTGGGAATTGGGCAAGGCAAACAGCCAGCAGGTGGGGGTGCGGACGTGGAGAAACTTGTGGAAGCTGGTGTCGCCGTGGTGGATCTGCGGCAGGATGGCTCGCATTACTTTGATCTGCATCACACGGCAGACGATACGCTCGACAAGATCGATCCAGCACAACTCGCACAGAATGTGGATGCCTGGGCTGTGTTGCTTGATCTGGCGGCCAATGCGCCGGAAGACCTGATGGCGGGGCGCGTGGCAAAATGAGGTGCGCGATTGCCGTTGCCAGCGCCCTTGCCGTGAGTGCCTGCCAGTCAGGGCAGCTTGCTGAAAGCGACCCGGAGGCCATCCGCAACCGTGCAAGCTCCCTTCAGCGCGCAGCAGATTCCACCACTGACGAGCTGATCAACCAGATCAGTTCGGAAGCGCCGGAAGTCACCGCGCCTGTCGGCAACCAGACGAGATGACGGAGAAACCCGTCTGTCCCTAAAGCTGCCGCACCGCCTCCAACCCTGTGTCGGAAAGACGCACCAGCGGGTTTCGAACGGGGAGCGAAAAGGCATCCGCCGCAATCTCGAACACATCGCCTTGCCGGGTTGTTACGCCCTCGCTGAATGACAGGGTGGCGGTGCCAAAGAAGTGGACATGCACATCTCCTGCCTTGCGGAACTGCGCATATTTGAAATGATGATGCTCCAGATTGGCGATGCTGTGGGACATATTCGCTTCGCCCGAGAGGAACGGCTTTTCCCAAAGCGCCTTTCCATCCCGCACGATGCGGCTGGTGCCCCGCACATCAGCGGGCAATTCTCCCAGCAGCAATTCCGGGCCAAGCGCTGCCTGACGCAGCTTGGAGTGGGCAAGCCAGAGATAATTGTGCCGCTCCGTCACATGGTCAGAAAATTCGTTGCCCAGCGCGAAGCCAAGCCGGACGGGCTGCCCTGAATCGTCGATCAGATAGATGCCTGCAATTTCCGGCTCCTCCCCGCCATCCAGCGCAAAGGCAGGCATATGCAGCGGCGCCCCGGGCGCGACGAAAATAGATCCGTCGCCCTTGTAAAACCATTCGGGTTGCGCGCCTTCCACCCCGGGTGCGGGCTTGCCGCCCTCTACGCCTTCCAGAAAAATCCGCATGGAATCCGTCGCCTGACCGGCTGCGGCGGCCTTGTGCATCTTGTCCCGCCCCTCCGCAGAGCCGAGATGGGTAAGGCCGGTGCCTGTCACCAGCAGATGCGCCGGATCGTCATGATCAATCGGGGACAGGAGAATAACGGCGCAGAGGTCAACTGCCGGCCCCGCCCTGTTGCCCGCCAGCTCGGCTAGCGTCTTGCCTTCGGCCAAGGCATTCCGTGCCAGCCCGCGAATGTCGCGCACGCCCGCCACCTGCCGCGCGTGCCCAGTCTCGTCGAGAGCGGCGACTCCGCGCATCCCCTTTTCTTCATACTGAACGAGCGCGCGGATCATGACTGCACCTCGCGCTTGCCATCGACCTTTCGTGGCAATCGCCACGGGTTAGCGGCCTGCACGGCGGGCGGCAGCAAGGCATCGGGAATGTCCTGATAACAGACGGGGCGCACGAAACGCATCATGGCCAGCGTGCCCACCGATGTCGTCCGCCCGTCAGACGTGGCGGGATATGGCCCGCCATGCACCATCGCATGTGTCACTTCGACACCCGTTGGCCAGCCATTTGCCAGTACGCGACCGGCCTTTGCCTGCAACAGCGGGAGGATGCCCGCCGCATCTCCCGTGTCACCGTCATCAAGCTGGATCGTGGCAGTCAACTGCCCCTCTAGCCCGGCAACGACCAGCGCAATTTCCTCCATATTCCGGCACCTGACAATAACCGAGGATGCGCCGAACACTTCATGGCCAAGTGCCTCGTCATTCAGAAAGGATACGGCGTCCGTTTCGAACAACGCCCCGGTGCAGCGCGTGGGTGCATCGCTGGCCTTGCCTTCGCCCACCCGCTGAGCAGAGAGGTTGGCAGCGAGCGCGGACACGCCTTTCTGATAAGCCGCATGAATGCCCGGCGTCAGCATGACCGGAGGTTCCATCGCAGACAGCGCTGCCCTGGCTGCCGCCACAAACCTGTCAAGGTCAGGCCCGTCCAGCGCAATCACCAGCCCCGGATTGGTGCAGAACTGGCCTGCGCCCAGGGTCAGCGAACCGATGAAGGCCGCGCCCAGCGTCTCGGCGCGGGCGGCAAGGGCGGATGGCATCAAAACCACCGGATTGATGCTGCTCATTTCCGCGAATACGGGAATGGGTTCCACTCGCTTTGCCGCAACCCCCATCAGCGCCAGGCCGCCTCCGCGCGATCCGGTGAAGCCCACAGCTTTGATGCGCGCATCAGCAACCAGTGCCGCGCCCAAATCATTCGTTGTTCCCGGAAGGTACGAAAAGGCACCTTCATGCAGGCCACAGGCCGCAACCGCAGTGCGGATGGCGCGCGCCACCAGTTCGCCGGTGCCGGGATGCGCAGGATGGCCCTTCACCACCACGGGGCAGCCTGCGGCAAAGGCTGAGGCGGTATCGCCGCCTGCCACCGAGAACGCCAGGGGGAAGTTGGACGCTCCGAACACGGCTACCGGCCCGACTGCAACGTTCATCCGTCTGAGGTCAGCGCGCGGTGGCGTGCGATCCGGCAATGCGGGATCAAGCGTCACATCCAGCCACACGCCAGCACGCACCTCGGCGGCGAACATCCGCAATTGCCCGCAGGTGCGCCCTCGCTCCCCCTCCAGCCGCGCACGCGGCAGGCCGGATTCGGCCATTGCCGTTTCCACCAGCACATCGCCAATTGCCAGGATTGCGTCAGCCACAGCCTCAATGAACGCCGCGCGCGGTTCCGGGGCGAGGGTCGAGACGCTGGCAAAGGCGGCTTCCGCCAGCACACACGCCTCGGCCACGTCATCGCCGTTGGCCTCGCAAAAGGGCTGGGGCATGGCTTCGCCCTTTGCCGGGTTGATTGCCTGGAACGTCGCTTCGCGCCGCACATCGCGGGCACCGATCAGGATGGAACCATCAATTGTCACACATTAACTCCGTCAAATCAGGCGCAGAATGGCCGAGGCGCTTTGCAGACCCTCCGCCTGCGCTTCAACGCGCACCGAGCCCGCTTTCCCGGTGGAACGCAGGATTGCCATGGCCCGGCCGTGGAAGCTCTGAGCTTCGCGCGACTGAAAAGAGCCCACTGCCAGGGGATTGGCGCTGCCAAAGCCGATCAGTTCCGCAGGGCCGGTGACGCGCAGGCTGATCTTGCGCATCTCGTCAGGAATAGTGCGGCCCTGCGCATCCAGAATGTCGATGCCGATATAATGCAGCGCCTGACGGTCACTTTGGCCCGTCGGACTTTCAGGCGCGACACGCAGCCTGGCCGGAGCGGAAACAGTGGTCAGACGCCTGCGCCCGATTACCTTGCCCCCCTTATACGCCACGGCTTCGAGCACGCCTGCCGCGTAAGGCACAGTGAACTCCGCGCGCGTCTTGTCAGCCACTGCCAGCGATTTTGAACCGGCCGGCTTGCCATTCAGCAGCAACGCAACCTTGTCGCCACTGCTATAGACCCGCACGGCCAGCGACCTGCCTTCGCTGCCCGCCCAGCTCCAGCTTTGCAATTCGTCCGACCACGCCCAGTTGCCGACCACTTCGGTCATGCCATCTGCCAAAGGCCTCTGCACGGCCATTTCAAGCGGACTGAGGCCCCACACCACATCACGGTAGCGCGAGGCAGCCTTGGCGTGCCCGACAAGATCAATATCGCCGCAATAAGCGTTCACCCACGGCCAGTTACTCATCATCATCGGCGGCGCCTTGCCTTTGACCGGAACTGCCCCGCCAATCCCGGCCTCACCCAGATAATCCATGGCCGTCCAGACAAATTCGCCCAGGAAATGCGGCGCCCTTTCAGCGAGGGCGCGATAATCCCAGGCATCGTGCGGAAAGGTTTCAGTGGCAACCGAAATGCGATCAGGATGCGCCGCAAAGTCTTTTTCCACATCATCCAGGCGGTAATTATAGCCCGCGACATCAAGGAAGATGGACGAAGCATTGTCCGCCTGCCCCGCCTGGCCCGGGCGTGCGGTGGCTTCGCTCGCCGTGACCAGCGGGCCTAGCAGGCCGTTGAGCGCGGCTGTTACGGGCCGCGTCGGATCAAGACGGCGGATAGCGTTGGCCAGTTTCCAGCCCCACTCAATGCCTTCCGGCGTGGAGCGGCTGGGAATTTCATTGCCTATGCTCCACATGATGATGCTGGCGCGGTTGCGCGAGGATTGCACCATTGCGGTCAGCGGCACATCCCAGTCGGTCGGGAAATGCAGGTGATAGTCGTCGGGATTTTTCGCGACATGCCACATATCGAACGCTTCGTTCATCACCAGCATGCCGAGCTTGTCGCATGCATCAAGCAAACTGTGCGACATCGGGTTGTGGGAGCTGCGGATCGCGTTGTAACCGCGCGCCCTGAGCGCACGGACGCGTCGTTCGTCAGCATCTGCAAAGGCGCAGGCACCCAGCAAGCCATTGTCATGATGAATGCACCCGCCACGAATGATGATGCGCTGACCATTCACCTGCAGGCCGCGCTTGACGTCCATCGTGACGATGCGGATGCCGAAGCTCTGCGTCATGCGGTCAAGCAAAAGGTCGCCACGCCGCAATTCGGTTTCCAGCGTGTGCAGGTTTGGCGCGTCGGGTGACCAGAGGCGCGGGCCGCGTACCGTTAGCGTCTGTTTGGCCTCGGCGATTGCAGGAGAACTGGCTTCTGCTACCACACGCCCCATCGCGTCGCGCAAGCGGGTGACGAGCGTGAGCGCCGGATCGACGGACTCGATTTTGGTCGTCACATCAACCAGCGCGATGCCGCCTTCAATCTTGCGCGTCCACGCCCCGACGCCCCAGCGGGCAAGCCGCGCGCCGCGCGGCATCACATCCAGCTTTACCTGTCGGTAAATGCCTGCGCCTGCATACCAGCGCGTGTTCTTGCCGATGCTACGTGCGCGGACGACAAGAACATTGTCGCCGTCGCGGTTCAGAAGCGGGGTCAGGTCATATGCAAAGGCGGCGTATCCGTGGAGATGCTCGCCCAGCTTGGTGCCGTTCAGCCAGACTTCGCTTTGTTCGAAAACACCGTCGAACAGGATTTCGACGCGGGCATCCCGGGCAACGCCATCCACCCGGAAATGCTTGCGATACCAGCCTTCCCCACCCTCGGTAAATCCGGTAGCTGTACCACCAACCGCCTTTTTATTGAACGGGCCACGCTGATCAGGCGCCGCGCCGCCTGGCACATCCTCAACGCTCCAGTCATGCGGAAGGTCAACGCTGCGCCAGCCACTGTCGTCAAGTGCGGATGCCTCAAAGCCACTGCCCGCGCCTCGATGGAAACGCCATCCATTGTCAAAAGGCAGGTTGCGTCCTGTTCCGGGTATCGCAGTTGCGGCGGGCGTTGCCTGTGCCGCGCCACCCAGGGCATAGGGAAGCAAGGCCGAACCCGCTGTGAGCGCAAGCATTTCGCGTCGGTCAGTTGTGAGGGACACGCTCATTGTGCACCGCCTGTCCGCACATTGGCAGCTTTCAGCTTTACGTCCACCCGGTCAAGCGCATCGGCCTTGAAGCCACCAAACTGCACCATATCGCGCGGCCCCATATTACCGAGATGGGGTGCCAGCATCGGGTTTTTGATGAACCCTTCAAATTGCGGCACTTCGCTTTTCATGATCGCCAGCGCTTCCGGGCTTGCCAGAAAATCAGCAAAAGAGGAGTCGCGGGTGGACATCTGCTGTGGCACGCGCACGGGCGCTTCATAGGCCGACGACGGGGGATAAAGGGGGGCATCCATCTGTTCTGTTCCTTAGTGATTGTCGCGCGGGAGGCCGCGGGTCTGGGCAATGCGCTGGAAGTCTTCCGCGCCTTCAAGGATCGCGCCGCTTTCGAGCTGGCCGACAAGACCGCGCTGGATGGCTTGCCACGGTGTCTGAGATGCCGGAAAGGCATAACCGCCCGCTGCCGCCAGCACCGCCTTGCGTGCAGCGAGTTCGTCTTCGGGAATCAGCACATTGGCAGTGCCCCGATTGAGATCAAGCCGCACGCGATCTCCACTCTTCAGCAGCGCCAGCCCGCCGCCTGCTGCCGCTTCGGGCGAGGCGTTGAGGATGGAGGGTGAGCCCGAGGTACCGGATTGCCGCCCGTCACCAAGGCAAGGCAAATCGCGCACGCCTTCGCGCAGCAAATAGGCAGGCGCGCGCATGTTCACCACTTCGGCAGCGCCGGGATAGCCAATGGGACCAGCCCCGCGCATCACGAGCAAGGTATTGGCATCAATCCCGACAGCGGGATCGTCAATCCGGGCGTGATAATCTTCCGGCCCGTCAAAGACGACGACAGGCCCTTCAAATACCTCTGGCGCTTCCGGATTGCTGAGATAGCGGGCGCGGAATTCGGGAGAGATCACACTGGTTTTCATGATCGCACTGTCAAACAGGTTGCCGGACAGCACGATAAAGCCTGCATCTGTCCGCACAGGCTGGCCGAACGGACGGATGACTTTTTCATCTTCGATTTCCGTATCCCGGCAATTGTCGCCAATCGACTTGCCATTGGCCGTCATCGCGCCTTCCACAATCAGCCCCTGCCCCATCAACTGATTGACGACCGCCGGCACGCCCCCGGCGCGGTAATAGTCTTCCCCGAGATATTCACCCGCCGGTTGCAGATTGACGAGCAGCGGTACCTTATGCCCGTGTTCCTGCCAGTCCCGCACCGAAAGCGCCACGCCCATATGCCGGGCGATCGCTTGCAAGTGGATTGGCGCGTTGGTTGATCCGCCAATCGCGGAATTGACGACAATCGCGTTGAGGAACGCGTCGCGTGTCATGATGTCCGACGGCGTCTGGTCCACCTCAACCATCTCCACAATACGCAGACCGGTACGATACGCATTCTCCTGACGGTCGCGATAGGGTGCCGGAATCGCAGCAGATCCGGGCAGCGACATGCCCAGCGCCTCGCAAAGCGAATTCATCGTCGTCGCCGTACCCATCGTATTGCAATAGCCGGTCGAGGGTGCCGATGAGGCGACCAGCTTGATAAAGCCGTCCTGATCAATCTCGCCCCGGCTCAGCATTTCTCGCGCTTTCCACACGATGGTGCCGCTGCCCGTGCGTTCGCCCTTGTGCCAGCCATTGAGCATTGGCCCGACGGACAGCGCAATCGCCGGAATGTTGACGGTTGCCGCGGCCATCAGGCAGGCAGGGGTCGTCTTGTCACAGCCAATGGTCAACACCACGCCGTCAAGAGGATAGCCGTAGAGTATCTCCACCAGCCCGAGATAGGCCAGGTTGCGATCCAGCCCGGCTGTCGGTCGCTTGCCGGTTTCCTGAATGGGGTGAACGGGGAATTCAATGGCAATGCCGCCTGCCTGCCGGATCCCTTCCCGCACCCGTTCCGCCAGCACCAGATGGTGGCGGTTGCAGGGGGAAAGATCACTGCCGGTTTGGGCAATGCCGATAATCGGCTTGCCACTGCGCAGTTCTTCGAGACTCAGCCCGAAATTCAGGTAGCGCTCCAGATAGAGCGCGGTCATGTCGATATTGGCCGGATTGTCGAACCAGGCCGCAGAGCGGAGCGGGCGGGTCATTTCGCCACCGAAAGGCGATAGATCATGACATGGCGGTAGGGCTTTCGCGGATCGACCCGCGCCGAGCCGAATTTCGGCTGGTTGGGCGTATCGGGAAATTTCTGGGGTTCCAGCGCGATGCCATCCCCCATGCGATAGAGGTGACCGCGCTTTCCGACATCCGTTCCGTCAAGAAAATTGCCGGTGTAGAGTTGCACGCCGGGTTCGGTGGTCAACACCTCAAGCACGCGGCCCGTGGCGGGGTCTTCCAGACGCGCCGCCAGATGCGGTTCTGGCGTCAGTCCTTTGTCGAGCGCGAAATTGTGGTCATAGCCGCGCCCGATCAGGATTTGCGCGTCTTTCCCGTCCCGCAGGCCATCTGCCAGAACGCGTCCCTCGCGGAAATCGAATACGCTGCCCGCAACGGCGCGTAGTTCCCCGGTGGGGATCAGCGTTTCATCCACGGGGGTATAGGTGGTGGCCGGAATGGTCAGCTTGTGGAGCATCGCGCCCAGCGGCGCGCCATCGCCCGTCAGATTGAACAGCGCATGGTTCGTCATATTGAGGATGGTTGGTCTGGTGACGGATGCCGCGAAGCTGATCCGCAGATCGCCTTTGTCATCAAGGGCATAGGTAACACTGGCATCGACCGCGCCCGGATAACCTGCGTCGCCATCCGGGCTGTGGAGCGTTAGTAAAACCGATGCGACCGGGCCGCTGGATAACGAAGCGATCGTCCACACCTTGCGGTCAAAACCCTGCCCACCGCCGTGCAGCGAATTGGCACCGTTATTGGCAGGAAGCTGATAGACAGCGCCATCCAGCGTGAAGCGCCCGCCTGCAATCCGGTTGGCATAGCGCCCGACTGTGACGCCCAGATATCCCTGTTTCGATTCATAGCCCGCCACATCGTCATGTCCCAGGATGATGTCTGCAGCTTGTCCTTTCGCATCCGGCGCGAACAGGGATTGCAGCGTGGCGCCATAGGAGAGAATCCGCGCGGAAATGCCGTGCGCGTTTGACAAGGTGACCGCTTCGACTCTGGTGCCATCCTTCAGGTGGCCCGCATCGGTCCGTTCGGCTGTCGCCGCGCTTGCAGCAGACATAACGCCAGTCATCATCACCACTCCCAGTCCAAACGCCGCGATACGCCGCATAGCCCTTATCCTCGCTCCCATCGGCATTGACGCCGCCCGTATGCCGATATACTCATACAAATAGAAGATCAACCAGTGTGCGCGTTCCCCCTTGGCCGTCAGCATCCAAACGGGTATGGCAGCGTTGTCAAAAATGGGAAAAACACCAATTTCGAACGGAGAGACATGACCGATCAAGCGATACAGGATCAGGCGGGAGGCCGGTCCGCAACTGCGCAGAACCTTGGCCTTGCGTTGTTTTTTATAACGACGCTGTTCTTCATCTGGGCATTCGTGACCAACCTGATCGATCCGTTGGTCAAGAGCATGAAGGTGATTTACACCCTCTCCGACTTTGAAACCCAGTTGAATCAATTTGCGTTCTTCATTGCCTATGGCGTGATGTCGATCCCGGCGGCCTGGTATCTCTCGCGTCGCGGCTATGCCAATTCGATCATCCTGGGCCTGATTGGCGTCGTTGCCGGCTGCTTGATCGCTTGGTCAACCAGCCTGTCGCACAGTTTTGTAACTGTCTTGCTTGGCCTGTTCGTCGCGGCATCGGGGATCACCCTGCTACAGGTGGCAGCCAACCCGCTGATCGCTTCGATGGGGGATCAGAAAACCTCCCACTTCCGGCTCAATCTCAGTCAGGCTTTCAACTCGCTAGGCGCCTATGTTGGTGGCATTTTCGGGGCCAGTTACCTGCTGAAAGGCGATTTGTTCGAAAAGGATGTCGTCCTCACTGACGCACTCAAGGCAGAGGGCCTGTCCTTTGTCACGGGCGTGTATCTGCTGATCGCGGCAGCCCTTGTTGCATTCATCCTCGCAGTGTTTCTGGTGCGCAAGACGATTGCGGCTCATGCGCCGGCCATCGCGCAGCATGTCGAATCACCACTATCGGCGCTGCGGTCGAAATGGGCGAACCTCGGCGCAGTGGCGATTTTCCTTTATGTCGGCGCGGAGGTCTGTGTGATTTCCGGGATGATCTTCTTCCTGGAACAAACGCAAATCCTGAACATCCCTTCCCAGACTGCTGGCTATATTGCGCCGATCTTTATGCTGCTCGCAATGGTCGGGCGTTTCAGCGGCAGCGTGCTGCTGCGGCGCTTCCAGGCGACCACCATGCTCGGGCTGGTCGCGGCGGGCGCATCGATCCTGTGCCTGATCGTGATCGCGACATACGGCATGGCGGCTGCACCGCTTGGCGGATCTGTCACTCTGCCCGGCAGTCATGTCGCGCCGCTGACGATGGGCTTCATCCCTGCCGTGGCGGCGATCTCGCTCGGCCTGTTCAACTCGATCATGTTTCCAACGATCTTTACCCTCACCCTCGAACGCGCCTCCGCCCCCGCTTCGGCGACATCGGGGCTGATGTGCATGGCGATTTGCGGCGGCGGTTTCATCTCGATCCTGTACGGCGCGGTCATTGATATGTTTGCGAGCGGTTTCCCTGTCGGCGCACGTTCGCTGGCCTTCATCGTCCCCCTTGCCTGCTACCTCTATGTGTTCTGGTTCGCCCGCGCCGCGCGGCACGCGCCAACGCATGTGATCGAAGAAGGCGTGCACGCGGGGCACTGACCCCGCCAGACCCCATCAACGGAGAGCCTTGCCAATGCGACACTTCCTTCTCCCTCTCGCTGCCCTGTGCCTGACGACCGGGGCGATGGCCCAATCCGGCCCGGCTGCGCCGCCTGCCATGCCGGTGCCAACGCGGGCCGTTGCGCCTGCTGATCCGCAGGCCATCCCGCTGTATGCAGGTGTGGCACCGGGTTCAGAAGGGGCAACACAGAAGGAAGTGTGGACGCAGATGTGGAACCAGATGATGGTTCGCAACGTCACCCGGCCCACGCTGACGCCGGTTCTTCCAAAGCCGGGAACCGCCAATGGTACCGCCGTTCTGGTGATCCCGGGCGGCGGTTTCCAGTTTGTCTCGATGGAAAATGAAGGCTGGCCAATCGCCCAGTGGCTGGCGGATCGCGGGGTGACGGCTTTCATCCTGAAATATCGCCTCGAAGAAACCCCCGACGATGAAGCTGCGTTCATGAAGAAAATGATGGCGCGCTTCACTCCGCCTTCGGGCGATGGACCAGCGCCGGAAATGCAGGCTGTGATCGGCAAGGCCCGCGCTGACGCGCAGGCGGCGCTGCGGCTGATCCGGGGCAACGCCACCAAATGGGGCATCGATACCAAGCGCGTGGGTATGCTCGGTTTTTCGGCAGGCGCGATGACCACGATGGCCACAACCCTTGCCGATGATCCCACAGCCCGGCCCGATTTCATCGCGCCCATTTATGGCTTCATGACACCCGTGACCCCGCCGCCCCACCCGCAACCCATGTTTGCGGCAATGGCATCGGATGACATGCTGTTCAACAAACAGGGCTTCGGCCTTATCGAAAGCTGGCACAAGGCAGGCGGCTCAGTGGAGTTCCACTATTATGAAGGCGGCAACCACGGCTTCGGTTCGCAGAAAAAGGGCACGACCAGCGATCTGTGGTTTGACGAATTCATGGCCTGGATGAAAGCACGTGGTTTGCTGAAGGCTGGTGGCTGAAGACATTTGCCTTCGGGTTGTGCCGCCTGCCCTGTTGATCCTATGATCCGGGCATGACCGCCAAACCGATCCTCAAAATCAAGATCCAGCTATATTGCGGCGATGAAATCGCAATGGGGCCGGGCAAGGCCGATCTGTTGGATGCCATTGATCAGGAAGGCTCGATATCGGGGGCCGGGCGCGCGATGGGCATGAGCTACCGGCGCACCTGGCTGCTGGTTGATGTCATGAACCGCTGCTGGGCCGGGCCCCTGGTGGAAACAATTGCCGGGGGCAGCCGGGACAAGGGTGCCCATATCACGCCGCTGGGGCGCATCGTGCTGCGGCATTACCGTTCCCTGCAAGACCAGATCGGATCCGCCGCAACTTGCCCGGATCGCGAAGCGCTGACCACCGCAATGCGCGACCAGCCAAGGGCGAGCCAGACGGGCTGACACACGCCATCACCCGAAAATCCGCGAACGTTCAGAAGAATTCGCCTCGCTGGTTGCATCGCTATATCGCAATGAATATAGCACTCTGAAACTACCGGATCCGGACTGATTTCAGGGAGCGTTTTCATGTACCGTTCGCCCGCGCTTGCGGCCTGCCTATTCTTGAGCCTGCCGCTCCCGGCGCTTGCCCAGAACAACCCGGACGAAGGTGCTGACGCCGCGCGGGGTCAGATCATCGTCACGGCCCGGCGGCGCGCGGAAGACGTGCAGGATGTGCCTGCCGCCATGACGGTTTTGGGCGACGATCTGCTGACGCGCAGCTATACAGTCAATATTTCGCAGGCAACGCAACTGGTTCCCGCGCTCAACTACTCTTCCCCTAATCCCCGCAACACGGCCTTCACGATCCGGGGTCTGGGCAGCTCCGTGGTCGCCATCAGTCAGGCCAATGACGGGCTGGAACCCGGCGTGGGCTTCTATGTCGATCAGGTCTATCACGCGCGGCCCGCCACGGCCGCGTTCGATTTCACGGATATTGGCCGGATCGAAGTGCTGCGCGGGCCGCAGGGCACCTTATTCGGTAAGAACACCACGGCAGGCGCTATCCATATCACGTCAAAGGCCCCCGTCTTTGATTTCGGGGCCGATGAAGAAATTTCAGTTGGCGAACAGGGCTTTCGGCAAGCCAAGGCGTCGATCACCGGGCCGCTGATCGGCGATGTCCTGGCAGCGCGCCTCTCCGGCTCGGTAACGCGGCGCGATGGTGTGCTGCGCAATGTCGTCACGGGCCGCTTGCAGAACAATATCCGCAATGATGCAATCCGTGGCCAATTGCTCTTCACACTTTCAGCCGATTTCAGCTTTCGCGTGATTGGCGATTATAGCAATTTCAAGAATGAATGCTGCACACAAGTCTATGTGCGGGTGGCCCCCACCCTGAAGCCAGCGGCACAGCAATACGCGGCGCTGGCAGCGGGCAAGGGCTATGCCCCGCCCAGCCTCAATCCCTATGACCGGCTGACGGATATTGATGCCCCGCTGGGTGTGGACACCAATGAAGGCGGCGTATCGGGCATCGCGGAATTTACGCAAGGCGACACGACCATCACGTCGGTCAGCGCCTGGCGGTTCTGGAACTGGGATGCCGCCAATGACCGGGACTACACCGGCCTGCATATCCAGACGACCCAGCACATCCCTTCAAGGCAGGATCAATTCAGCCAGGAATTGCGGATTGCCTCCAACACGCCTGGAAAAATAGAATATGTTGCCGGGCTCTATTATTTCCACCAGAAGATCGTTGGCCATCCGATCAGCATCTATGGACCGCTCGCCACTTACTGGCTGCTGCCCGCTGGCCGCCCCGCCAATCTGCTTGACGGTTACCAGACAAACGGAACCACCGATTTTCGCACGGACAGTTATGGCGTGTTCGGCGAAGTTACCTGGCATCCGCTGCCGCGCCTGGCCGTGACAGGCGGTATCCGCTACACCTATGAACAGAAGGACGGGCTGTATGATGTGACGGCTTTTGGCGGTCTCACCTCCGGACTGACAGCCGCGCTGATCAACGACAAGAACTCGATCCTCCGCACCCAGAAATATGCGGCCCATATCGGCGAGGGCAGCCCCTCTGGTCGGGTGAATATTGCCTGGCACTTCACTGACGAGATAATGGCATATGCCAGCTACGCACGCGGTGAAAAATCTGGCGGGATCAACATGTCCGGCCTGCCCGTCTATCCGGCTGGTGTCCCCGGCCATGCCTCGGGAGATCCCGTCCTCACCGCTGCCGTGGTGCGTCCGGAAAAGAACACGACATGGGAAAGTGGTTTCAAGACCGCCCTGTTGAACAGACGTCTGACGATCAACCTCAATGGCTATTATACGCGCGTCACGGACTTTCAGGCCAATGTGGTGGATTTCCTCGCGCCCGCTGCGCTGCGCAGTTTCCTGGCCAATATCCCCAAGGTTACGGTCAAGGGCGCCGAACTGGACGCGACAGCGCAACTCACCCCGCATGTCAGCCTTCGCGCGTCAGGAGCCTATGCCAATGGCCGCTATGCTTCCTACCCCAATGGCCCTTGTCCGCTCGAACTGGTCGGCGGCAGTCTTTCCAAATGCGATCTGAGCGGCAAGCGCCTGTCTGGCTTGCCCAGATGGTCGGGTTCGCTGGGTGGAGAGTATAGCGCGCCCGTCTCGTTTGGCGGGCTTGATGGCGCATTCTATCTGCACAGTGATGCCAGCGCCAAAACCAAAATCTTCGGTGATGCGGCAGACAGCCAGTTCACGATCATCAACGGCTATGCGATCATCAACGCCAGCATCGGCTTCCGCGCTGCCAAAGGCTGGGAAATTGCCTTGTTCGCCCGCAACCTGTTCGACAGGAATTATCTCCAGAACGTCACCAGCCAGGCCGGCAATTCGGGTTTGATCGTCGGCACGCCCAGCGATCCGCGCCTGATCGGCATTACGCTGCGGGCACGGCAGTGAACGCGGCGCCGGAATTCCGCAGCCGCATATTGCCCATCTTGGGCGCCCGATGCCGCGCCATTGCCCTTCCCTGCATGACCTGATCGGATCCGCCGCAACCTTTCCGGATCGCGAAGCCCTGACCGCTGCCATGCGTGACTGGCCATGAATGAACCGGGCGGGCTAACAAGGCGTAACGGTGTGCTGCGCGCTGCCGTCACGGACCGGTTCAGGAACAACGTAAAACCAGGTACCAGAATCTGCGGGAAAATTGTCGATGCCAAACGCATCCACGCTACCCTTGTGGGGCTGCTCAGACGGATATAGTGCAAACAGGCTCAGCACATAGCCGATGATCGCGGCGGCTCCGTATCCCACAAACGGCGTCGGATATGCATCAATCGCTGCCGCCGCAATGATTGCAGCCCACACGACAAAAAATCCATCCTTTGCCGCTCTGTCTGCGCCATTTCCAGCGAGCGCCGGATACAAAAGCACAGCGCACCCTGCCCACATCGCCACCCCCAGAAAGGGATGAATGCGAAAGGCGCTCCACAGAATCAAATCGACATAAGGCACAGCCGGAAGGGCGTCTGGCTTGACTAGCGCAGCAACAAAGGCGGCGAACGCTATCAGAGCGGGAACAATCGTGGTCACCCCACCCTTGCGAAGCACCACAGCAAAGAGGGCCAGAAACAGTGCGCCCGCCACGGCCCGATCAGGCTGCAGGGCCAGTCCAACCGCCATCACACTCATGGCCGTCGCAGAAAGACCATTGGTCGCACGGGCAAAGGCAACCACTGCGACCGGCATGAGAACAAGGCTGGTCTGTATGAACACGCCGCCCAGAGCAATCCAGCGCGCCACGCCGTCAACCGGACGGCCAAAGGCCGCCGTGAGCAGGATGGAAATCGCCCCAGCGACCGTTAGAGCCGTATATCGCGAAAGCAGTCCCCCGCCCGAATGGTACAGTCCCGCCAACAGCAAAACTCCTACCGTAAAAGCGGCCACATTGCTGGCGATCAAAGTCAAAGGCGCGTCGGCCATATCAAGATAGGCGAGCCCGATCACCGTCGCCAGACCGGCGCAGACGAGACCTGAGATCAACCCCGCGCGGAAAGGCTGAGCAGATCTGGAGGCCAATGCGCGCATGTCGGCCATATCCTGAGCGGCTTTGCGCAGGCGCAACGCGACCAACAGGCAGTTCAGGGCAAACCCCACACCTTGCCACCAGCCATCAATGGCCCAGATTTCACTGCGCATGGCCTCCGCCCAGTCGCGCTTCTCGGCCGGAACGATCAGCACGACCAAATAGGCGAGCCAGCGCACAATCATGCGGATGCCTTTCCGATGCGGCCCGATGAGGACGTCGCTGCGCG
>JANOAJ010000109.1:0-17730 GCA_031411035.1 Sphingomonadales bacterium
CTCCCGAAGACAGTGCTCTACCAGGCTGAGCTATTCCCCGACCGATGCGGAAAACCGGCCAAGGCCGGTCAGGCAGGCGGCGTCCTTAGCGGGGAGTTTGTGGCAGTTCAAGGCCCGATGGAATCCGGCTTGCGTGGCGGCCTGCCATCGGCCAGTTTCGCCGCAAACAGTCTTGGGAGGAATATCATGCGCACGACTTTGATCGCTCTGGGCGCGCTGGCGCTTTCGGCGCAGGCCGCTGCCGCGCAGGAATCGCCGCTCCGCCCGGATCAGGTGGCGTTTCGGGAACTGTACAAGGAACTGGTGGAAACCAATACCACCCTCTCGGTCGGCAGTTGCACTCTGGCGGCCGAACGCATGGCCGCACGGATGAGGGCAGCGGGCTATGCCGATTCGGAACTTACCCTGTTTGCCGATCCGGCCCGTCCCAGGGATGGCGGGCTGGTCGCCCGGCTGGCGGGCAGTGACAAGGCGGCCAAACCCATGCTGCTGCTCGCCCATATCGATGTCGTGGAAGCCAAGCGGGAAGACTGGACGCGCGATCCCTTTGTGTTGGTAGAAGAAAACGGTTTTTTCTATGCGCGCGGAACAGCGGATGACAAATCCCAGGCCGCGATCTGGACGGATACGCTGATCCGCCTGAAACAGGTCGGCTTTAAACCCAAACGCACGATCAAGATGGCGCTGACCTGTGGCGAGGAAACGACGTACGCCTTTAATGGTGCGGAATGGCTGGCGAAGAACCATCCGGATTGGATCGCGGCCGAATTCGCGCTGAACGAAGGCGGCGGCGGACAGCTCGATTCTTCGGGCAAACCCGTTGCGTTGGCGATGCAGGTGGGGGAGAAAGCCACCCAGAATTACAAGCTGGAAACCACCAACCCTGGTGGCCACAGTTCCGTGCCGCGTCCCGATAATGCCATCTATGATCTGGCGGCTGCCGTCACTGCCGTGCAGCACTACGAATTCCCGGTGAAATTCACGGACACCACGCGCGCCTATTTCTCCGCTGTCGGCAAGATCAAGGGGCCGGTGGTGGAGCGGGCGGTCACCGCGTTGCTCGCCAATCCGGAGGATAAGGGCGCGAACGCCATCCTTTCGAGCGATCCGGTGGCGCATTCCACCCTGCGCACCACCTGCGTTGCCACGCTGCTGAATGCGGGCCATGCCAACAACGCCCTGCCGCAGCGTGCCAATGCCAATATCAATTGTCGCATTTTCCCCGGCGAAACGACGCAAGACACACAGGCCGCGCTGGTAGCGGCGATCAATAATCCGAAAGTCAGCATCACGGCAGAACCCCCGCTGCGCCCTATCGCCGTGCCGCCGCCGCTTGACGCCAAAATCATGAAGCCCGCAACAGAGCTTGCGGCGAAACATTTCCCCGGCGTGCCCATCCTGCCGACAATGGCCACCGGCGCGACAGACGCCGTGTTCATGGGCGCGGTAAAAATGCCGGTGTACGGCGTGCCGGGCATTTTCGTGGAGGCGGATTTCAACGGCATTCACGGCCTCAATGAACGGATGCGCGTGTCATCGCTCTACAAGGGCCGGGACTATCTGTTTGATCTGGTGAAAACGCTGGCCGGGGGGAAATAGGGGCCATGCAATTCAGTGACAAAACCGCCGTCATCACGGGTGGCGCGACAGGCATCGGCCTTGCGCTGGCAAAACAGATGGGCGCGGCGGGCGCGCGGATCATCCTGTTCGAACCGCGCGAAGATGTGCTGCGGAACGCTGTGGATGCGCTGCGGGCGCAGGGTATTGATGCGGCCTGTTTCGCGGGTGACGTGGCAGATTCGGCGTCTGTAGAGGCGCTGGCAGACTTTGCCTGGGCGCACTATGGCCGCGCCGATATCATCGTCAACAATGCCGGCGCAGGCGGGCCGCGCGGCGGGATGCTCGATACCGATCTGGCCGAAGCGCGCGCGCTGTATGATGTCAATTTCTGGGGTGTGTGGAACGGGATACAGACATTCGGCAAACGCTTCCGCGCCGATGGCCTGCCCGCCGCCATTTACGCAACAGCATCGGAAAATGCCCTGTTCAATGCGCTGCCTGCGGGCGGCGGGGCCTATGTTTCGGGCAAGCATGCGGTGTTCGGCCTGATGGAGGTGCTCCGCCGCGAAGTGCGCACCAAGCCGGAAATGGCCAACATCGAACTTGGTGTGATCATCCCCGGCTGGGTGGCAACGCCGCTGACCCGCAACATGGGCATGGATGCGGATCAGTTCGCTGCCACCATTTTCAGGCAGATGGAAGCAGGGGAATATTATCTGGTCAGCCATGCCTACAACATGGTGCGCTTCCACGAACGTTATGACGAACTGGAAACCGCCTTTGCACGCTATGCCCCGCGCTATGCCGGGGATGAGGAGTTTGATGTGCAGGTCTATGCAGAGAAAGTGCGGGCGGGGAAGGCAGGATAACCCAAAATTCGCCGCCAATCTCGCACTATGAACGCTTTTGTTTGTCGATGAGCACTGCTTGCTGCCAGCGGCTGGGTGCCTTGTCAGTGCGGTGAATGCATCCTGCCCAGCAACAGGGCCGCTTCTTTCCCCCGAGCAGTTCCTCGCGAGTTCGCTCGATGCGGCGCTGCCGGGTTTTTGGTTGTTTTGCGTCCTCCACCCAACAGATAAACTCGTTGCGACCTAGAGGCGAAAGGCTCTGCCAAAGCGTGAAGGCGTCACGATCCAGCCTGATGGCGGCCTGCAAATCGGCACCTGCCTCGTGAACGGTTCCATTAAGGAAATCCTCAGTCATGGGCTGAACCTACCGGCGTTATGCGACACACTCAAGCAGCACGCGCCTCACACCGCCGCCAGCGCCTGTTCAAAGTCTGCGATCAGATCATCGGCATCTTCCACACCAATTGAAATGCGCACCATATTGTCCGTGATGCCCAATGCGGCTTTGCGGTCATCGGGTACGGAAAGGTGGGTCATTGCTGCGGGGCAACTGGCGAGCGTTTCGGTGCCGCCAAGGCTGACCGCCAGCTTGGCAATCTTGAGGGCATCAAGAAAGGCGAAGGCCTCTGCTTCGCCACCTTTGAGGTAGAGCGAGAAGGTTGATCCCGCGCCCGTGCAATGGCGGTCATAGATGTCAGCCTGCCGGGCGGTTTCGGGAAAGCCCAGATACACCACCTTTTCCACCTTGGGCTGGTCGCGCAGCCAGGCGCAGATTTTGGCGGCATTCTCGCCTGCGCGGCTCATCCGCAGTTCGAGTGTTTCGAGACTGCGCAACAGCATCCACGCGCTATTGGGATCAAGGATGGTGCCAATCGTGTTCCGCATTGACCGGATCAGGTTGATATGGCCCATCGAACCCAGCGCGCCGCCCGCAACGAGATCGCTGTGCCCGCCTGCATATTTGGTGAGGCTGTACACCACGATATCCGCGCCATGTGCCAGCGGCTTGTGCCAGAGCGGCCCGAGGAACGTGTTGTCGATCACGATGGGCGGGTGATCATCGCCAGTGCCGAACTGGGCATCGCGCACGGCGGCGACGGCTTCCACATCAACCAATACGTTGGTCGGGTTGGCCGGGCTTTCGAGATAGATCATCGCCACGCGGCCCTTGGCTTTCGCCGCTTCCACCACAGCGTCAATTTCTTCGCGCGTGGCGCCCGCCGGAAAATCAAGCCAGGTGACGCCGAACTTGCCCAGGATCTTGCCGATCAGCGTTTCGGTCGCGGCATAAAGCGGCGCGCTGTGCACGATCACGTCGCCGGGCTGGACAAAAGTCATCAGCACGGTGGCAATGGCAGACATGCCGCTGGAAAAGGTCAGCGCGTCTTCCGCATCTTCCCACAGGCCCAGCCGGTCTTCGGCAATCTCCTGATTGGGGCCGTTGAAGCGGGAATAGACAAGGCCCTCTGCCCCGCCGGGCCGTTTGCCGGTAACGCCCTCAAAGAAGCGTTTGCCCGCTGCGGCATTCTCGAAGACGAACGTGGAGGTCAGGAAAATCGGGGGTTTGAGCGATCCTTCCGACAGCGCGGGATCAAAGCCATGCCCCATCATCAGGGTGGAGGGTTTCAGGCGGCGATTGCCAATGGACATCACATCAGGCTTGGGGCGGCGGCGCGGCGTAGGCTGGTCGGTCATGCAACGATCTTTCGTCGGAATGGAAGATTGTTGCGCATTCTACACTCAACCGGGCGGAAGGCCAATCAGGGAAATCTGTCGTCCATAGCCCGGTTCTCCCCGGTGCGTCGCACGGCGGAAGCTGAAGAAGCGGTCGGGATCGGCATAGGTATCCAGCCCCAGAGCCTCGACGCGGCCAACGCCCGCCGCTGCCAGTCGTGCGGTCACATAGGCTTCCAGATCAAACTGGTGATGGCCCGGCTTGCCCGCGCTGAAGAAGCGTTCATTGGCAGGGTCGGCAGACTCGAAGCGTTTGGCGAACGCGTCGTCCACTTCATAGGATGCGCGGGCGATCACCGGGCCGATAGCCGCCACAATCCGGCTGCGATCCGCACCCAGGCTTTCCATCACGGCAATGACGGCGTCTGTCACCCCGCCCAGCGCGCCCTTCCACCCGGCATGGGCCGCGCCAACCACGCCTGCCCGGGCGTCGGCGAGCAGCACGGGTGTGCAATCGGCAGTCAGGATGCCCAGCAACAGGCCGGGCCGGTCAGTCGCCAGCGCATCGGCATGGGGCCGCGCATCATCGGCAAAAGGCGCGGTGACGGCGATGGCGTCGGCAGAATGCACCTGATGCAGCGTCACCAGTTGCGCGCCAGGTTGCACTGCTTCGACCGCGCGGCGGCGATTTTCGAGGATTGCGGAACGATCATCATCCGATCCAAGCCCGACATTGAGCCCGGCATGGATGCCCGTGGACACGCCGCCCCGACGGCCCAGAAATCCGTGGGGCAGAGGGCCAAGGGACGCGGCGGTGATGACTTCAACGGTGTCGCTCAAGCAAATCCCTCCGGCTCCGGCCAGTCTGGCGCGGTCAGGGCCATTGCGCGGAACAGGGTGCCCATTTCCTGCGGGTGCGTCAGCCGGTGATGCGCTGCGGCAATCTCTGCGCCGCGATCCGGCTGCGCTTTTGCCAGTGCTGCCGCCCGTTCGATGATCCCGAGCCGCCCCAGCCAGTCGCCCTGTGGTACCGGCCCGGAAACCCGGGCGCCGGTCAGCACCGCCATGCTTGCCAAAGTCGCAAAATCGACATGGGCGGAAAGATCATGCGCGCCGGGGCTGTCAAACGGATTGGCAAAGCCGTGGCCCTTCACCGCTTGCAACGTTTCGCCCAGCGCCGGGCCGTCATAGCCATAATCGACGATCAGCGCTGCGCCGCCTTGCGCCACCAGCCGCTTCGCCAGCGCGCGGACAATGGCAATGCTGGCGGGTGAGGTTTCTATAATGCTGCCCGGTGGTGCCTCGCGCAGGGATTCGGGCACAATCCCGTCCGGCAGCACCTTGCCGACCACCGGCAGAAAGATTGTGTCCTGACAGGCAATGCGCCGCTCATGCCATGCGCTGTCGCGCCGGATCATCTGGTGCACCGGCAGGGCGTCGAAAAACTCGTTGGCCACGATCAGCAGCGGCGCATCGTCGGGCAGGGTGGTCACATCATCATGCCAGGTTGCGCGAGGCACCCGCTCTGCCTGCATCGCGCGCAACACCGGGCTGGTCTCGACGAAATGCACAGCGGGAGACAGGCCCGCTTTCCCCATCACCCGCAGGGCGTCTGCAGCCAGCGTTCCCCGGCCGGGGCCGAATTCGACATAATGGGCCGCAGGCGATCCGGCACGCTGCCACAGATCGGCCAGCCACGCTCCGGTCAGCTCGCCAAACATCTGGCTGATTTCCGGTGCCGTCACAAAGTCGCCTGCCGCGCCCAGCGGATCGCGCGTGGCATAATAATGGGCGTTGGCCGCCGTCATATACTGGGCGACCGTCATCGGCCCGCCCATCGTTATGGCGCGCGCAAGGCGTTCAGGCAGGTGCGGCTCAGGCGACGCTTGCACTGCCGGCAACGGCTTCCACCCTTTGGCGGCGGCTCTTGGACGTGGCGATCAGCCACAGGCCGAGGATGACGAGCGGCAGGCTCAGGGTCTGGCCCATGCTCATGCCGAACAGTCCGGTGACGCCGGCGTCGGGTTCGCGGAAGAATTCCAGACTGAACCGGGCAAAGCCATAGATCAGGGCCAGCGCGCCCATCAGTCGGCCGGGATAGTAGCGCGCGTCCGTGCGCCAGAAGAGCAGCCAGAGTACCGCCATGGAAACCAGCCCTTCAAGTCCGGCTTCATAAAGCTGGCTTGGATGCCGGGCGATTTCATCGCCGCTGCCGGGAAAGATCACAGCCCAGGGAACATCGGTCGGCTTGCCCCATAATTCGCCGTTCACGAAATTGGCCAGACGGACAAGGAACAGGCCGAAGGGCGTGGCGCAGGCAATATAATCGCATACGCGCAGGAAATTCAGGCCGTGCTTGCGCGTGAACAGAGTGATGGCAACAATCACGCCAATCACCCCGCCATGAAGGGACATGCCCCCTTCCCACAGCTTGAGCACCTGAACCGGGGTCAGGAAAATTTCGGGCCGGTAGAACAGGCAATAGCCCAGCCGCCCGCCCAGAATGATGCCCAGTGTCGCGTAGAAGACAAAATCATCGATATGGCGCTTGGCCATCGGCGCACCGGGCTGGGCAATCAGCTTTCCCAGATACCACCAGCCGAGCAGAATGCTGGCAATATAGCTGACAGAATACCAGCGGAGTTTGAAAAAGCCGAAATCATGGATGATC
The DNA here is from genome assembly GCA_031411035.1 of Sphingomonadales bacterium. Lineage (GTDB taxonomy): Bacteria > Pseudomonadota > Alphaproteobacteria > Sphingomonadales > Sphingomonadaceae > Aquisediminimonas. The sequence continues at coordinate 6,754 of JANOAJ010000109.1, forward strand.
GGGCCGATCCCCAACTGGTCATAACGGATGGCTGACGTAGCGTCGGCGAGCAATGGCAGGATCAAGGCTTTTCCCCAAGGATTTTGCCCTCCATAGTGCGGCAAAAGCGTAAGACCAAGAGGGAGAGATTCGTTATGCCATCAGTGCTGGATAAGCGTATCGAGACGATCACGGCAATGCTGACCGGGCCGGGGGCCCCGATGGCATTGACCAGTTTTCACCAGCATGGTCATGATGTCCCGATGATCGCAGGCGCACCGCCTGCCTTGCCGCACTATTTTGCCCATTTCTGTGCGCAGCATGGTGATGTGCCTTTCCTTGTCGATGGGGCGCAGCGTCTGAGCTTTGCCGAAACCCATGCCGCCGCCGAACGGGTGGCCCGGGCGCTGGTTGCAGGACATGGGGTCAAGCGCGGCGACCGGATCGGCATCGCAATGCGCAACGCGCCCAGTTGGGTGATCCTCTATATGGGCATATTGATGGCAGGCGGCTGTGCCACCTTGCTCAACGGCTGGTGGCAGGGCGGAGAGCTGGCCGCCGGGATCGACGAAGTGGAAGCGAGCATCGTGTTCGTTGATGCGCCGCGCGCGCAGCGGCTGGCGGATGCAGGTTATGCAGGCAAAGCCAGGATCGTGACGCTCGATATTGCTGCCCCGGTTGATATCGCGCTGGCGCCCGTGCTGGCGGGCGGAGGTGAGGGCACCACACTTCCCGAAATCACGGGCGATGATCTGGCGACGATCCTGTTCACCTCCGGCTCCACGGGACAGTCAAAGGGCGCTTTCTCCACCCATCGCGCAGTGGTGCAGGCAACTTTCAACTATATCGCCCAGGCCTTGCTGCTGCTCCAGATCGGCACGGAGGATGGCACGATCAAGGAAGACCGGCCCCAGCACGCAACATTGCTGACAGTGCCGCTGTTCCATGTCACGGGCGAAGTGCCGATGATGCTGGTCAGCTTCGCGATCGGGCGCAAGATCGTGATGATGCCCAAATGGAATGTGGTGACCGCGATGGAGCTGATCCAGGCCGAAAAGATCACCAACTTCACGGGTGTGCCGCTGATGAGTTTTGAGCTGATGACCAGCCCGGAACGGCACAAATATGATCTGTCCACGCTGCAGGGTCTGGCAGGCGGCGGGGCACCCCGCCCGGTGGAGCATGTCAAACGCCTGAACGCCGAATTCCCCACGGCGCCGCCCGCGCTGGGATATGGCCTGACCGAAACCAATGGCATTGGCGCGGGAACCTTCTCCACCAACTATATCGAAAAGCCCAACAGCACCGGCACGGCCACCAAGCCGCTGGTTGATCTGGCCATTCTGGATGATGCCGGAACGCCTGTGCCACAGGGTCAGGTGGGGGAAGTCTCGATCCGCTCGGTGGCGCTGTTTTCGGGATACTGGAACCGGCCGGAAGCCACTGCCGCCTGCATGACGGCGGACGGGTATTTCCGGTCTGGTGATCTGGGTTATCTCGATGCGGATGGCTATCTGTTCATCGTGGATCGCAAGAAGGACATCATCATTCGCGGCGGCGAGAATATCAGTTGCCAGGAAGTCGAAGCGGCGCTGTACGAACATCCTGCGGTTGCCGAAGCCTGCGTGTTTGGCCTGCCCGATGAACGGCTGGGCGAAGTTGTTGGCGCGGTTGTCCATCTCCATGAGGGGCAGGGCGCGAGCGAAGACGATATTATCGCGTTTGCCAAAGAGAAACTGGCGAGCTTCAAAGTGCCCTGTCGTCTGTGGATCGCGCCGGATGCCCTTCCGCGCCTTGGCACCGAAAAGATCGACAAGGTCGGCCTGCGCGCGCATTTCCAGAAGGTGTGGGCGCAAGGGCAATAGCCAAAAAAAGGGCCGCCCCGGCGGACGGCCCCGTGATCGTTCCGGATAGGCGGGGGCACCCGGCGGGCGCCCCCGCAATGATCAGAACTTGTACTTCACCGTAACGCCATAGGTGCGCGGCTCGTTCGGGAAAACGACGAACAACTGGTTGGCGGTGCCGGCAAGGCCGGTTGATGCTGCGGCCGCAGAGGAACGGAATGTGCCGCCGCCCTGAAGCGGGGCATCGGCACCGATCTGGAAGGCTTTCTGGTTCAGCAGGTTTTGCGCCCAGAGTTCCACGCCCCATTTCTTCTCGCTGCCATACAGGCCAAGGCGACCGTTCATCGTAATGAAGCCATCCTGCACCTTTTCGATATCCAGATCGGAACCGGTGTTCACGTCGCTCTGATACCGGAAATCGAGATAGACAAGGGCGCTCATGCCGCTGCTGCCGATGTCCGGCGTCCACGCGCCACCGCCTGTGATGACATATTTGGGGGCGTTGGAAATCTGGCGGCCCGGCAACTGGAACAGCACGGGCGAAAGCGGACGGCCATTGGTGCCGACAAGATTCTTCTTGTAAGCCGTCTGGGCGTAAGTGAGGCCGCCATTGACCGTGAAGTTGCGGGCCGGATGGGCCAGCAATTCCAGTTCAAAACCACGCGCCCGCACGCCCGACGCCAGGCGATTGGCCGCGCACGCGCCGGTTGTGGCGCTGCCGTCGGTATCTCCGCCCGACAGGCTGTCGCTACAGGCCTGCACGTTTGTCACTTCGAAGTTGACGCCGTTGAAGGTGTTGAGCTGGAAGTTGGTGTAGTTCTGGTTGAACATCGCCAGATTCACGTCGAAACCGCGCCCGTTATATTTGATGCCCAGTTCGTAGGAATCGACCTTTTCCGGGGCAAACTGCAGATCGGCCAGTTCGGGGCGGGCATTGCCCGGCGTGTTGGCGGGCAAGGCGAGCCGTGCCGCGCATGCCGCCTGAAGCGCAGCCGATCCCGCCAGCGGGTTGCAGGTGGCGTCAAGCGCGGAGGTGTCAAGGTTGAAGCCGCCTGCCTTGTAACCCTTGGAGAAGGAGGCATAGATCAGCACGTCGTCCACCGGTTTGAAGCTCAGCACGGCCGTGCCGGTGATCTGGTCTTCCTTCTTGGTGCTGCCCGGGCTGGCGCTGGTAAAGCCCGCCGGGGCTGTGCCATTGATGACGCACGCCAGAGACTGGAGCGTGGGGATCAGCGCATTGAGCGAGGCTGGCAGCACATTGTTGCGCAGCGCGGCGCACAGATTGTTGTTTACGTTGAAATTGCCGGTCAGTTGCTTGCGTTCGTTGGTGTAGCGCGCACCGAGTGTCAGGCTCAACTTGTCTTCGATGATGTCGATGACGTTGTGCGTGAACACGGCATAGTTGCGGCTGTCCTGCCGGAAGGCATTGCGCACCACGCCTGTGCCGTTGATCGGGCTGGTGCCGGTAAGGGCTGAAATGCCCTGAAACCCGGGCCAGGCAGCGCTGTTGGAACATGTGGGCGATGCCAGATTGACGAGCGCCGCACCAAAGGCCGGGGCCACAAGGCAGTTGGCATAGCGCTGATAATCCGAACCATATTTGATGTTGTCGGACACATCGAGCTTTTCATTGGCGAAATAGCCACCAACCAGCCAGTCGAGGCGACCGCCCAGCGCTTCACCCTGCAAGCGGACTTCCTGCGTGAACAGGCGGAAGCGGCGATCAAGGTTGGTGCGGTGCAGGATGTCCAGCGCTTCGAAATCACCGTCCTGGCCCTGCGTGTTCTTGTAATCGCGATAGGCCGTAATGGAAGTCAGCTTCGCGCCGCCCAGATTCCAGTTCACCTCCCCCGATACGCCCCAGTCCTTGGAATCAGACGTATAGTTGAAACCGGGCGTGGTGGCAGTTGCACGGACAAAGGGGCCGTTGCTGACCGGAATGTTCGCACCAAGCGCGTTCAGAACCGGAAGCAGCGAGTTCGCACTCACAACCACCGATCCGTCGGCCTGACGGGTCACGTTGCGCGCGGGCATCAGGATGGCGGCACCGCAGCACAGTTCGTTGCGTTCCGAATAATCGCCGATCAGGCGGATCGAGAGATCGCTGGACGGTTCGAACTTCAACTGGCCGCGAACAAGGAAACGATCCCGGTCATTGATGTCTTTTTCGCCCGGCGTCAGATTTTTGATGAAGCCGTCGCGCTGCTGCCACACGCCATCGACGCGGACGCCGACCGTTTCGCTGAGCGGTGCGTTCACATGGCCGTCAAGGCGCAGATAGTCGTAATTTCCGTAACTGGCTGAAACGCCACCCGAAAACTTGTTGAGATCCGGGCCTTTGGTAACGATGTTGATAAGCCCTGCGGTCGAGTTGCGGCCAAACAGGGTGCCCTGCGGCCCGCGCAGCACTTCCACGCGTTCGATATCACCCAGTTCGGAAAGGCCAACGCCGGTGCGGCTGCGATACACGCCGTCGATAAACAGGCCGACCGAGGATTCCAGGCCGGCATTTTCCCCCACGGTGCCAATGCCGCGGATGCGCGCGGTGAAGTTGACTTCGCTGGTGGCCCCCGAAACGAGCAGCGACGGCGCAAGCTGATTGAGCGCGCGGACATCGGTGGCACCCGATTTGGACAGGGTTTCGCCCGATACGGCCGAGACTGCGATAGGCACATCCGAAAGAAGCTGTTCGCGGCGTGTGGCCGTAACGATGATATCACCGTCTTCGCTGGCGGTACCTGCCTGCGGTGCGGCATCCTGGGCCCAGACGGGGGTCGCGATCGCGATCAGTGCGGACGTGGCAAGCCAAAGGGTTTTGGACATTTTGTTCCTCTCCTGTGATAATCTTTATTGTCGCGCTTTTACCGGAATTTGCTGCCTATTCCAGAAAGCCGCGATGGCCTTGTCCATTTTTCCGGCGTGGCGCGCCATTTTTGCAACAGATGCTGTGCAGGGCCTACAGTCTTGGCACCGGTGACGGCAGCAACTCCCTGTTATCGCGACGACTCGTGGATTCGAGCCGGTTTACGCAAAATTAACCTTTTCCCTTCATTGGTTTTTTGGTTAATGAAATTCGCAAGGTCGGCACCAGTCCGGCTTTGGGGTGCAACGGAACAGGGGCTTAGTCCATGCGCGTATTGCTGATCGAAGACGAACCGACAACGGCCAAGGCAATCGAGTTGATGCTGACGACCGAGGGGTTCAACGTCTATACTACCGATCTGGGCGAGGAAGGCCTCGATCTCGGAAAGCTCTATGATTACGACATTATCTGTCTTGATCTCAACCTGCCCGATATGCACGGCTATGATGTGCTGAAAAAACTGCGCGTCGCCAAGGTGCAGACGCCGGTGCTGATTCTTTCGGGCATCAGTGAAATGGACAGCAAGGTGCGCTCCTTCGGTTTTGGCGCGGACGATTATGTTACCAAGCCATTCCACCGCGAAGAACTGGTTGCCCGCATCCATGCGGTTGTCCGCCGTTCAAAGGGCCATTCGCAAAGCGTGATCCGCACCGGCAAGCTCGCGGTGAACCTTGATGCCAAGACGGTGGAAGTCGATGGTGCCCGCGTCCATCTGACCGGCAAGGAATATGCGATGCTGGAACTGCTCTCGCTGCGCAAGGGCACCACGCTGACCAAGGAAATGTTTCTCAACCATCTCTATGGCGGGATGGACGAACCCGAACTCAAAATCATCGACGTCTTTATCTGCAAGCTGCGCAAGAAGCTGGCGCTGGCCTGCGGTGGAGACAATTATATCGAAACCGTCTGGGGCCGCGGCTATGTTCTGCGCGAAGACGAAGGCGAATTCGCGGCTGTTGCCTGACTGAACGAACTTCCTGCCCGGTGAATGCGGCCGGCGGAACCTCCGGGTTCCGCCGGCCTTGTTCATTGTGTCAGGAAAGACACGAATGCCGCGCCGAATTCGGGCTTGGTCACCGCGCTCATATGATTGCCCGGCACGGTGATCAGTTCGCCGCCGGGCAGGGCCTTGGCAAGCGCTGCGGCAGAGCCGTTATCCTGATCCTCCGCGCCGCAGATCACCCCGACGGGCAAAGTGAGGCCCGCCAGAACTTCCACGGGCGTATCCACGAACGTGTCGAGGATCAGATCGAGCGCGACCGGATCACCGCCTGTGGTTTTCAGGAATGCTTCGGCCATCCACGCGGCCGACCCTTTGGGATGGCTGCCCAGATTGCGCAAAATGTGGCGGAAATGGCTGGAACGGTGCGCCGTGGCGCTGATCCCTTCCAGCCCCATGCCGGATAGTATCGCCCGGCCCGGCGTCGCACCTGAGGCGAGCATGCGTGCGGCGGTGCGTGCCCCAAGCGAATATCCGGCCAGATCATAGCTGCTCAGGCCCAGATGGTGGACAAGCGCGATCTGGTCTTGCGCCAATATGTCGGGTGGATAGCGGGCCGGATCGTGCGGCTTGTCGCTGCTGCCATGCGCACGCAGATCCGGCATGATGCAGCGAAACCCTGCCCCGGCAAGCCGGCCTGCCGTGCCATAGGTGGCCCAGTTTGTCTGGCCATCCGAAATAAAGCCGTGCAGCAGCAGCAAGGGCCTGCCTTCGCCCAGTTCCTGCCACCGGATGCGGATACCATCCGGCGTCAGGAAATGTTGGTCGGTCATCTGCGAGAATGTCATCTATCGTATCTTGCCCCGTTTGCGCGCCGTGATCCCTAGCGGACTGTAACCGTCACAGCGCGGCGGTTGCGGGCCCAGCTTTCCTCGTCCGATCCCAGCGCGTCGGGCCGTTCCTTGCCATAGCTGATTGTGCTGATGCGCGATGAATCCACGCCTTGCGCGGCCAGGTAATTTTTGGCGGCATTGGCGCGGCGTTCGCCCAGCGCGATGTTGTAATCGCGCGTGCCGCGTTCGTCGCAATGGCCTTCGATCGTCACGCGCGTGGCGGGATAGCGGGCGAGCCATCTGGCCTGGCTGGCGAGTGTCGTCTGGTCTTCGGCGTCAATGTCATATTTGTCGGTATCGAAAAACACCCGGTCCGCCGCGACGCTGGCCACGAAATCTTCCTGGCTGCCGGGGATGGGGCCTTGATTGGTGTTCGTGCCCGTGGCGGTCGCGCCGTCTGATCCCAGAGGGGCTGGCGGCAAGGGCTTGTCCTTCTTGGCGCACCCGGCAAGCGCGATCAGCGCGGTCGCCACGATCAGGCCGGTTTTGAGATGTTTCATGACAAACTCCTTATGTTTCAGGGGAGGATGGGGCCCCAGGCGGGATCGGACCCGTCAATCGGGGTAGGTATCTTACGTTCATTCACCCCCGTCAAATCCACTTGCCACACGCTCGTCTTGCCAGAGCCTTTGGCCGTGCGGAAAAATTGCAGCACGCGGCCATTGGGAGACCAGCTCGGTGCTTCATCCTGCCAGCTGTCCGTCAGCAGGCGTTCGCTGCCGCCCGAAGGGGTCATCACGCCCACGCGAAAATCCCCGGCAATCCGGGTGAAAGCGATCAGATCCCCGCGCGGGGACCATTCCGGCGTCGCATAGCGGCCGCCGCCAAAGCTGATCCGCTGCTGGCTGGAACCGTCCGCATTCATGACATAAATTTGCTGGCTGCCCGAACGGTCGCTTTCAAAGGCAATTTTGCTGCCATCGGGCGAATAGCTGCCGCCGGTATCGATCCCCGGGCCATTGGTCAGCCGCTGCGGCGTGCCGCCACCGGCCGAAATCCGGTAAATATCGGTGTTGCCCGCAATCGCCATCGAATAGAGGATATATTTCCCGTCGGGCGAAAAACGCGGCGAGAAAGTGGGGTTGGCACTTTCCGTGACAAGCCTTTGTTTGCCCGCTGCGACATCATAGATGAAGATGCGCGGGCGCGCGCCCAGATAGCTCAGATAGACAATCGACTTGTAATCGGGCGAAAAACGCGGCGTCAGCGCCATTGTCTGGCCGTTGGTGATGAAGCGGTGATTGGCGCCATCGGAATCCATGATCGCCAGCCGCTTGATCCGCGCATTTTTCGGGCCGCTTTCGGCGATATAGGCAATGCGGCTGTCAAAGAAGGGGCTTTCGCCAGACAGGCGGGAATAGATGGCGTCCGCGCATTTGTGCGCCGCCCGCCGCCACTCACGCGGCGCGATGACATAGCCCTGCCGCGTCAGTTCCGTCTTCAGCGAAACGTCGTAAAGATAGCAGCCGACGGTCAGTTCGCCATTGTCATTGGCGCGGACAAAGCCCTGCACAAGTGCTTCGGCACCCATGCCGGACCAGCCTTCAAACTGCGGGGCGGTCACTTCGGAAAAGGCAATGGCACGAATACCGGCGGGCCCGGCGGGCTTGAACAGGCCGGAGCCTTTCAGATCGGCTGCGATGACTTCAGCAATCTGGCGGCCAAGGGCGTCGGTTGCACCCGCGGGCGTCGCCACGGCCTGCGGTGTCGGCATGGCAGGCACGGCGATGTTGAGGTCTTTCTCGATGCTGCCATCGACATCGACACTCAGTTGCGCCTGCACGGGCGCTGCGAGCGCAAGCAGGAAAAGGGCCAGAACCTTACGCATCATCCGGGTTGTCCTACATAGAGTTTGAGCGGTTTCAGCCATTTCCAGGCATCATAATAGTCTGGCGGCAAATTGAACGGGGCCGCGCGGCGAACTGCCTGAATTGCGCGTTCGGCGTGCAACTTGGCCTGCGCCCGGTTGGAATCCGTAATCCCGTCCTGCCCGACAATTTCGGGATCTTCCGCCAGCGTGCCATCGCGGTTGAGGCGCACGCTCAGCCGGGTGACCAGCAGTTCGGCATCCGCCCCCGAAGGCGGTTTCCAGAACGGCTTGAGCTGGCGATAAATGAGCCCGTTCAGCGCCGATTTCTGCGGGCCGGTCATCTGCGCGGCGGACATGCCCGTGGCAGCGGGCTTGGCAGGCGTAACCGCCTTTCCAGGCGCGCTGGATTTTGTGGTGGCAGCCGAAGGCGCGTCGCTCAAACCCGCCACAATGCTGCGGGACAGGCCGGGGCGGCGGCGCGGGCGGGTGTCTTCGGTGGCGGTTCTGGCAGGCGCGGGTTTGGCCTTGGCCGGTGTGGCTTTCGCCGGGGCAGGCTGCGGCTTCGGCGCGGGCTTGGCAGGGGCCTTGGCAACAGGCGTTGGCGCGGGTCTGGGTTGTATTGCGGGCCTTGGTGCAGGCGTGGGCTCCGTCTTGGCAACAGGCGGCAAAGGAGTCGGCGGTGGCGGCAGCGGCGTCGGCGGCGATACCTCCTGCACTTCGGCTGCCGGTGCAGGCGCGGGCGCCGGGGCGGCGTCCGGCTGGGGGGAGCGGCTTTGCAGCGCCGCATCATCCACCAGTTCCACCTCAACCGGATCATTATGGATCACCGGCAAATCCGGCGTGGCCATCAGCCCGAGCGACAGGGCCGCAAACAGCGCGACATGGCCGATAACGGCAACGCCCAGCCCTGCCTTTTCGGCCCGATCCATCACTTTTCCTCTGTGCCGCCCGTGGTGACCATCGCCACACGGTTCAGCCCCGCACGGTTGAGTTCCCCCATCACGCGCATCACCTGCCCGTAATCCAGCGACGTATCCGCGCGCAGCCAGATCTGACGCGGTTCGGCAGCGCCGGCATCCTGTTCGGCAATCGCGGCCAGCCGCACCGGCAGGTCAGCCATCGGCACGGCATCATCACCGATGAACACGCGCCCCGCCTTGTCGAGCGAAAGCTGGATCGGCTCCTGGGCCTGTTCCAGCCCTTTGGCGCGGCTGTCGGGCAGGTTCACCGGCACACCTGCCATCAAGAGCGGCGCGGTGACCATGAAGATGATCAGCAGCACCAGCATCACGTCCACCATTGGCGTCACGTTGATCTCCGCCATTGGCGCGCGCTTGCTGCGGTGCCGCGATGTGGAGGGAAGGGGGGAAACGGCCATTTAGCGTTCCAGCTCCAGCTCCCGGCTCAGCGTCGAATGAAAGGCGTCGGCAAACCGGTTGAGCCGCGCCTCCAGCCGGTTCAGGCCGTGGCCGAACCGGTTATAGGCAATGACCGCCGGTATTGCCGCGAACAGGCCGAGCGCTGTTGCGAACAAGGCTTCCGCAATCCCCGGCGCCACGACCGCAAGCGACGAATTCCCTGCCGCGCCAATCGCGGTGAAACTGCGCATGATCCCCCAGACTGTGCCAAACAGGCCGACAAAGGGTGCCACGCTGCCCACTGTCGCCAGCACATTGAGCCTGTCTCCCAGCCGGTCAACTTCAGCGGCAATTGCCGCACCCATGGATGTCGCCAGCCGTGCGCGTGTCCCTTCCCGGTCAATCGCGCCGCGCCCGGTGGAGCGCCGCCATTCGAACATCCCGGCGCTGAACACCTTGGCGGACGGCAGTTCGGAATCCTTGTGTTCGGCGTAGAAAGCGGCTGTGTCATCGGCCTTCCACACATCATTTTCAAAGCGTTCGGAGGCCTTGCTCACCCGGCGCATTTTCAGCCAGTGGCCGACAATGATCGACCATGTCCAGATACTGGCCAGCAGCAGCCCGATCATCACGATCTTGACGACCGGATCGGCCTCAAGAAACAGGGCAATGGGCGACAAGGTTGTCGCGTCCGCATTCAGCGCAATCGGATTCAAGTCTTACTCCTTCAAAAGCCGTTCAAACGCCGCAATCCACACCGCTGGCTGGCGCTTTGGCCGGCCTTCGCGGGAGAGGAAAGCGGCAACCACCTGCGCATCGGCCAGCAATTCATCCCCCAACATGACTCGCTGATGAATCACAACCGAAGCCGCGCGCACTTGTTCCACTGTGGAGATGATCTGCAGGGCATCGTCATAACGCGCGGGCTTGCGATATTTGATCGCGAGTTCGGCCACCGCATAGACGCCGGTGGCCTCTGCAAACGCCGCCTTCTGGTCAATTCCCGCCACCCGCAGCATGTCAGACCGGGCGCGTTCGAAGTAGCGCAGATAGTTGGCGTGATAGACAAGCCCGGAAAAATCCGTGTCCTCGAAATAAACGCGCACCGGAAGATGGTGCGCCCGGCCGATGAACTGGCCGGCAGTGGGGAGGGAGAGAGGGGGCGGAGCGCTCATTTTGCGATGCTGTATCTTTTTACCAGCGCGAAAGGAATCCCCAACATCCGTGTATCCTGAGTAGCGATTGAGCTTGTCGAAGCGGCGTAGCGAAGGGCCACTCCCCCCGTCCTTC
>JANOAJ010000110.1:0-7563 GCA_031411035.1 Sphingomonadales bacterium
TGCTGCGCTTCAAATCGTCGCATGGTGTGGGCGTGGTTTATAAGGGCAAGCGGGGCGAAACGTGGAACGCCGAAGCCGTGGCTGCGCGCGAACACCTTGCTCAACGCAAAGGCTCACTTGCTCCGGTCGCCTTGAAGGGCCGCAGGAACAACCGCGCAAGCGTTACCGCGCTTCTGTCGCGTGATGGCGATCAATGCTTCTTTTGCCGCAAGCCTTTGGATGGTGACGTCACCGTCGAGCACCTTGTCGCTCTTGCGCACGGTGGCCCGAACCACATCAGCAATAAGTTTCTGGCCCATGCCGAGTGCAACAATCGCGCTGGCCATATGAGCGCGCCTGAAAAGGTCCAGATCGCAATCAACGCAATCGCAAAGGTCCAGCCATGAACCAGATACCAAACGAAGCAGCCAGCGATGTGACGCAGGGTTTCGATGCAGGCGATGTTTGTAACCGGAACGGTTGCAGCGGTGTGATTATTGAAGGCAAGCGCGAAGGTGATTGCTCTTGCCACATTAACCCACCTTGCAGCTTTTGCACGTCGCAATCGGATGAGGAGGCAAGCCAATGAAAGCACTAGCCACCGATGCTGCAATTCAGACGCTTGAGCGCTTCACCATCGGCTTTGCCGTGGTCGTCGCAGCCGTGATCATATTTTTCATTTTGTTAGGAGCAAATTCGTGAGCGACACTGACGTTTTAGAGCAACCCCAGACCGGCACATCGATCTCGGTCATCGTCGAAAGCAACCCAGCGGTTGTTCTGCTTGATACCAAGTCGAAAGATGACTTGTTCAATCATATTCGCAGCGAGATTGAGGCATTCAAGCCCGACCTGACCACGGCCAAGGGCAGGGACGCAATCAAGTCGTTCGCGTTCAAGATTACCCGCACCAAGACTGCCGTTGATGATGCGGGTAAGAAGCTCACCGAAGAATGGCGCACCAAGACCAATGCGGTCAATCAGGCGCGCAATGAAGCCAAAGCTGAACTGAGTGCGTTGGCAGAGTCGGTTCGCAAACCGCTTACTGATTGGGAAGAAGCCGAAGCCGCGCGCATTTCGGAATGCCGCGAAGTTATCAAATGGCTCAAGTCGTCACTCAACGTCTATATGGACGAAACCGCAGATGATGTTCGCGCGCGCGGCAAGATTGTTTTTGAAACCGTGCTGGACCCTGACAAATACGGTGACATGCTGGCAGAGGCTCAGGAAGCCAAGGATGCCACGGTTGAATCGCTCAAGGTGTCTCTTGCCCGACTGACAAAGGAAGAAGCGGATCGCGCTGAACTGGCCCGATTGCAGCAGGCCGAGCAAGAGCGATTGGCCAAAGAAGAAGCCGACCGCGTTGCTGAGGCAGAGGCAAAGCGCATTGCGGATGAGGCCGCCGAAGAAGAACGCCGCGCAGCCGAGCAAGCCGAACGTGCTGAACAACAGCGCATTGAGAATGAGCGCCTTGAGAACGAACGCATCGAACAGGCAAAGCGTGATGCCGCCGATGCTGCCCGTATTGAAGCCGAGCGTGTCGCTCAGGCGCAGCGCGACGAAGAACAGCGCCAACGCGATGCCGAGCAAGCCGAAAAAGATCGTAAAGCCGCAGAAGCCTTGCAAGCCGAACGTGATCGCGTTGCCACATTGGAGCGGGAAAATGCGGCGCGTGAACAGGCAGAGCAAAAGCTTCGTGAAGAAACTGAGGCCCGCCAGAAAGATCAGGAACATCGCACGGCAATCAAAACTGCCGCGAAAGAAGCGCTCATTGCAACCGGCGCGTCCAATGCACTGGCAACCAAGATTGTTTTGGCCATTCTTGCCGGTGACATTCCTTCCGTCCGGTTGGAGTTCTGATATGACCGACAATCCATTTGACATCGGCTATGTCGAGCCTGAGCCCGTCGAGGTTTCTGATGCTCCAGTCAGTGAGCCCGAAAGCACTGAGCCCATTATCACGCAGGCCGGCGCCTATGCCGACATTCCGATGTCGGACTATCATCGCAACCCGAACTTGCTGCCAGGTCCATCGCTTTCATCATCGGGCGCGAAGAAGATCAGCAGCCAGTCCGCCTTTCATTATTGGTATGACAGTCCGTTAAACCCAAATCGTCCAGAAGAAGATTCCGCGCCTCATTTCAACGTAGGTAAGGCCGCGCACGACATGCTTTTGATGGGCGAGGATTGGCGCAAAAACTATTTCGTCACGCCCGAAGGTTTCTCACTGGCAGCAAAGAACAAGTTTGCTGAGGCCATTGCCGAGCGGGAAGCCGCGATAGAGGCTGGCATTCCAGTGCTGCGCTATCAGGACGCCAAAGTGGTCGAAGCCGTCACTGAGGCCATCGGCGCCAACAAAGACGCGATTAACGCGCTGTCCAACGGTTTGCCTGAAATGACGCTGGCATGGCAGGACAGGGAAACCGGCGTTTGGCTTCGCGCGCGTCCTGACTGGTTGCCAAACTCAATTATCAATGGCGCACCCGTTCGCGTTGTCACGGATCTCAAATTCTTGGCCCAAACGCATTGTCGTCCGCACGGCTTCTCAAAGGCGCTGTTCGACTTTGGCTATCACCAGAGCGCAGCGTTCTATGATGATGGCATTGAAGCGATTTACGGCCAGCGCGCAACGAACTGGCTCTTTGTCGCGGTCGAGAAAGACGCGCCGCATTCGGTGAGCGTTTACGAATTGCCACAAACCGATGTTGAGCGCGGTCGCTTCCAAAATAGGCAGGCCATCCGCACGTTCGCTGACTGCCTCGCCGCCGATAAGTGGCCTTCATACACCAGCGAAGAAATCCAGATGGTCGGGCTCCCAATATGGGCGCGCCGCGCGATCGATGAACATGGCGGGATGAATAATGCCGCTCTCGTAAACTCTTATGATGAGGCTGCATGATGTTGCTATTTTTCGATACAGAAACGACCGGACTTCCCGACTTTCGCGCACCGTCCAACGCGCCACAACAACCGCACCTTATCCAGTTGGCGTGTCTGCTTTGCGATGAGACTGGCAACGATATTGAGCGCTGGCAGACCATAGTGAAGCCCAAGGCTGGTGCACGCATGGCACCAGAGGCGTTCAATGCCCACGGTATAAGCCTTGAGCGCGCGCATGATGAGGGAATTGACGCTGCCGTGGCCGTAGATGCCATGATGGACTTGGCTGGTCGCGCAAGGGCGTTGGCTGGTCACAATGTAAGCTTTGACGTTGGGATTATGCGGATAACCACAACCCGCACTCACGGCTTCAAATGGGAGCCGCGCGTACCAACCGAATGCACGATGAAACTGGCGACTAAGATCGTCAATTTGCCGCCCACGCCCAAGATGATCGCCGCTGGCTTCAACAACCCCAAAAACCCCAATCTCGGTGAATGCGTCCGCTTCTTCTTCAACGAAGAACTTGAGGGCGCGCACGACGCGCTCGTCGATGTCGACGCCTGCAAGCGGGTCTATTTCGCCATTCAGCAAAGGAAAGAAGCAGCATGAACGCCATCACCACAACTAGCCCAAAGCGTGAAGTCAGAGCCGAAATTGAGGCGATGGCTGACCAGTTCAAGATGGCGCTCCCATCGCATATCAAGGTCGACAAGTTTCAGCGCGTCGTTCTGACCGCCGTGATGTCGGACCCTGATTTGCTTCATGCAGATCGGCGTTCCCTCATCGCTTCCGTCACGAAGGCGGCCCAGGATGGATTGCTGCCCGATAAGCGCGAGGGCGCGCTGGTCATCTTCAACCAGAAGGTGAAGGTCGACGGCAAGGAAGAATGGATTAAAGCCGTCCAATGGATGCCGATGATTGCCGGCATTCTTAAAAAGGTCCGTCAATCGGGCGAAATATCAGCGATCACCGCCAACATCATTCACGAAAAGGACGATTTTGTCTGGTCGCTTGGTGATGATGAAGCCATTGAACATACACCTCCGAAGCTTGGCGAGGACCGTGGCAGTCCGATTGGCGTATATGCGATCGCCACACTCAAGGATGGCTACAAAATCCGCGAAGTCATGGACATTCACGACATCGAAAAGGTGCGCAAGGTCAGTAAGACCGGCCAGTTTGGACCGTGGAAAGACTGGTGGGAGGAAATGGCGAAGAAAACCGTCATTCGCCGCCTGTCGAAGCGTCTGCCCATGTCCACCGACATTGAGGGCGTAATCAACGACGAGTCCACAGAAGCGGATTTCTCAAAGTCGACAATTGGCGCTCTTGGTGCGCCGCGCATGACGCGGGAGACATTGGCAAATCACGCTCAGGACACCGACGCGGACCAAGACGGTGACGTCACCGATATGGTCGAGTCCAACGACGACGACACCCCTGCATGGGCTGGCATGGTCAATGACTGGAAAGACCGGATAGCCAAGGCAGATGTTGTCGGGACCATCATCGCCATCCGCGGGGAATTGAAACCGCACTCTGAGGTGCTGCCGTCCGAAGTTTCACACGAAATGTACCGCTTGCTTGATGATGCGGCGGCCAGATTCACAACTAAGGGAGAGTGATATGCCAATTATGCTGAAAAAGACCCACGAAAAGGTGCTCGCACACGCCGACGCAGTGCGAGAGATCAACCACTCGGTTTGGCGCGCACATGACCAGTACGTCATTGAAGTCGAACGCTCCATAAACGCCAGCCTACGCGCCGAGATCGAAGCAATGAAACCTGACTTTGAACTCGGCCGCCATGTCCGCACTATGCGCAAGGCTCAGGACGAGCGCCGTAAAGCCGAGCGCGCTGCAAAGAGGGCTGGGATATGAGCGCGATCGAACACTATTGCTGCGCCGTTATCGTGGGGGCGTCGGGAATAAGGTGGGTAAATGATGCTGTTAAGAGCGATAGTATCTTCGTGCAGATATTCTATGTTCTTGCTGCAATCGGCGCCGTGATGCTTGCTCTAAAACTTGTGAGGGAAGCATGAGCACCGCAGCACAACGTTCCGACAAAATCCGCCCCGACGCCCCCCGCGTATGGCTTCGGATAGACCGCGCCCACATCGCCAAGGTCATCAAAGCCCGTCGTGCGCTTTGCGTGGGTGAGGAAGTGCGCCTGTGAGAGTATTAGTCGCCTGTGAATACAGCGCCACAGTGCGCGATGCTTTTCGGGCGTTGGGTCATGAAGCATGGTCCTGTGACCTGTTGCCATCAGAGGGTGAGAATTTCTGGCACTTGCAACATGACGCCATCGAGGTGGCTTACAATGGTGGATGGGATTTAATGATTGCCCATCCGCCCTGTACTGACCTTTCAGTAAGCGGTGCGCGGCACTTTGCTGCTAAGATAGCAGATGGACGCCAGCAACGCGCTCTGGACTTCGTGCAATCCCTTATGGACGCTCCGATTGAACGCATAGCCATAGAAAATCCCATCAGCGTCATAAGCAGCAAAATCCGCAAGCCAGATCAGATAATCCAACCTTGGCAGTTTGGACATGGCGAAACCAAGGCAACCTGCCTGTGGCTCAAGAACCTACCTAAATTGGAAGCAACCGACATTGTTGAAGGCCGGGAGCAACGCATGTTCCGCCTGCCACCATCGCCCGATCGCTGGAAAATACGCAGCAAGACTTACCCGGGCATTGCACAAGCTTTCGCCCTGCAATGGGGTGGAGACATTAGAAAAGAACTGGCAGCATGACCCTACCCCGATCAGCCTTCGCACCACGCAAGAAGAACAGCGGACGGCAGCATGAAGGCAAGCGATTCCCGTCGCACCTATCCTGGCTAAGAAAGCGCCCATGCATCATCGCGGGATGGAAAGACCATATCTGTGAGGGTGTCATGGAGGCGGCGCATGTTGACGCCGCTGGGGGCAAGGGCGTTGGAGTGAAAGTCGCCGACTTCCACACTGTCCCTGCCTGTTCCGCTGCTCATGCTGAAATGCACCGCGGCGCCGACACATGGCAGGCTAAATACAAGATCAACCTTATCGATGCAGCCAAAGCCTATGCAAAGGCTTCACCGCATCGGCATTTGTGGGAAACGCTATGAGCGGCACTGATCAGCCTTTCACCGACATATTGCACCGGATGCGGCGTTCAGCCCGAAACGGTGAGCGGCTTCATCTGGACGCGGCGCACGTTGTCGCCATAATGACTAGCCCGATCTATGCCGAAATGGCGAGATTGGAAGCAGAGGAACTTGCATCACAATGGCAAAGCAATTCAGACTTGGCGAGTTTTGGCTTGCTTGGCGCACAGACCGCGAAGAATGGGCAATCTGCTGGAACGACCGAGCAGCTGGAACCCGCCGCCGAAAGTCAACTTCTGTCGGCGATTTCAACGGAGGCGAAGCGCCAATCGAGGCTCAGGAAAAACTTGCCGCCCACTTCGCCAAATTCGGAACGCCCGAAAAGGTCGACATCAACTCAGTTACGAGCGTTAGTCGGATAATGGGCGCTTGGCTTGCCAAGGAGGGCTCGCTTCGAGCACGCGGCGAGCAATACGCATATGCAGTCGATCACCTGCAAAGATTTATCAATAAGCAGGGCCGCATGGCCGTCGATGAGGTAAACCCCGTCAGGATGCAGTCATACGTCGCAATGAGGCTTGGCGAAGGCGTAAAGGGTGAAACTATCCACGGTGAACTCGCAGCCCTCTCACGGGCTTTAAAATGGGCCGTTGAGAACAGCCTGATACCTTATGCGCCATTTGTGGGCCGCGTTGACCGTTCTTTGCGATCAGGACCGAAGGAAATTGAATATAGCATGGAGCAGGTCGCTTCGTTGTTGGAGACTTCCCTGTCGCGCTTTGAGCGGAAGCACGTCCACCTGTTCTCGATGATAATGCTATCCGCGCACGGTCGCGTTGAAGCAGTCATGGAACTGCAAGCCGAACAGATTCGCAAAGGCGTTTTCTTCTTCAATGCATCAGGACGGATGCAAACGACGAAGCGCCGGATGATTGTGCCTGTCGCGCCGACTCTTGCGCCTTGGCTGCCAAAAGAGGGGAAGGTGATCCAGTATCAGGCGATGAGAAAGGACGGTTCCATTATCTCGAAACCGACTCGGTCCATAAAGACCAGCTTTGCAAAATGCCTGGAGGACGCTGGCATCATCGACGCCGAGGGCGAGCCTTGGGGTTCACCTAACAGCCTACGCCATACGATCCACACCTTTATGCAGACGCAGGGCGTTGCTCAGGCACAGATTGATGCAATGGCGGGACATCAAGAACCCGGCAGCGGCCGCAATTACACGCATTTGCGACCCGAATATCTCAACGAAGCAATGCAGGCGATTGAATACTATTGGTCCGAGATGGACAAACTGACAACTGCGCATCGGTCCCAACTCGGTCCCAAGCATTACGATCTCAAAACCGGAAAGGCTTTGCAATGACGCAATATCAATGTATTGTAATGGTGGAGCCTAGGGGAGTCGAACCCCTGACCTCTACACTGCCAGTGTAGCGCTCTACCAGCTGAGCTAAGGCCCCATCGCACCGTCCGAAGACGGCCTTGGTGAGGAGCGCCACTAGCGGGCGCTCCTGCATATATCAAGCAAGAAGATTAGATATCGTCAGGCTCATCTTCGGTGCCAGCGACACCCAGATCCTCGTCGCCGCCCAGGTCGACATCATTGT
>JANOAJ010000111.1:0-8238 GCA_031411035.1 Sphingomonadales bacterium
CAGCTCAATGATATTTCCGCCTGGGCAGCGCGCCGCAAAATCCTTCAGCATCCCGAACAGTTTACCGATATCGGCAAGGAAGTGCTGGGATCGCTCGGGCGGGTCACTTCTGCGGTAACAACGGTATTCGGTGCGGTTGCCAGCCTGCTGATGATCGCCGTGATCGGCATTTTTCTGGCAATGGAGCCGCGGCTTTATGAACGCGGCGTGGCCTGGATGCTGCCCATTGACCGGCGGGACAGTTTCTATGAAACCATGTCTGACATTGGTGCCACGCTCCGCCGCCTGATGGCGGGGCGGCTGCTCGCCATGTTTGTGGAAGGCACGGGCACCTGGATGCTGCTGTCCTGGGGCAATGTGCCAATGGCAGCCCTTCTGGGCGTGATCACCGGGCTGCTGGCTTTTCTGCCCAATATCGGGGCGCTGACATCAGGCGCCCTGATGGTGCTGGTCGGCTTTTCGGGCGGAATGAATACCGGATTATGGGCGGTTGGCGTCTATCTGTTCATCCACACGCTGGACGGGTATATCATCGTGCCGATGGTGGCGCGGCGATCCGTGGATCTGGCCCCTGCGCTGGTGCTGGCCACTCAGTTGCTGATGGGCGCGCTGTTCGGCATTCTGGGCCTTGCGCTTGCCGATCCGATTGTCGCGATGATCAAGGTCGCGCTGGAACGCGGCTCCGAACATTCCGCCGAACGGGCGCTTGCCCGTCGGAAATAGTGCCCTTCGTCGTTATCAGGGAACCAATTGCGCGTTCGTGCGTTTCCCGGGCTGGTGACACGAAAGGAACGCACTCATGAACCTACTCATTCTCCTCATTGTCGGGGGCGTGCTTGGCTGGCTGGCCAGCATCGTCATGCGCACGGATGGCCAGCAGGGCCTGATTCTCAATATCGTTGTCGGGATTGTGGGCGCCGTTCTTGCCGGATTTGTGATTACGCCCCTGATCGGCGGCGCTCCCATCACGTCTGGCGCGCTCGATATCCGGTCGCTGATTGCATCGTTTCTGGGTGCGGTTGTGCTGCTGGGAATCATCAATCTTATTCGCCGCGGTTCGATCCGCTGAGTGAACAGCGCCGCACCGGTTTGGCGGCATTTTGAAAGAGAGACTTATGAAAACAGGTTTTAACAAGACATTCGCCCTCGCCACCGTCGCCCTTCTCGGGCTTTCGGTATCGGCGTGCGGTTCCAAGGCTGAGCAGGCTGCCGAAGTCAACGCCGATGCCATGGAAGACCAGGCCGATGTGGTGCGCGAAGCGGGCGAAGCCAATGCTGACGCGATGGAAGCCACGGGCGATCTGAAAGACCCCAAGATCGACGGCGTTGATTCGGCTGCCGAAAAGGCGCTGGACAACAAGGCTGCCGGTGTTCGCGCCGCAACCGAAGCCAAGGCTGATGCCATGGAAGACAAGGCGGATTCCGCGCGGGAAGCCGCCGACAAGAAATAGACAATTTGTGCCCAAGCGCAAAAAAGGCCTGGCGGCCGCTTTTCGAAGCGGCCGCCATTTTTTTGCCATTACGTCAGAGTGAGCGCGCGCCGAGCGTCCCGAAGCATGGCAGCTTCCCGGCGCTGATGGATGGGCAGTCGGCTAAAAAACGCCCATTGCCAGGCCCGCCGCCAGCATCATGCCCAGATCCCGACAGCGCGCCAGCTCCGCTTCGGCAATCCGCTTGGGGGCCAGAATGGCGTCCGGCGTCTGGGCATGGGTGCAGATGATCAGCGGATCAGCCACGGCTTTCAGCCGCCAGCCCAGCGCAATCCGCGCGATCTGGCGGGCGGCCCCTTCGCCGTCTGACCCGGCACAGATCATTGATGCATAGGGGCGGCCTTCGATCCTGCCGAGCACCGGATAATAGCAGCGATCGAAAAAATCCTTCATCACCCCTGCCATCGAGGCAAGGTTTTCCGGGCAGGCGAAAAGACAGCCGTCCGCCGCCAGAACATCATCCGGCCCGGCATCGGCAGCGTGTTTTAGACTGACCTCCGCTTCGTCCGCAGCGCCCTCAGCCGCCGCTTGCGCCATGGCCTGGCTGCCGCCGGTTACCGAATGCCAGACGATGAGGAGACGGGGCACCTACCCCATAAACCCGAACAAATGCCCGGCCACCTTGCGCATCTGGATTTCCTCAGCCCCTTCGGTGATCCGGTAGCGGCGGTGGTGGCGGTAGATATGTTCGAAGGGCTTGTGGCGGGAATAGCCCATGCCGCCATGCACCTGCATCGCGAAATCGGCAGCGTTGCAGACCAGGCGGTTGGCCTTGTAATTGCACATGCTGACCTTGTCTGACAGGCGGATCGCGACTTCCGGCTTGGTCATCGTGTCCATTTCGGCGGCGGTCTTGTAGATCAGCAGGCGGAGCATTTCCGCGTCCGTCGCCAGTTCGACCAGCGGGAACTGGATTGCCTGATTCACGGCCAGCGGCTTGCCGAAGGGCTTGCGTTCCCGCGCATATCTGACCGCTTCATCAATGCAATATTGCGCCGCGCCCAGCGAGCTGGCCGCCTGGCGGATACGGTTTTCATGCACGAAATGCTGCGCAACGGCGAGGCCGTTATCAAGTTCGCCCAGGATCGCACTCTCGGGCACCCAGACATTGGTGTATTTCACCTTGGGGTGATCTGTCGGCATGTTGAACGTCCACATATATTCGCCGATTTCAAACCCCGGCGCGTCCGATGGCACCACAAAGCAGGTGATGCCCCGCGCCTTGCCGTCCACCCCGTTCGTGCGGGCGAAGGTCATGACATGGCTGGTATAGGGCAGGCCCGTTGTCCACATCTTGTTGCCATTGATCAGCCAGCCCGCCACGCCATCGCGCATTTCGGGCACGGCGCGGGTATCCATATGCGTCGCATCACTGCCATGATGTTCTTCGGTCAGGCCGAAGCTCCAGCCCATCTTGCCTTCGAGCATCAGCGGGATGAAATCGCGCTTCTGCTGCTCAGTCCCGAAATCCCGCAGCATCAGCACCTGCACCAGATTGCCGACAATGCTCGATTCATTCTGCAGATCATTGTGCAGCCCCAGCCCCTTGGCCGCAAGGTGATGGCGGATCACGGCCATCGAGAGGTTGGAGCCGTTCTTCCCGCCAAATTCCTCCGGGATCGCATAGCGATAATGCCCGGCCCTGTCCGCCACGCCGCGCATTTCGGCAAGCAGCGCCCACCAGTCCGCGCGGGGATGCCCGTCATTATCCCAGTCCGTCCGCGCATGTTCGCGCCGGTGATCGAAGAAGCGGATATTATCATCGCGCGCCTCGATGGGCTTGATCTCGCGCTCGATGAAATCGTCAAGTACGGCAAGATAATCGGAGATGTCCCCGGGGATTTCGAACAGCATAGTCTCTCCTTTGGCGGCTAACCCGCTTCATTCAGATAATCGGTCAGCCGGTGCGTGAGGTGCCCAATGGCCAGCGGGTGTTCCAGAAATTCGAATATGTCCATCAGCGTCCAACGCTGGCCTTCCGATCCGAAGTCAACGGCCTTGATCTGCGCCTCGCTAATCTGGCCGACGGCAAAAATGGTCGGCAGTCCGTCTGGCAGGCTGCTCGCATATTCGCGACTCCAGGTAAATGTCGGTCTGTCCAGCTTTATCGCAAATTCTTCCATGACTTCGCGGATCAGACAGTCCTGCCAGCTTTCATCCGCTTCGCGCCCGCCACCCGGCAAATCCCATTGTCCAGGCCACGGTATTTCGGGCTTCTCATCGCGCAGATAAACAAGCAGCTTTTGTCCGGCAAGCAGCGCCACCTTGGCACCGCCAAACACTGGAGAAAGCGCATTCATCCTGTTGCGCTCCATTGTTTCATTGCGGCAGCGAGCGCGGAATATTTGGGCACATCACTCGCAAGCTTGGCCAGTGCCGCCGTCCGCAGACGCGCCAGCAGGCCGGATGTGGCGAGCGTTGCCCTGCCCGCCAAAATGTCCGCGCTCAGCGCCGCATCATGCACCGTTACCGGGTTTTCAACCTCGCGGATCAACATGCCGAGCGCGTTCATGGCGACAGCGGCCATGAACTTGTCACGGCCTTCCGCCCCGGCTTTCACATCGCTGTCAATCCATTCGCGGATGGCCTCAAGCAACTCGACCTGTGACGGCTCTCCCTTGCGGCGGGCCGGTTGGGTAACCATCGGCGAGACAGGCACCCGCTCTGGCTCTGGTGCATCGGCTTCCAGCAGCAGCAGCAGATCCATTTCATTTTCGCTCGTGCGTCGGCCAATGACAGCACGTTCCAGGCTGCGATCGACGCCTGTCCGCCAGATTTCCCCCATTTGCAGGCATCCCAAAGCCCACCAGAGCGTGCGATAGACCAGCCAGAACCGGAAGCGCGCCGCATCCACCGCGCGCCCGCTTTCGGCTTCATACGCCGCAAAATAGGGTTCGAGTGCCGCACAGCCAAAGGCGGGCCGGTCAATATGGCCAAAACGCCACACATTCATGCAGCCATAGGCCAGATCTTCATGCGCATCGCCCAGATGCGCCAGTTCCCAGTCCAGCACCGCGGCCAGCCCGTCTGCATCGACCATCAGATTGCCCATGCGGAAATCGCCATGCACCAGCGCCAGCGGGGCGGGATCGGGCAGATGATCTTCGCACCAGCGCAGGGCGAGCGCGATGATCGGGCGATCCCCGCCATAATCGAGAAACCGCGCTTTGAGATCGGCGAGCGCGCCAGCCGTATCCATCGGCGGAATGGCGGGCAGATCCGCCGGGGCAATCGCGTGAATGCGCGCCAGTTCCCGGGCTATATCCGTGATCAGGCTGGCGGGCGGGTTGCCCAGAATGCGCGACGGATTCACGTCCGCTTCCACCCGCTTCATCACATAGCCGGTGCCCAGGGCATCGCCTGCCAGCAATTCCCCGACGATTTCGGGTGCCCGCACGCCGCCTGCGCGCGCTGCCCGCACCAGGGCGGCTTCCACATCATGGCCGAAGGGGCGGCCTTCCATCATGTCTGCCGATGGCGCGCGGCGCAGCACATAGCCGGCGCCACCCCAGTCAAACGACCAGCTTTCCATATTCGCGCCGCCCGACAGGCGTTCAAGATTGCCGAGCGGCAAGTGGACGCCGCCCGCCATCCGCGCCAGCGCTTCGGCAAGGGCATGGGGATCAAGACTCATGCGCGGAGTGTCGCGTCAGCCGCGCCGCTTGGCAAGGCTCCAATGCGCAAAGGTGCGCGCCTGCACCTGAGAGACAAAGGCGCGTGCCTCTGCCCCTTCCCACGCACCCGCATAATTGCGCCGCCCCGTCCACCAGCCCTGCCCGGGCAGCCGGTCACTTTCGCGCACCACCAGCACCGCCAGTTCGGGTTCTCCCCGCGCAGCCCCGCGCCGGTCAATCTCGTCCAGAACCTTGCACAGCGCGCGCATCTTGGGGCGGGTAAAGCGATAGCCCAGCGCCATCAGCATTTCGGAATAGCTGACTGACCTGCCTTCGCGCGCCGCATCCTGCAACAGCCGCTCGATCAGCGCGACATCAAACAGCGCCGCGCCGGGGCCAACGGGATCATCGGAGAGAAATTCGTTGATCACCCCTGCCTTGTGCGGGGGCGTGAAGCGGGAATCAAGCCTGATGACGGACGCGTCGCAAGCGCACTGTCATTCCGGCCTTCGCCGGAATGACGGAAACCCTACAGACACGCCTCAAGATAGGGCTGGTCAAAGCCATATTGCTTGGCCTTGTCGAGCGTATAGGGGCGCAGGCCCATCGAGCGATATTCGCCGATGATCTTGCCGTCCGCATCTTCTGAGAGATATTCGAACTTGAAGAGCTGCTGCGTCACGATCACCGGGCCCTCCATGCCGATCACTTCGGTAATGTCGGTGATGCGGCGGGACCCATCGCGCAGGCGCTTCACCTGGATGATCATATCGACCGAATCGGCGATCTGGCGCGAAATGGCTTCCTTGGGCACTTTGATGTCAGACATCATGACCATGTTTTCCATACGGCCCAGCGCTTCACGCGGGCTGTTGCTGTGGAGCGTACACATGGAACCATCGTGACCCGTGTTCATCGCGGCGAGCAGATCGAAACACTCGCTGCCGCGAATTTCGCCCAGGATGATCCGGTCCGGCCGCATACGCAGGGCGTTGACCACAAGATCGCGAATCGTGATCGCGCCCTGGCCTTCCAGGTTGGCGGGCCGGGTTTCGAGCGGCAGCCAATGCGGCTGTTGCAAGCGCAGTTCGGCCGCGTCTTCAATCGTCAGCACGCGTTCGCCCGGATCGATCATCTTGGAAAGTGCGTTGAGCATGGTGGTTTTACCCGAACCCGTGCCCCCCGAAATAACGATGTTGAACCGGCAGGCCCCGGCGATTTTGAGCGCGGTTGCCATTTTTTCCGACATCGAACCGCCCTTGGCCATCATGTCGAGCGTGATCGGCTTGGCGGAGAATTTACGAATCGAGATCGCCGTTCCGCGCAATGACAGCGGCGGCACGATGACGTTCACGCGGGACCCATCCTTCAGACGGGCGTCGGCCAGCGGTGTGGTCTGGTCAACCCGGCGGCCGACCTGGTTCACGATGCGCTGGGCAATCTGGAACAGATGCGCTTCATCGCGGAACTGGATCGGGGCAATCGTCAGCTTGCCCTTCTTTTCGATATAGGTCTGTTCCGGCCCGTTGACCATGATATCGGTAATCAGCGGATCGTTGAGCAATTCTTCCAACGGCCCAAGCCCCAGAAGTTCATCGACCAGCACTTTTTCCAGCGCGAACTGTTCACGCCGGTTGAGCGTCAGCTTCAGTTCGGCCAGCACTTCGCCGATGATCGGGCGGAATTCCTCTGCCAGTTCATCCTTGGAAAGCGTGGCGGCCGCTTCGGGATCGATCCGCTCGAGCAGGCGCGGCAGCACCTGTTCCTTGATCTTGTGGACGCTGGCTTCAAAGCCCTCGGCCTTTTGCTGCGGGGCATCAAGCGCGTTTTCCCGTTCGGAAAGGCGCGCCATTGCGTCCATCTTCTGCCCGGGTTCGGGCATGTCCAAACCGCCGGGCAGGGGCACGGATGTGATGGGCGGAAACTGTGTTCCCCCGTCCAGCGCCTCATCGGGTGCGCGCGATGCGCCCCCGCCTGCGCCCTGCATCGGGCGGGCCACGCCAAAGGACGGGCGGCTTCCGCCTGTCCCGCCTCCTGGCCCGCTGCGTCGTCCGAATGCGCTCATCAACCCGCCTATACCTTCAGGGACGCGGTCAAACGTCCGGTTACTCTTTTGGGTGAATAGGCAGTAAACTTTGACAATTGCCTAACGCGCCGCAACAGGATTTTCCGATGTCCTCTTCCTCCCTGCGCGGCCTGATTTATGCGGCTTCCGGCTTTGCCCTGCTTTCATGCGGGGACGCTGTGGTGAAATCCATGGCCGGCCAGTGGCCGGGAACCGCGGTTGCTGCCCTGCGCTACAGCTTCGGCGCGGTGGGGCTGGCAGGCCTGCTCTGGATGACGGAAGGACGGGCAGGCTTTCGCGTGCCGATGCTGCCCGTGCAGATTGGCCGCGCGGTCAGCGTGTCCTTTGCCTCGATCTGTTTCTTTTTGGGCATTTTCCTGATGCCGCTGGCCGAAGCCACCGTGATCCAGTTCATCACCCCGATGCTGACTGCCCTTCTCTCCGCGATATTCCTGAAGGAAGCGGCACCCAGACAGGCCTGGGTGGCCACCGCTTTGGCCTTTGCCGGGGTGCTGGTGGTGCTGCGCCCCGATGTCGGGACGCTGGGGATGGCGGCGTTGCTGCCCCTGTTCGCCGCGTTCGGCATGGCCTGTCTGATGCTGTTCAACCGAAAATCATCAGGCGTGGCTTCCGTATTGGCGATGCAGTTCCTGATTTCCGCCTTTGCCACGCCTTTCCTGATCGGTGCGGCCATTGCCGGCCATTATTCCGGCATCCCCGCCCTTGCCCTTTCGGTGCCGCGCGTCTCGGTGATTCTGCGTTGCGCGCTTGTGGGTGTCTCGGCAAGCGGCGCGCACGCGCTGATCTATATGGCCACCACGCGTGCCTCAGCAGCGGTTGTTGCGCCGATGGTCTATATCCAGCTGCTGGTGGCCGTGACCCTGGGCGCGCTCTTTTTCGGCAACCGGCCGGACGCCGCGACCTTTGCCGGGGCCGCGCTGGTGATCAGCGGGGGGCTGTATCTGTGGAACAGCCAGCGGGTGCGCGTGACTATTCCGCGCGTTCAGCCAGAACCGTCAGCCCCGCATCGCTGACTTCGGCAAAGCCGCCGGTCACCCGGATCGTCTGC
>JANOAJ010000112.1:0-11863 GCA_031411035.1 Sphingomonadales bacterium
CTGGAACGGCACGCAGGGGCGAAGGTGAGTCTGGGATAGCCGGACTCAGAGTCCCACCGCGCTCCGCAACGCCGCATTCATGCGGGATTGCCAGCCTGGCCCGCCTTCCCGAAAGGCCGCGATCACATCCGGATCAAGACGAAGAGTCACTTGCTTTTTTGCAGCCTCGCCCTGAATGGGTCGCCCGGCTTTGGTCAGCGTGCCATTGGCGGGGCGGATGATCTTGTCACCTATCCGGTATTCCGCCCGATCAAACTGATCCTGCGTCCATTCCGGCGCGTCGTCCGGGTCAATCCAGTTGATGTCCATAGCGGGCTTGCTCACGTTCATTGCACTTCCTCATCGAAATAATCCGTCGCCCGTCCGGCGTGTTCGTCCAGACCACGACCACCAGCCTCTCCCCCAATAACCCATATGTCTGATAGCGAATTTCATCATAGATCTCGCGATCATCTATCTGGGTCATTTGCGGCCCGGCAAAAACTTTCGGCGCGTCATCAAAGTCCAATCGGCGATTCTGCCAAGTCAGATCGCGCTTTGCCGGGTCATAACTGATTTTCACATGCCTATTATGTAGTTACGAAATTGCCTGTGTCAATGACTGACTGGTGGCTGCCACGCACCGTTGAATTCGTCCAATACGGCTTCGCGCCTGATCGCTAATCCCCAGCCCATTCCATACCGGCAAGGGGGCTTAACGGTGATAATCAGAATTTCAGACACGATGTTCAAATTCGGCATCGCGCTGTCCGCGCTGTCGCTGGCGCTTCTTCCTGTCGCGCTCAGCGCGAAGGATGTGCAGCCGGTGAAAGTGGAAAAGCCCGAAAGCTTCAAGGGCGTGTCGCAGGTGGTGATCGGCCAGTTCACTGTCGCCTTCTTCACCAAGAAGGTTGATTATGACGGCGGCGGCTTCATGGCCGCGTCGGCGCAGGGCAAGGCCATAGGCCACCTCTCCGGACTGACGCCCGCCGATTTTCAGGCGACGACCGATGCAATCTATGCCGATTTCACCAAGCAGCTCGCCGCACGCGGCATCAGCATCGTCGATCCGGCGGGCCTGACTGGCGGCAAATATTATGCGAAAGTGAAACCCGAAGCGCAGGGCGAAAGCGTGGATGTCATCCTTAAGAAGCAGGATCATGCCGATGCCGTGGCCTATTGGCCGACCGCGCTTGGCCGCACCGACAACGCGTTGTTGCAGATGCGGATGATGGATTTCAACATGAGCAACACGTACACCGCGCAATATGATTATGCGAAAACCGCCAAGGTGCCAGTGCTGAACGTGGTCTATTTCGTCGATTTCGCCAAGCCCGCCACATCGTCGGGCGGCGGGCTGTTCCAGTCGATCAAGGTTTCTGCCGGCCTTGCCGTATCGCCATTCGGCACACAGATGGCGCTGATGGATACCAACGGAAAAATGGCCAAAATCTCGCTTGCCGTGCCGATCGAGGAAGGCGGCGATTTTGCCAATATCACGGACACGACCTCAGGCGTAACCAAGACCGTGCGCGTGGCGAGCGTGATCGGCGGTGCCTTTGGCGCATTTGGCGGCGGTGGTGGTCTGGGCGGTCTGATGGGCGGCAAGAAGAACACGATGAGCGAACGCTTCGATTATGCCGTGACCAATCCGGCGGCTTATAGCGAGAAAGCCGTATCCGCTTCGACCAAGGCGACAGACCTGTTCCTGCGGCAGTTGGAGGCGCTTCGGTGATTGCCAACAGCGGGGGCTTGACGTAACCGCGCAGTCCCCGCCACCCTCGCGCGTGAGCGTTGAGAGAGATATTGGATCATCATGAAGCTGGTTGTTGTCGAGTCCCCGGCCAAGGCCAAGACCATCGAGAAATATCTGGGCCCGGGGCATCGCGTGCTGGCGAGCTTTGGCCATGTCCGCGATCTGCCGCCGAAAGATGGCTCGGTTGATCCCGACAATGGCTTTGCGATGCTGTGGGATACCTATGCCGACAAGGCCAAGCAACTCAAAGCCATCACCGATGAAGCCAAGGGTGCCGACACGCTGATCCTGGCGACTGACCCTGACCGCGAAGGCGAAGCGATCAGTTGGCATGTTCAGGAAGTGCTCGCCAAGAAGAAGGCCCTGCCCAAAAATGTCGAGCGGGTTACCTTCAATGCCATCACCAAGCCTGCCGTGCTGGCGGCAATGGCCGCGCCGCGTGCGCTGGATCATGACCTGATCGACGCCTATCGCGCCCGCCGCGCGCTGGATTATCTGGTGGGCTTCACGCTTTCCCCCGTCCTCTGGCGCAAGCTGCCGGGTGCGAAATCGGCGGGCCGCGTGCAATCCGTCGCCCTGCGGCTGGTGGTGGACCGGGAACGCGAGATAGAAGCGTTCCGGGCGCAGGAATACTGGTCTGTCCATGCCAATATGGAGCATGACGGCACGGGCTTCATTGCCCGGCTGGTGCGCCACAGGGGCGAAAAGATCGAGAAACTGACGCTGGGCAATGCGGGCAGCGCTGCCGAAGCCAAGGCCGCTGTAGAGGCTGGCCGCTTCACGGTCGTGTCGGTGGAAACCAGGCCCCTCACCCGCAATCCGCCGCCCCCTTTCACCACATCCACCCTGCAACAGGAAGCTGCGCGCAAGCTCGGCTTTTCCGCCAGCCACACGATGCGTGTGGCGCAGGGCCTGTATGAAGATGGCGCAATCACCTATATGCGGACTGACGGCGTGCAGATGGATGGCGGCGCCATTTCCGAAGCCCGCGGGGCGATCGCCAATCGCTATGACGCGTCCTATGTGCCGGACAAGCCCCGGCTCTATACAACCAAGGCGAAGAACGCACAGGAAGCGCATGAAGCGATCCGCCCCACCGATTTCAGCAAGGATCGGGCAGGCAGCGGCGATCATGCGCGGCTGTATGACCTGATCTTCAAGCGCGCGATGGCCAGCCAGATGGCCTCTGCCCGGCTCGAACGCACGACAGTGGAAATGGCCGACGGCACCGGCCAGACCGGCCTGCGTGCGACCGGACAGGTTGTCCTCTTCCCCGGCTATCTCGCGCTGTATGAAGAAGGCCGGGATGACGAGGCGGATGAGGAATCACGCCGCCTGCCCCGCCTGAAGGAAGGCGATGCGCCTGCCAAAAAGTCAGTGGAAAGCGAACAGCATTTCACCCAACCGCCGCCGCGCTATTCCGAAGCCAGCCTGGTCAAGAAGATGGAAGAACTCGGCATCGGGCGGCCTTCCACCTATGCCTCCGTGCTGCAGGTGCTCAAGGATCGCGACTATGTGACCGTGGAGAAAAACCGCTTCACGCCCAATGAAAGCGGTCGGTTGGTCACGGCGTTCCTCGAACGCTTTTTTGAACGCTATGTCGCCTATGATTATACCGCCGGGCTGGAAGAAAGCCTGGATGACGTATCGGGCGGGCGGGCGCAATGGCAGGCCGTGCTGGAAGCGTTCTGGAAGGATTTCAAACCCAAGACGGTCGAAGTGATGGAGCAGAAACCGTCTGAAGTGACGGCAGAACTTGACCTGTTTCTGGCCGATTATCTGTTCCCTGCGACCGAAGACGGCGGCGATCCCCGTTTGTGCCCGGCCTGCAAAGTGGGCAAACTCGCCCTGCGCGGCGGCAAATTCGGCGCGTTTGTCGCTTGCTCCAACTATCCCGAATGCAAGTTCACACGGCGCTTTGGTCAGTCCGGCGATGCGGCGGCGAATGGTGGCGATACCGGCCCTGAAGTGATGGGCCAGCATCCGGTAACAGGGCAGGACATCACGAAAAAGTCAGGCCGCTTTGGCCCCTATGTCGAAATGGGCGAAGGCAAGGAAGCCAAGCGCGCTTCCATCCCCAAGGACATTCCGGCGGAGGAATTCGGGCTGGATTGGGCAGCCAGGCTGCTCGATCTGCCCCGCACGATTGGCGATCACCCCGAAACCGGAAAGCCGATCACCGCGAGCATCGGGCGTTACGGCCCCTATCTGGCGCATGACGGCAAATATGGGCGGCTGCAAGGCACTCGTGATGTGTTCGAAACGGGCATGAATGCCGCTGTCGTCAAGCTGGCCGAAGCCGCCAATGGCGGCGGACGCGGGCGTGGTGCTGCGCGCGAACCACTGAAAGTGCTGGGTGCCCATCCGCGCACCGAACTGGAACTGAAGGTAATGGAAGGCCGCTTCGGCCCTTACGTCACCGACGGCACGACGAACGCAACCCTGCCCAAAACCGTAACGCCTGACGCGCTGACGCTGGAAGAAGCCGCCCAGTTGATCGACGACCGCGCTGCCAAGGGGCCGGGTATCGCCAAGGGCAAGAAGAAGGCGCCAGCCAAGAAAGCGACAGCGAAAAAGGCACCGGCGAAAAAGAAGGCTGCACCGAAGAAACAGGGGTAAGCGTGATGACAGACGGTGACAATATGGATGCTGAATCTGCAGGGTCCGGGGATGGCCGCCGCATCTGGCGACGGCGCTTTGTGAACCTGCTGCTGTTTGCTGTGCTGGCCGCTTCTTCCTGGGCGGTGATAAGTTTCAGGATGTCCTGGAAACTCTACTCCCTGCCGTCCCAGTCCATGATGCCGACGCTGCAAAAGGGCGACCGGTTCATTGCCGACAAGCGGCTTGAGGCACCCTTGCAGCGCGGCGACGTGGTGGTGTTTCACGTTGGCGGTGCAGCCGATACAAACTATGTGAAGCGCATCGCTGGCCTGCCGGGAGACCGGATCGCGATGCGCGGCGGGATCGTGTTCATCAACGGAACCGCCGCGCCGCAGACGCCCTCCGATCCGCTGAACTATACCGATGACATTGATGGCGCAGTTGAGGGCAAAACCGCAACCGAACAGTTTCCGGGCGAAGCGACCGCGCATACGGTAATAGATCTTGAGCGATCCGTTTATGACGAGGTGAAGGAACAGACGATTCCGGCTGATCACTATTTCATGCTGGGCGACAACCGGGATCGTTCAGCCGACAGCCGCGTTCCGGTGCGAGAATCCGGCAGCGGACTGGTATCCCGTGCTGACATAATGGCGCGCGCATACAAGATATTCTGGAGTGATGACCCTGCCCGCCGGGGCAGGTTTGTAACGCCTTCAGGGACTGCCCCCTAAGGCATTGGAAGGAGGACAGTCCCGGAAGGGACAGTCCAGGGCTGCCAAATCGTAAAACCAGATAGGTTAATTATATGCCTCTAAAATGCCCGTAAAGGCACCATAGATCGCGATTCGGAAGCCTTCAGGTACCAGGGTAGCCAAACTGATTTCCAGCGTCTGTACGGGGCTTAAAATCGCCTCCTATTTTGGCGGACTGAAAGCCTGAACAACGCCCGAAAACGCGTCCATCGCCTCACACCCGGCGCAATGTCCGGCCAGCGCGGGATAGCCCGCAGCCACGAACAGCCCCGGATGGGCTTCACCCAGAAAGCGCAGCACGCAGGCGACGACGATATCGGCATGGCCCGGCGCGGCCCCGTGCCACCAAAGGTTGCCGCGTGCCGCGCATTCGCGCTCAAGCACCACCAGCACGTCGTGGATCTGGGTCTGACAGCGCGCCACCCAGACTGGCGACGCTTCGCCGTGGAACACGCGCGAGTAGAAAAAGGAGACAGCCTTGTCCGCAAGGCCAGTGGCGAGCGCCGCGATGTGCAGGGCCTTGCGGCGCGCCTCCCCGGAAGCAGCGATCAGCGCGCTTTCGGGCGGCACCAGACCATCGAGATAATCGAGGATCGCACCGCTTTCGATGAGCGCCTCACCCCCATCCAGCACCAGCACGGGCACGCGCCGCAGCGGATTGAATGCTGCCAGCCTGTCTGCATCACCAAACGTTGACCAGGGCAAATGCCGGTAATCCATCCCGTACAGCCGCAACGCCACGGCCACGCGGCGGACATAGGGCGAGTCATACTGGCCGATCAGTTGCATCACAGCGTATCGGCGGCAGGCGCAGTTTTGGCCGCTTCGGGTGCCGGGGCTGCAGGCTTGGAAGCGGAGGTTTGCGGCAGGATGGCCGCCGCTTCCAGCAAATCCAGCGCGCGCTGCGCTTCGATGAAGCGGCGGGCATTGGCGATCCAGCCTGCCGCCTTGTCCCGGTTGGGCAAGCGCGCGATTTCGGCCAGCGCCTGATCCACGCGCCCGGCAGCCACCATTTCCCGCGCATGTTCCACGCGCAGCACCGGATCGGGCGAAGGCGCGCCCGCCTGTCGCACGACGATCAGGCTGCCCATGCTGTGCGTGAAACTGTCCCACCAGCTCTGGTCAGCGGGTTTGCCGGAAAGCTGGGGGGCGAGCGCATCGAGTTCCGTATCCAGCGAATCGCGTGTCACCGGCTGGCGGGCAGCGGCAATGATCATGGAAACGGCGCGCGGCTGGCTCTGGCCGAACTGGCGGTTCAACTCCCCTTCCATATAGCCAAGCGCCATCCCTTTTTCGAGCGCGCGGCGCGCGGCAAAGGCAATCAGCAGCCCTTCGGCCCGGCCGGATTCGCCCCGGCTGGCCTGCGCGCTTTCTACACTGGCCATCCGCGCCTCAAGGCTGGCGAGCCGCGCGGCAGCCTCCACCGAAACGCCTTCAGGCGTGGCAATAACCGGGCTGGCCGGTGGCACAGCCAAAGTGGCAGGCGGCGCATAGGTGATCGCTGTCTGGGGCTTGGCGGCAGGCGCGCCGAGAAGCCAGCCCCGCACCATTTCTGACCGGGTGAGCGCCCATCCCGCCAGCATCAGCCCGACAATGATGCTGACCAGCACCAACACGAGCAGAAAACGCAGCGAGCGCGGCTTGGTGGCCTGATTTGTGTAGTCCATCATTTACGACCCGGTTTGTGTGGAGCGGGCCAGACTGGCCGCCAACTCAAGAAGCGCCTCATCGCGCGGAACGGCTGCCACCGCAAGCCTTTGCCAGCCTGTGCCCGCCGCTACTGCCGCGCGGGAACTGATGGCAGCCACAGAAAGGACGGCACGATCCGGCGCAATCTCTGCCAGTCTTGCGGCAGCGCGCGGCGAATGCACCAGCGCGACACCGCCTGCGGCCAGCGCCTGCAGCATGGCGGCATCGGGAACCAAGGGGCGCGCATGATAGACGATGCGCCTCTCGATCTCTATGCCGACGGGATCGATTTCCGTCACATCCTCGCCCGAGAGATGGAGCAGCCTGTGCTTTCCCAGCGTAGCGACCTTGGCGAGCAGGCGGGCGACATCACTGTCTCCACTCGCCACCGAAGCAAAGCCTGCTGCTTTTGCCGCGTCGCCCGTTGCCATGCCCACGGCGAAAAGCGGCAAGTGGAGATAGCGCGCCAGCCCCGCCCCGGCATGGCGCGGGGCATTGGCACTGGTCATCAAAATACCGGTGAAGGCAGACGGATCGGGCGAGATCCAGTCCCGCGGGCCGGTTTCAAACAGGGGATGGACGCATGCCGCCAGCCCCATATCCCGTGCGCGCGCCACGGTTGCTGACGCACCCGGCTCCGGCCGCAGCACAATCAGCGGGGCGGTCATCCAAATGCTGCCCTCAGCGCGGGGGAGGCGGATTCGAGCAGCCGGTTGCCCAGCGCCCGGGCCGCAGCCAGATCGCCTGGCGCACAACGGGTTTCGGCCTCCGCCATCTCGACGCCATCCAATGTGTAGATTTTCGCGCGCAGCCAGAGCGCGTCTCCGTCCCTCAGCGCCAGTGCCGCGACAGGCGACCGGCAATCGGCGGACAAGGCCCCGAGCAGCGCCCGTTCCGCCGCGACGCACGCATGCGTATCGCCATGATCAATCGCCGCCAGCCATCCCCGCACGGCGGCATTCGCGGCGAGACACTCAATCCCGATCGCGCCCTGCGAAGGGGCAGGCAGCATCACATTGACTGGAATCGACATGCCGATGTCCGCCATATCCAGCCGGTCAAGGCCGGCCGCCGCCAGCAGCGTGGCCGCCACCTCGCCTTCTGCCAGCTTTTTCAGCCGCGTCTGGACATTCCCCCGGAACAGGGTGATGTCCAGATCAGGCCGCATCCGCAGCAATTGCGCCGTGCGCCGGGGCGCGCTCGTCCCGACTTTCGCACCGGCCGGAATGGCATCAAGCGATGCCGCCCCAAGCAACCGGTCCCGAACATCCGCGCGGGGCAGCATCGCCCCGATCACGAACGCATCCGGGCGGATCGTTTCGACATCCTTCATCGAATGCACGGCAATGTCGATCTCGCCACTATCAAGCCACTGATCGAGTTCCTTGGTCCACAGCGCCTTGCCACCCACATCAGCGAGCGCGCGATCCTGAACCTTGTCTCCGCTCGCCACCACGGGCACCAGTTCAATCGCATCGTCCGCCCAGCCATGCGCTGCCAGCAAGGCAGCCCTGGCCATATGGGCCTGCGCCATTGCCAGCGGAGACGCGCGCGTGCCGAGACGCAGGGGTTTAACTGGGTGAGACATCGCGGCTTGTGCTAGCCGTCCGCGCAGCTAGAGGGAAGCCCGATGGCGTTGATCCTTGGCATTGAATCGAGTTGCGACGAAACGGCAGCGGCGCTGGTGACCAGCGAGCGCCTTATCCTGTCGCACCGGCTGGCCGGGCAGGAAGCCGCGCACCGTCCCTATGGCGGCGTGGTGCCCGAAATTGCCGCGCGCGCGCACGTGGAAGTGATCGTGCCGCTGATCGAGGCGGCGCTGGCCGACGCGGGGAAAACGCTTGCGGATGTGGATGCGGTTGCAGCCACGGCGGGGCCGGGGCTGATTGGTGGTGTCATGGTCGGGCTGGTCACGGGCAAGGCGCTGGCTCATGCGGCGGGCAAGCCGCTGATCGCGGTCAACCATCTGGAAGGCCATGCCCTCAGCCCGCGCCTTGCCGATCCGTCGCTCGCATTTCCCTATCTGCTGCTGCTTGTTTCTGGCGGGCATTGTCAGTTGCTTCGGGTAGCGGGGGTGGGCGATTACCGGCGGCTGGCGACCACGATTGACGACGCGGCGGGCGAAGCCTTTGACAAGACGGCCAAGCTGCTGGGCCTTGGTTTTCCCGGCGGCCCGGCGGTTGAGGCAGCAGCGCGGCGCGGTGACGCCAGAGCCGTCCCCCTGCCCCGCCCGTTGCTGGGCAGCGATGAACCGCATTTTTCCTTTGCGGGCCTGAAAAGTGCTGTGCTCCGCGCGCGGGATGCCGGCATGCACCGGCCCGAAGACATCGCGGCCTCCTTCCAGCAAGCGGTGGTCGATTGCCTGATTGACCGGACGCGGCGGGCGCTTGCCGGGGCAGACGGCATCACCGCGCTGGTGGTGGCGGGCGGCGTCGCGGCCAATGGCGCGATCCGGGCGGCGCTGGCCGATCTGGCCGCAGCGCATGGCCTGCCGCTCATCGCGCCGCCGCTCTGGCTGTGTACCGACAATGCGGCGATGATCGGCTGGGCAGGCGCCGAACGCTTTGCGCTGGGCCTGACCGACGCACTTGATTTCGAAGCGCGGCCCCGCTGGCCGCTGGATCCCGACGCTGAAAAGGCACGCGGGGCGGGAGTGAAAGCATGACGATTGGCGTAATTGGCGGCGGTGCCTGGGGCACGGCTTTGGCGCAGGTACTGGCCTCTGGCGGTAAAGCCGTGCAGATCTGGGCGCACGAGGCCGAGGTGGTGGCAGCGATCAACGCCGATCATCTGAACCCCGCGTTCCTGCCCGATATTCCCCTCAGCCCGCTGATCCGCGCGACCGGCGATCTTGCCGATCTGGCGATCTGCGATGTAGTTCTGGTGGTAACCCCCGCGCAACATCTGCGCGCCACGCTGTTGCAGGCAGGGATCGGCAACCAGACCATCCTGCTGTGCGCCAAAGGCATTGAAGCCGGGACGATGCAGTTGATGTCGGAAGTGGCGCAAGACGCCTGCCCCGAAGCCACCATTGCCGTGCTGTCCGGCCCAACCTTTGCAGGCGAGGTCGCGCGCGGCCTGCCCACGGCCATCACACTGGCGACCGCCGACGCCGCAACCGGCAGGCAGCTCGCCGACCGGATCGCCCGGCCGCACTTCCGTCCCTATGTTTCTACCGATGTGGTGGGTGCGGAAATTGGCGGGGCGGTAAAGAATGTCCTGGCTGTGGCGTGCGGTGTGGTCGAAGGTTTTGGCCTTGGCCAGAACGCCCGGGCGGCGCTGATCGCGCGCGGTTTTGCGGAAATGACGCGCTATGGCCTGGCGCGCGGCGCGCAGGCTGAAACGCTGGCGGGGCTTTCGGGGCTGGGTGATCTGGTGCTGACCTGTTCGTCCACCGCTTCACGCAATTTCACTTTGGGAAAAGGGATTGGCGAAGGCAAACGCGCGCAGGATCTGATGGCCAATCGCAGCACCGTGGCCGAAGGGGCGTTTACGGCGCCTGTTTTGCTGGAATCCGCACAGGCGTTGGGCGTGGATATGCCTGTGGTCGCGACCGTCTGTGCGCTGCTCGAAGGCAGAATGCCCGTGGGTGATGCGATTGCCCAGCTACTTGCCCGTCCCCTCAAGCATGAGCGCTAGGCCCGGCGGCGCAGGCTTTCGATCATGGACGGCACATTGCCAGCCTCTTCCACCACAAAAGTGAGCAAGGCCTTTTCATAGGCATCTGTCTGGCCGTCGGCGACAATCTGCTGCTTCAGCCAGCCCGCTTCCTCGACCGTCAGGGCATGGCTTGCCGCCACGTTTGCAGCATCGTCTGTCGGCGCATCGGTGCCTGCGAAAATCGCCTTGAAGGCTTCGATGATTGTTCCTTTGCCCCGCATATGCCCTGGCAAGGTGCGGCTGAGGAATCCCCCAAGACTGGGCAGGTTATCATCCATGAAGGCATTCAGCCGCTCCGCCTCATCCCTTGCCAGCGGACGGTAATCGCTGTGCGCCATCAGGTGGTTGCCAACGCCCTGGACAAAAAGCGTCAGCCATTCGGGCGCGTTGGCGCTGTGCAATGTCCGTTCCTTGATGCGGAACAGCATGTCCGCCTCAAGCGCACCGACCACCACGGCGCCTTCTCCGCCGCCCGCAAAAATCAGGCGACGCAGCAAGTCCACCTCAGCCGCATCCACGCAATTTGGGGCGATGCTTTCCGGATCGCGGGTCGGGCCGACGCCAGTGACGATGGTTTGCTCGATTTGGGACAAGGTCCACACCTTGAGCCATTCGGGCGCATTTTCCGCCGCTTCAAGAACCGAAACCAGCAAAGCCATTTCGGGCCAGGTAACTACGCCGCGATTGCGGCCAATCTGTCCGCGCAGCCATTGCGCGCCGGGTTCATCGAGAAAGCCAAAGGGCGGGGTCTGGTGGATCAGATAATGCTCAACCGCTTCGATCAGCAAGTCCGTCCACGCATCTACCGCTTCGGGGCAACGCCGGTGCAGATCGAAAAGCGCGTCCACCGTTGCCTGGGACAGAAGCTCTTCCGTCCATAGACCGTCACGCAAACGCACAATATCGCCGCTGGTAATCTTGCCAGCCACCGAAATGCTTGCCAGCACATCCACCAAATCCTGATTCATCGAAACGCGCCCCTGAGTCTTGATACAGAGACGGCTAACATCAATGACTTAACAGGGAGTTGAGCCTGATGCTTCAGGGCGACAGCGAGACGATCGCCTAAAAATCAACGGCAATGCCTTTCAGTTCCCAATCGCCATAGCGCACGGGATCAAGCCGATCCGGATCAGGCTCTGCCGCGCGCACCATCGGCTGGGGTGCCGGCACAGGCGGGCTCTTGCTCAGATGGGCAGGCGGTTTGACATGGGGCGGGCGTTTGCTCGACATTTTCGGTTTCCGGATTAAAGCACGGGCTTCCTACGCCCTGTAACCCCGAAGAGTCGAGGCACACCATTTCTGATATTCCCGGCCTGCCCGCGCGCCTTGCCGCGCTCAAACTGCTTGATGCCGTGTCACGACGCGGGCTGCCGCTTGAAAGCGCGCTGGCGCACGCCACGCGCGGCATCACCAATCCGGC
>JANOAJ010000113.1:0-13687 GCA_031411035.1 Sphingomonadales bacterium
GGGGACTGTCCCTTCAGGGACTGTCCCTCCATTGTTGCTCTGGGGACAGTCCCTGAAGGGACAGTCCCCGCCGAACCCCCATGCCCCGCATCCTGATCTTTGGCCTGGGCTACACCGCCGCGCGCATTGCCACCCGGCTCGCACGCGATGGATGGGAAATACTTTCCACGGGTTCGTCGGGCACAATGGCCTTTGATGATACTGCGTCCGTCCGCCTCGCGCTCGACGGGGCGACGCATATTCTTTCTTCCGTGCCGCCCGTTGCCGATGGCGATCCGGTGCTCAACGTGCACGGAGATACCATCCGCACGTCTGGCCTGCGCTGGATCGGCTATCTCTCTTCAACCGGCGTCTATGGCGATACAGGTGGCGCTTGGGTGGATGAGAGCACCCCGTTGCGTGGCCGGCGCGGCGGGCGGAATGACGCGGATCTGGCGTGGCAGACACTGGGCGCGCGGGTGTTCCGTTTGCCGGGCATTTACGGCCCTGGACGCTCGGCGCTGGAACGGGTGATGGAAGGCAAGGCTCACCGGATCGACCTGCCCAACCAGATTTTCAGCCGGGTGCATGTGGATGACATTGTCTCTGGCGTTATCGCCGGGCTGAGCGGCCCGCCGGGCGCTTATAATCTGGCGGATGATCTGCCCTGTTCGCAAAACCGCGTGATCGAAGCGGCCAGCGATCTTCTCGGGCGGGACTGGCCGCCGCTGCTCTCGCTGGAGGACGCGCACCTCTCCGCACCGGCGCGCGCCTTTTATGCCGAGAACCGCCGCGTGGCGAATGGCAAGGCGAAGCGCCTGCTTGGCTGGGCGCCGCGCTATCCTGATTATCGCGCGGGCTTGGGGGCGCTCAAGGCCACCAGCATGCCAATCAGTGCTACTGCACTGCCGGCCGCTGCCAGCATCGTCCAGCGATAGCCTTCAAAGGCGGTGGAAAAGCTCATCGCGATCACCGGAATGACCACGCTGGAATAGGCCGCGCGCGCCGCGCCGATATCGCGAATCGTGCGGAAATAGAGGCTGAAGGCCACAGCGCTGGCCATGATCCCCAGATAGCCCACCCCCGCCAGATAGCTGGCCCGCCAGTCCATAACCGGGGGCCCGCTGGTAAACCAAGCCCAGAGCGCATCGATCGATGCGCCCCAGATCATCCCCCATCCGAGCATGCTCGCCATTGGCAGGGATCGGGCACGTTCGCTGGCCTGCATCACATTGGCAGCGGACGCGGAAAGCACCCCGATCAGGGTGAGACCGATACCGGTCAGCGTTTCGACGCGGCTGCTTTCATCCCCGCGCGCCTCATTGGCGAACAGAAGGGCCAATCCGGCAATGGCGATGGCTGAACCTGTCAGGAATCGCGCGCTCATTTTTGTGCCGAGGAAAATTCGCGAAAGCACTGCATTGGGAACGAAGAGCAGGGCGAATACCACCGCCACAAGACCCGATGTGACGTGCTGTTCGGCGCGATAGACAAAGTTGAAGTTGAACACGAACTGCGCGATGCCAAACAGCAAGGCAAAGCCCTGCCCCGCCCAGCCAAGCCGCAGCGGCACCCGCGTAGCGGCTGCCACCGCCAGCATGACGATCCCCGCCAGCGTGAAACGGTAGGTGACCGACCAGCTTGGCGGCACCGATCCCAGTTGATCCTTGATGACAATCCAGGTTGATCCCCAGATCAGCGTCACAATCACGAAGGGGATGAGGATTCGGGGAGACAGGATGGAAGGGGCGTGCGCGTCGCTCATAGGGAGCGGATCGCCTGCGCGAAGGCCGCAATTTCTGCTGGCGGCTGGTCCCAACTGACCACGAAGCGCACTTCGCCTTCCGTCCAGTCGTAAAAGTCGAAACCCTGCGCGCGCAAGCTCGCAGCTTCTGC
This sequence comes from Sphingomonadales bacterium, assembly GCA_031411035.1. Lineage (GTDB taxonomy): Bacteria > Pseudomonadota > Alphaproteobacteria > Sphingomonadales > Sphingomonadaceae > Aquisediminimonas. Next base: position 1,876 of record JANOAJ010000113.1, read on the forward strand.
CGCGCTCATCCGGGCAAACACTTCATTGGCCTCGACCGGATGGATCAATCGCGCGCCTGCCGCCGCACCCAGCGTCCGCGCACCCGTATTGGCGGCGCGGGCATTGTCCAGCCACAGGCCATCAGCCAGCAGCGCGTGGATCTGCGCCGCCATGAACCGTCCCTTGGAGAAGAGATGCCCGGCCCTCTTGCGCCGCTCGGCAAAGCCCTTGGCCAGCGCAGGATCGAAAAACACCAGCGCCTCTGTGCTCAGCCCGCCATTTTTGACGAAGCCGAACGAAAGCACATCCACCCCGGCGCGCCACGTAACATCGGCAGGCGCACAGCCCAGATGCGCGACGGCATTGGCAAAACGTGCCCCATCCATATGCAGCCCCAGCCCGCGCGGGCGGCAGATCGCAGAAAGCGCGGCCACTTCGTCCGGCGTATAGACACAGCCATATTCGGTCGCGTTGGTGATCGAGAGGGCGTGAGGCTGCGCCCAGTGTACGCCACCCGGCGTGGCGGCCAGCTTTGCCGCGAGCGCAGATGCCGTCATCTTCGCACCATCACCTTCGATCAGGGCGAGCTTTGCGCCATGCGTGTAGAATTCCGGTGCGCCGCATTCATCATTCTGGATATGGGCATCCCTGTGGCACAGCACCGAACCATAAGGCGGGCATAGCTGCGCGAGCGCCAGCGAGTTGGCCGCCGTGCCGCTGGCGATCCAGAATGCCGAAACTTTCGCCGCAAACAGGTCCGAAAACGCGCCGTCCAATGACTGACTCAGCGAATCGCCATCATAAGCGGTATCAACATGATTGGCATGAGCCAGCGCTTCCAGCACAGCGGGATGCACGGAAGCGGCATTGTCGGAAAAAAAGCGCATGCCGCCCTTTGCGGGAGGAAGGGCAACGACGTCAACGGGTGCCCGGAATCAATGTGGGCGATGCCGGACACTATGCGCGGGCGGGCCACCTTTGGTATCGCTTTCCGGACGGGTGTTGGTGCACTGATCCTGCAAAGTCCGGCTGCACGGCGGATACACCGCCTGCGCCGGGGGAGGCGGCGGCGGCGGTGGCACATCCGGAGCAGGCGGCGGCGCGGGCACTTCCGGCGGGGGAGGCGGGGCAGGCTGTTCCTGCGCCGACGATCCAGACGCGATACCTAAAGTCAGTGAAGCCAATATGAGTGAGACGGGATGCATCTTCATTGGATACTCCTTCCATGTGATCCGCCAGACAGCGAGCCGCCTTGCGCGATTGCCCTGCTGGCTCTCGATACAACCGTTTCGGAGCCGGAATGTTTCCCGGCCATCCCATTTTTACCACACCCGACCGGCACGATCAGGCTGTTTATTTCGATAATTGTCGAAACGATGATTGACTCCGCCAAATGATTCGATATTTCCACATATATCGAATCATTGAGGATGACCATGGACACATCGCAGACAATCCGTGCGCTTGGCGCGTTGGCGCAGGAACACCGCCTCGCCGGATTTCGCCTGCTGGTGCAGGCAGGCACCGGGGGCCTCTCGGCAGGCGCATTGGCAGAGGCGCTTGGGGTGCCGAATTCCTCGCTCAGCTTTCATCTGGCCCAGCTCACCCATGCCGGATTGATCACGCAGACGCGGCGGGGGCGCTCGCTCATCTACGCCGCTGACTATACCGCGATGAACGGGCTGGTTGGCTATCTGATGGAAAATTGCTGCGGCACGGGAACCGGATGCTTGCCCGCTTGCGACGTGCCGGTAGCAAGCGAGGCAGCATGACCGAGCGCCTCCTGAACATTCTGTTCCTGTGCACTGGCAATTCGGCACGGTCCGTTCTCGCCGAAGCAATCTTGCAACGCGAAGGACTGGGAAAATTCAATGCCTTTAGCGCAGGCAGCCAGCCAAAGGGCGAAGTGCATCCCGTGGCCGCGCATGTGCTGGAACTCATGAATTTCGATCCGTCCACATTCCGGTCCAAAAGCTGGGAAGAATTTGCGACGCCTGATGCACCAAATCTCGATTTCGTGTTCACGGTTTGCGACAATGCCGCCAACGAAGTTTGTCCTGTGTGGCCGGGACAACCTATGTCGGCGCACTGGGGCTTACCCGATCCCGCTGCGGTGGAAGGCAATGACGCTGTGGTGCACGCGGCCTTCTTCGACACATTCCGGATGTTGACCAACCGGATCAGCCTGTTCGTTAACCTGCCGTTCGAGGCACTGGACGGACTGAGCCTGCAATCGCGACTAAACGCGATCGGCAAGGCAAATGCCGGATGAACGCAAAACGCGCTCTCGCTGCCGAAGCCCTCGGTTCCTTCTTCCTGTTCGCCACCGTGATCGGTTCCGGCATCATGGCGGAACGGCTAGCAGGCGGAAATGTCGCGGTGGCGCTGCTGGGCAATACAATGGCAACCGGAGCGATGCTGTTCGTGCTGATTGCCATGCTTGGCCCGCTATCGGGCGCGCATTTCAACCCGGCGGTCAGTCTGGTGATGTGGCGGCGTGGGGAACTGGGCGCTTCGCGGTTGCTTGGCTATGTGGCGGTGCAACTGATCTTCGGCATCGCAGGCGCGTGGGCGGCGCATCTCATGTTTGACCTGCCGATCCTCCAGCTATCCCACAAGATACGCACCGGCACCGGTCAATGGACGGGTGAGTTTATCGCGACCTTCGGGCTGGTACTGACGATTCTTGGCACCGTGCGCCACAGGCCGCAGGCTGTGCCTGCCAGCGTCGCCCTTTATATCGTGGCAGCCTATTGGTTCACATCGTCCACCAGTTTTGCCAATCCGGCGATCACGATTGCCCGCAGCCTTACAGACAGTTTTGCCGGAATCGCGCCGGCGGATGTGCCCGGATTTATCCTCGCCCAGTTTTTGGGCGCAGGCGCGGCTGCCTGGCTGGGTGCCCTTCTGTTCCCGGACACTTCGACCGACACATGAAAAATTTGTCATCTTCGCGCCACGTCCGGGCAACGCACCCCGCAGCATAAGCGGTCTTGCAGCACGGGAACAACCACCCGCTGCTTAATGGAGATGACCGATGAATATGAAGATGTTTGCCCCTATCGCTGCTCTCGCCGTGATGACCGTTCCCGCTTATGCCGCAACGTCGCACAAGGCTGCTGCCACCAAGACCGTCAAGCATGAAAAGAAGGCCAAGGCTCCCAAGGCTGCTGCCGCTGCAACACCCGCCAAGTAAACCACCCTTCGGCCAGCTTCCATCCCGGGATGCTGGCCGCAACGGGCCACCGGCAAACCCCCTTGTCCCTGTCTTGCCGGTGGCCCGTTTCTTTCCGGTGGTGACTGCGGCCCTGGAACGGCTATGACTGCCGCTTCCTTCTTTCCTTGCGGGATGATCGCCCATGGGCCGCAAATTCCTGATCGTCGAAGACGATGCCGATGTGGCGGATTATGTCGCCCGCGCGCTTCGCGAACATGGCCATGTCGTTGATGTGGCTGCCAATGGCCGCGACGGCCTGTTCCTTGCCAGCGACGGATCCCATGACTTGCTGATCCTTGACCGGATGCTGCCCGCGATGGACGGGCTTTCGGTGCTGAAAGCCCTGCGCAGCGCGGGCGTTACGGCCCCTGCCCTTATCCTGTCTGCCATGGGGGCGCTGGATGACCGGATCGAGGGGCTGGAAGCGGGGGCCGATGACTATCTGGTGAAACCTTTCGCTTTTTCCGAGCTTCACGCCAGGATTGGCGCGCTTTTGCGGCGCGCGGAAGCCCGTGGCGGCCCGCAGGAAGATACGCTGCTTCAGGTGGGCGATCTCCAGATCGACCTGCTCAAGCGGCGCGCGCGGCGCGGCGCGCGGATGATTGATCTCAAGCCCCGGGAATTCAGCCTTGTCGAATTTCTGGCCCGCAATGCCGGTCGGGTCGTGACGCGTACAATGTTGCTGGAACAGGTGTGGGATTATCATTTCGATCCCGGCACCAATGTGATTGACGTGCATATCAGCCGCCTGCGCCGCAAATTGGAGACGGACACGGAATCGCCTATCCTGCACACTGTGCGCGGCGCTGGCTATCGCCTCGAAGCGGCCTGATGCGGCGCAGCCTTTCCACCACGTTGCGCATTGCCCTGATTTCCGGTCTGCTGGCGCTGATCGCCAATGCCGCGCTGATCGGCTATGTCCGGTACACAACCCAGACAAGTGCGCTGGCCGAAATGCGGGCCGGCGTCGAGGAGGAAGGACAGGCCCTGCGCGCCCAATTCTCTCCGCTGAAACCTTCAGCCCGCGCAACCACACTCACACAGACTGTCGCTGATGCTGATCCGGATTTTCTGGCCGGGCTTTATGACGCTGCCGGGCATCGCGTGGCCGGAAACCTGCAGGCGCCCCTTACCCGCGCCTTCCTTTCGGGCCACAGCTATGAAGTGCTGACGATGCCGGAAGGCGAAGCCGGGATGATTGCGCTGCCGCTTGCGGACGGCGGCTGGCTGGCATCGGGGCGTCGGTTCGGCGAGGCGCTGTCCCAGGCGCACGCGCTGGAGCGCACATTGGCGTTGGCCAGCCTGTTTGCGGTTGTGCTGGGGCTTCTGACCGGACTGGCCGTGGCAGGCTATGTCCACCGACGCGTGCGCGGCATGGTGCGCACGATTGATGGGATTGGCGGCGGTGATTTCGCGATGCGTCTGAGCGCGGGCGGGTCAGGTGACGGATTTGACCTGCTGGCAGCGCGGATCAATGCCATGCTTGACCGGATCGACAATCTGATGGCGGAACTGCGCGTGCTGACGGACAGCCTTGCCCATGATCTGCGATCCCCCATCGGCCGATTGCGAACGAAAGTGGAGCGCGCACTTGGCCTGGCCGATGAACGCCAGCGGGACGATCTGCTGGCCAGCGCGCTTGCCGATGCCGATGCCCTGACCCGCCAGCTCACGACGGTTCTGGAGATTGGCCGGGCGGAAGCCATGACCGGCACAGCGCGTTTTGAAACCGTCGATCCTGTGGCACTCGCCCGGGAAATGGCGGATCTTTATGATCCGGTTGCTGACGAAAAAGACATGGAAATCCGTACCGACCTGGCGGACGGCAATGTCAGCATTCATGCCCATCGCCAATTGCTGACCCAAGCCTTGGGGAATCTGGTGGACAATGCCATTCGCCATGCCGGTGGCGGGCCGCTGACGATATTTGCCACGGTTGCAGACGGCCATGTCTTGCTGGGCGTGGCCGATACCGGCCCCGGGATCGGGCCCGGACAAATGGCCGAGGCCCGGCGGCGTTATGGACGGCTTGATGCCGCACGCAGTGTGGAGGGTGCCGGGCTGGGCCTGTCCCTGGCAGACGCCGTTGCCCGCCTTCATCATGGAAGCCTTGCCCTGGAGGACAATCAGCCTGGCCTGCGGGCGGCGCTGATATTGCCGATCGCCCCCTCGAACGGCCAGCATGCCGTATGACGGCGGCAAGGCGCTTGACCCGCTCAGGCTCAAGTGTATTATTCATACAATACACTTAAGGATTTGCCGATGCTCCGTCTTGTCGCTGCCATGTGGCTTTCTGCCCTGCCCGTCGCGGCCTACGCCACTCCTGCTGCGCCTTCCCCCTTGCCGCAGGGTGCGGCGCTCACCGAAGCGATCCGCGTGCGCGACGCTGAATTTTTCGCGCTGTTCTTTGAAGGCTGCGATCCCGCGCGGCTGGCAACGATGGTGACCGATGATCTGGAATTCTATCACGACAAGGAAGGTGTGGCCGCCACATCCGCAGCGCCTTTCCTTGCCGCATACGCGAAGGGTTGCGCGGGGCGAAAGGCGCCAGACGCCTGGCGTTCACGCCGCGAACTTGCGCCCGGAAGCCTGAAAGTCTGGCCCATTGCCACCTATGGCGCGGTGGAAAGCGGTGAGCATTATTTTTACGAGCGCAAGGGCAATGGCCCGGAAAAACGCGTGGGCCGCGCGCTGTTCACCCAATTGTGGAAATGGGAAGATGGCCGCTGGAAACTGGCGCGCGTGCTCAGCTACGCCCATAGCGCCGTCGAGTAACGATCAGCCGCCCAATGCCTTGGTTGTTGTCCAGGTGAACCAGATCAGCACGGCCGCCAATGCCAGCGTGACGATCGCGATGATCCGGCTGCGCCGTCCGGTCACGATCTGATACAAACCATTGACGATGCTGCCCGCGCCCACGGCGATGACCAGCCCGAACAGGCGCAGCATCATTTGTGCCTGTTCGTCACTGCCGGTGAAACTGCCGCGCGCCCGCGCTTGTTCCGGATAGAGAAGGTCAGGGGAGAGATTCCATGTGATCGTGCCCATCAAGCCGACAAGAAAAAGGCCGATTACCAGCAGCACGCCTCCCAGAATGCGGATGTGCCGGCTGCTTTTCATGGGTTTGCCGCATTTGGGGCACGCCTTTACAACGCCTTCCACACTGTGGCCGCAGGTGAGCGAAAAGCAGGTGCTGGTCTCGGTCATAAGTCCCTCCCTTGCCGGGATGCTAGCACAATGCGGAATGACCTCCACCGGGATTCGTCAGGAAAATGACGGGCACTGCCCTGCCCGATCAGCATGAAAGGCGGGGTTTCCGCGATTCATGTCGCCTTCCGCTTCCCTTGCCCTCGCCTCTCACCAATCCTTGTCAGAATATTGACACAGTAATTATACAGTATGTCAGCATTTTGACACTTCAGATGTCGCATTTTATATTTCACTTTAACAGAAAATTTACCACCATTATCTAGAAACAATTTCAAGCCAGCGGTGTTCGATCTGACACCCTTGAAAGACATCGCTGGCCTACCTGTAATTTAGTCTCCAATCCTGTCTCGACTTTGGGCTGCGCCGATCCCCTGTCGCCAAACGGCGCAGCCCAATTTTTCCTGGCAAAGCCCGGCCCGCAATGCGGATGCCATCAAAATTCAGGCTCGCTTTCATACAAATTGACGCTAGGGCATCGCAATGTTCTCGCCCCCGTCACCGCCTGACACCCTCTATCGCACCATGCTTGCAGACCTGTCGGCCCGGCAGCGCTACCGGCAGTTGAGCCCGCAACGCGGCATCGATTTTTCGTCGAACGACTATCTGGGTCTGGCGAATTCACCGCGGATCAAACGCGCCCTCGTAACAGCGCTTGCCAGCGGCGTCCCCGTCGGATCAGGCGGCTCGCGGCTGCTGCGCGGAAACCATCCAGAACACGAAGCGCTTGAGGCAGAAGCGGCTGCCTTTTTCCATACCGGCGCTGCCCTATTCTTCTCCAGCGGCTTTGCGGCCAATGCCGCCCTGTTTGCCAGCCTGCCGCAGCGGGGTGACCTTGTTGTCCATGACGCGCTGATCCATGCCAGCGTCCATGAAGGGATGCGGCTGGGGCGTGCGGACTGCGTATCCGCCCGGCACAATGATCCCGGCGCGTTCGAGGCTGCCATTCGCGACTGGCGCCGCACGGGCGGCACGGGCCGCGTCTGGATCGCGGTGGAAAGCCTTTACAGCATGGACGGCGATCTTGCCGCGCTTGACGATTTTGCGGCGCTTGCCGACGCGCACGATGCCTTTCTGGTCATTGACGAAGCCCATGCCACTGGTGTCTTCGGACCGGACGGGCGCGGCCTTGGCGCGCATCTGGATGGCCGGGACAATGTCATCAGCCTCCGCACATGCGGCAAGGCTTTGGGATGCGAAGGCGCATTGCTGACCGGCCCGGCCTTCATGCGCGAATTCCTGATCAACCGGGGCCGGGGCTTCATCTTCTCGACCGCGCCTTCGCCCCTGATGGCAAGCGCCGTTCGTGAGGCGTTGCGCATTCTGGCCGACGAACCCGAGCGCCGCACAAAACTCGCCGCGCTGGCACAGGAGGCTCGCACGCAGCTTGTGCCGCTTGGCGGGGGTGCCCACCCCTCGCAAATCATTCCGGTCATCCTCGGGGACGACGCGGTGACCATGCGGGCAGCGGCTGCGGTGCAGGCTGCAGGCTATGATGTGCGGGGCATCCGTCCGCCAACCGTTCCTGCCGGAACCGCACGATTGCGGGTGTCCATAACGCTCAATGCAAGTCCTGCCGATGTGGCCGGGCTTGCCGACGCTATTGAGCAGGCCCTGCGTTGAATCGTATTTTCGTAGTGACCGGCACCGACACCGACGTCGGCAAGACGGTGTTTTCCGCTGCGCTGAGCGGCGCACTTGCCGGCTATTACTGGAAACCGGTTCAGGCGGGGCTCGACGGGGGAAGCGATGCCGAAAGCGTCGCCGCGCTTTCCGGATTGCCGCGCGACCATATTCTGCCCGAAGCTTACCGGCTGACCACGCCCTGTTCGCCCCATCGCGCCGCACAGATCGATGGCATCACCATTGATCCGGCGCAGCTTGCCCTGCCCCGCGTCAACGGCCCGCTGATTGTTGAAGGCGCAGGCGGCGTTGCCGTGCCGCTGCGCCCGGACTGGCTGCATCTTGACCAGTTCGCGGTCTGGCAACAGCCCGTCATCATCGTCGCCCGCACCGCCCTTGGCACGATCAACCACAGCCTGCTGACAATCGAGGCCCTGCGCGCGCGTTCCGTGCCGATCCACGGCATCGCCTTTGTTGGCGCGCCGCATCAGGATAGCGAAGCGATCATCACGCAGATCAGCGGCGTAAAACGATTGGGCCGCTTGCCGCATCTGCTCACTCTTGATCCCGCAACGCTCCGCTCCGCCTTTCTCGCCCATTTCAATCCGGAAGATTTTGCGTGACGAACAGCCCGGTCTGGCACCCCTTTACCCAGCACGGCCTGAACGAGCCGATCCCGCTGGTCACCCGCAGTGAAGGCGCAGCGCTCTACACTGACGACGGCCGCCGGATCATTGACGGCATATCCTCCTGGTGGGTGACAACGCACGGCCACAGCCATCCGCGCATCATGGCTGCCATCGCCGAACAGGCTGGCAAACTTGATCAGATCATCTTTGCAGGCTGGACGCACGAACCCGCCGAAACACTGGCGCGCGGGCTTGTTTCGATGATGCCACGGCCGCTTGACCATGTGTTCTATTCGGACAGCGGTTCAACCAGTGTTGAGGTCGCGCTGAAGATGGCCTTGGGCTATTGGGCCAATCGCGGCGAACCGCGCCACCGCATCATCGTGATGGAACACAGCTATCATGGCGATACGATCGGCGCGATGTCAGTCGGCGCGCGCGGCGTATTCAACCGCGCTTATGCGGCATTGCTGTTCGATGTGGGGCAAGTGCCTTTTCCCGCTGCCCGTCGGGAACAGGCAGCTCTGGACGCGCTGGAGGCGATGTGCCGGGACGAAGCACCGGCAGCCTTCATCGTCGAGCCCCTGATCCTGGGCGCGGGCGGCATGTTGATCTATCCCGCCTGGGTTCTTTCCGAAATGCATGCCATTTGCCGGCGCCATAATGTGTTGTTCATTGCAGACGAGGTGATGACCGGATGGGGCCGCACTGGCACGTTGCTGGCCTGCGAGCAGGCAGGCATCGTGCCAGACATACTATGCCTCTCCAAAGGGCTGACAGGCGGTGCCATCCCGCTGGCCGTCACAATGGCGACACCGGCGATTTTCGACGCCCACTACTCCAAGGATCGCGCTGAGCTGTTCTACCATTCGTCCAGCTATACCGCGAATCCGATTGCCTGCGCCGCTGGCAATGCCAACCTTGCCATCTGGAACGACGAGCCTGTGCTGGCGCGCATCGCAAAACTGGAGACACGACAGGCCGCAGCGCTGACAAGTCTGGCCGAACTTTCGGGTGTCACCAATCCGCGCCAGCTCGGCACCATTATCGCGCTTGATCTCGATGTGCCGGAAGGCGGCTATCTTTCTGCCATCGGGCCACGCCTTCTTGCCCATTTCGCCAGACAGAACCTGCTCCTGCGGCCGCTCGGCAATACTGTCTATATAATGCCTCCCTATTGTATTGACGATGCCGACCTGTCCGCCCTCTATGGCGGAATTGCTGCATTTCTTCTTGATCGGGGAGGCTGAATGGGGGCGCAGGAATGCATGTGGATACGATGCGGCAACCTTGACTTCGCCCGGCATCAGATTAAATTGAACCCGATAGTTCGATAAAATTGGCGCTGGGTAACAATGCGGTTGGCCTTGCGGCGGAAGGATTTCGAGGCAATGATGCCAGTAACATGCCTTCTGAAATGACAGGGTGAGGACAGCTTTGATGAAACCAGTGCGCTTTGGCATGATTGGGGGCGGTGAAGGCGCGTTTATCGGCGGTGTTCACCGCACCGCTGCCGCCATTGCCGGAAACTGGCAACTGGTCGCCGGTGCCTTTTCCGCCGATCCGGATAAGGCCCGCCGTTCTGGCGCTGCCATAGGCACTGCCGCTGACCGCACCTATGGATCGTGGCAGGAAATGCTGGCGCGCGAACAGCTACTGGATCCGGCTGAGCGGATCGAAGCCGTTTCCATCGTCACCCCGAACCATCTCCACGCCCCCCCGGCCATCGCGGCGATGGAAGCCGGGTTTGACGTGATCTGCGACAAGCCGGTTGCCGATACGCTGGAAAATGCATGCGCCATGGCAGAGGCTGCCAGGCGAACGGGCCGGAAGATCGCCATCACCCATACCTATACGGGCTATCCCCTGATCAAACAGGCGCGTCAGATGGTATCCGGCGGGGATTTCGGTGCGGTGCGGCGAGTGATCGTCAAATATACGCAAGACTGGCTTTCGCGCGCCAGCGACATCGCAGGCAACAAGCAGGCCGCGTGGCGGGTTGATCCCGCCCGTTCTGGCGACGGCGGGGCGCTGGGCGACATCGGCACCCATGCCGCCAATCTGGTCGAGTTCATAACCGGGGAACGAATCACCCATATTTGCGCTGAATTGACAGCGCTGCCGGGCCGCGTTCTGGATGATGACGGCGCTGCCCTTTTTCGTCTCTCCGGCGGTGGAAAGGGCACGCTGACGGCCAGTCAGGTCTGTGTCGGCGATGCCAATGATCTGGCGATTTCGGTTTATTGTGACGAAGCCGGGCTGCACTGGCGGCAGGAAGCGCCCAACACATTGACGATCGGACGCCGGGACCGCCCGACCGAAATCTGGCATGACGGCGCCAACCGCGCCTATCTCTCTCCCGACATCACGGCCATCCAGCGCACGCCGGGCGGCCATCCGGAAGGATATCTGGAAGCCTTTGCCAATATCTATGCCGCTTTTGGTGCGCGGATCCGCGCTGATGACACGAGCGGCGGCGATCCGGGCTATGCCACGATGGATGATGCCATTGCTGGCATGACTTTCATTCGCGCTTGCAAGCAATCGAGCGAACGCGGCGCGACATGGGTTGATTTTGCGAGCATCGAACAGGAGGCACGAGGATGAAGGGGCCGGGAATTTTCCTTGCACAATTTGCAGGCGATGACGCGCCGTTCAATTCACTCGACTCCATTACCAAATGGGCAGCGGGGCTGGGCTATAAGGGCGTGCAGATTCCCACATGGGATGGTCGGCTGTTCGATCTCGAAAAGGCGGCAGAAAGCCAAACATATGTTGATGAGGTAAAGGGTGTCTGCGCTGCGAACGGCGTGGAGATCACCGAACTTTCCACGCATTTGCAGGGGCAATTGGTGGCGTCACACCCTGCTTATGACCGGTTGTTTGATGGCTTCGCGCCAACACAGATGCACGGGAATATCGAAGCGCGCACAGCTTGGGCCGTCGATCAGGTCAAACTCGCCGCGCGCGCGAGCCAGCGGTTCGGCTGCACCAGCCACGCCACCTTTTCGGGCGCACTGATGTGGCATCTGATGTACCCTTGGCCTCAGCGTCCCGCTGGTCTGGTAGAGGAGGGCTTTGCTGAACTGGGGCGGCGCTGGAAACCGATTCTGGATGTGTTCGAGGAAAATGGCGTCAACGCCTGCTATGAATTGC
>JANOAJ010000114.1:0-18812 GCA_031411035.1 Sphingomonadales bacterium
ATGGTCAGCAACTCTATGATCTCGAACAGATTGAAGTTGTCCGGGGGCCGCAAGGTACGCTCTATGGGCGCAACACGACGGGCGGCGCGATCAATTTCATCACGCGGAAGCCTTCGCTCGAAGGCACCAATGGTACGCTGACCGCAGGCTATGGCAATTTCAACCGTGTGAATTTCGCTGGTGCGCTTGAGGTAACGCCCGTTACCGACAAGGTCGGCATTCGCATCGCCGGCACCTATGTTGACTCAGATCCCTATGTGCATAACCGACTGGCGGCGGGAACCAACACTTTCGCGGCCTTTGGTGCTTCCGGGCTGAACAAGAATACCGGTATCCAGCCAGGTGGTTCCAAGTCCTACGGCGTTCGCGGCACGATCCGGGTGAAGGCATCCGATACGGTTGAATTCAGCGTGAAAGGCTATGCGGCCAAGATGAAAGGTGGCACCGAAACGCCGCTGCCCACCGGCCAATCAAAGACCAGTGATAATCTCAATTACCTCAGCAACAATTTCCTGCTTGGCCCGCTGTTCCAGGCGCTTAATCCTGCGGGCTTGCTCCCTGCCGGATACAGCCAGAGCGGGCGTGGACTGGGATTGAACGAGATTGAGGCAGATAGTGTCGGCCGCGCGCAAACGCGTTCGGAAGGCGTCGTGTTTACGGCGAATGTCAAGCTGGCAGACACGGTCAAACTCATATCAGTTACCGGCTATGATTCAGGTCTGTATTCTCAGTTGAACACGGATTGTGACGCGACACCCCTGCGGGCCTGTTCGATCGGATATCAGTCCAAATTCCATGCCTTCAACCAGGATGTGCGTCTTGACTATTCGGGTGACAGGTTGAAGCTGATCGTGGGCGGCTATTACGGCAAGGACAGTGTGACAGCGGACAATCGGCCCGATTTCTTCAACTTTCTGCGAGACGTGAATGCAGCCATCGGCGGCGCGACCGGCTTGTACAATGCCGTTCCAGGGGGCGCAGCGGGCTGGTTCAATCCGGGCGGCGCGTTTGGCGGCACGGCATTGTCGGCGGGATCGCTTCCCACCGGGATTACCGCGACACAACATTTCAACCAGAAGCGCAGTTCATATGCCTTTTATGGTGAAGGCAGTTACAAGATCACCGATACGATCAAGCTGACGGCGGGCATCCGCTACACCAGCGACAAGAACGCGTTTCATGATGGCGTCACCACCTATTATGATGATCGTGGCGTCGCGCGCCTGCTGACGGTTTCCGACTTCACGCAAGGCGGTGCCTTTGCGCCTTATTTCCTTCAGCCGGTCTACAATGAGGCCGGGGCGATCGTGATCCCGTCCTTCCAGACGCTGGGCATCCCGGTTCCCGGTGGGCTGGAGCGCAAGGGCTCATCGAACCGCGTCTCCGGTCGCGTCATCCTTGACTGGAAGCCCAGCGACACGACCCTGATCTATGCCAGCTACAGTCGCGGTTATCGCGCCGGCACGTTCAATGGTCTGGCCTATGGCAGCGCCAATCAGGTCTATTTCGTGAAACCCGAAGGCGTGAATGCCTATGAATTCGGCTTCAAATCCCGGTTCGCTGACAACCGGGTGCAGATCAACGGCGCGTTCTTCTACTATGATTACAAGGGGCAGCAGGGGCAGGTGGTGGATGCGTCCGCCACGGCGAACCTGATTTCGCTTGATGGCACGCTGAAAGGTATCGAACTGGACGCACAATTCCAGGCGACAGATACGCTCAAGCTCAGCGCATCATTCGGTCTGCTCGATTCGAAATATGCCAAAGGCGCCTGCCCGGCAAACCCCGCATTGATCCCGAATTTCCCGGCGCAACTGGGGAGTTGCGTGGTGTCTTCAGGCGGCCCGGTCAGCGTTGCGGGGAATCCGTTCCCCTATGCGGCCAAGTCCTCGATCAACCTGGGCTTTGACTGGCGCGCCTTCGAAGTGGCATCGGGCAAGATCAATATTCATGGCGATGCGTCTTATACGGGTCAATTCTACTATGACTCGTTCAAGGATTACAGCCGGGGGCCACTGCCTGCGGTCGCTTCGGGCAAGTTCGGGGATGGCGAAGGCAAATACTGGGTGCTCAACAGCCGCGTGAGCTATGACACGGACCGTTTCAATATCGCCATCTGGGGCAAGAACCTGACCAACAAGACCTATTATCCTTTCGGCATCTCGATCGAGAATCTGTTTGGCAACGGGTACAGGGTTCGTGCCCAGCCGCGCACCTATGGCATCGAAGCCACGGTGAAGTTCTGATCACGATAACGGACTGAAGCAGGAAGGCCCCGGCATCCAGCGTGTGATCGGGGCTTTCCTTTTCGGGGAGCAAGACCATGGCCGAAAAAGTCGATACACGCTTCTGGCGCTTCTGCGCGTGGATGGGGCCGCTGTTCGTTGCGGTGTTCTATTATTGCTGGGGTGTCCTGGGGCATAACTTCCCCCCGTTCGAGCCTGACGCGCCTGCGTCTGAAGTGGCCGGGTGGTTCAGGGAGAACCGCAACGGCGTTCGGCTTGGCATGGTGTTGGCGATGACATTTGCCCCTTGCTACGGCGTATGGGGCTATGCGGTGGCCAAGGTGCTGGAACAGGTTGCGGGAAAGGACAGCATTCTTGTCCAGCTAGCCCGGGTCGGCGCGGCCTGGACTGTCATCACCGTGCTTGTGCCAACCAGTTTCTGGCTGACAGCCGCCTTCAGGCCCGATGCGCTGCCAGACTGGATGATCCAGATGCTCTATGACATGGCCTGGCTGCTGATCGATCTGGCCTATGCGGTAACATCGGTCCAACTCTTTGTGCTTGGCGTCGGCTTCATGGCGGACACGCGCGTCGTTCCGCTCGTGCCGAAATGGCTTGCCTGGTATGGCATCTGGGTGGGCTTCATGTTCATCGCCGAATGCTTGATGCCCTATTTCTTCAACGGAGCCTTCGCCCGCAGCGGCATACTCAATTTCTGGATCGAGTTCCTTATCTGGATGGTCTGGGTGCCTGTGCTGACGGGCTATGTGCTCAAGGCGATCACGCGCATCGAGCAGGAAAATGCGGCAGCCTGAGGCATCCCTTGCCGGGCAGTCGGCGCGGCTGCCCGGGGATTCCGGCGTCTGGACTTTCATCATCGCCGACATGGGCGCGTTTGCCATGTTCTTCATCGTCTTTTCCGCGGGTCGGATGGCGTCGCCGGAAGTTTTTGAGGAATCGCGCAGGCATCTCGATGTTACGCTGGGACTGCTCAATACGCTGATCCTGCTGACCAGCAGCCTGTTCATGGTACGTGCGGTGGAAGCGGCTCGGGCAGGGGGCCGGGGCGATGTGCGGCGCAATCTGGCATTCACCATGCTGATCGGCAGTGGCTTTGCCGTCACAAAGATCATTGAGTACAAGGCCAAGATTGCTGCCGGGATCGGTCTTACGACCAACGAGTTTTTCACCTATTATTTTGCGTTTACCGGCATCCATTTCCTGCACTTCCTAATCGGAATTGCTGCCCTGGCAATGATGCAGATGAAAGCCCGGCAGGACGTTCTGGATGACCGCTTCCGCCGCTGGATCGAAAGCGTCGGCTGCTATTGGCACATGGTCGATCTGCTCTGGATCATGCTGTTTCCCATGCTCTACCTGCTGAGGGCGGCATGAAGTCCGTTTATGTGTGGGCGCTTCTGGTCGCGGCGACTTCTGCCAGTTGGCTTGTCACCGAAGACGCGCGTGCCGTGAAGATCGGGGCAACGCTCGTCATTCTGATTGCCGCCTTCAAGATCAACATGGTGATTGCCTATTTCATGGAACTGAAATGGCAGCCGCGTCCCTTCCGTATCATCGTCACTGGCTGGCTGGCGCTGGTCACCACCACCATCATCGGCGGCTATTGGGCCGCATAGGAGAGATTTGGATGTTCGATAACTCCGTATTGGCCGAGCCTGACATGGCCGTCGATCTTGTCCACGACGCGCGCCACATTTTGCCCAAAGTTGCGCACGGGCGGGAGTCCATTCCCTATATCGTCGTCCTGCCCGAGCACCAGATTGCCTTCTTCACCTATACCTGGGTGACGGCAGAGGGAAATGCGGGTGCCGCTTTTGCCGTCTTTGGTCCTGGCGTGGGGGCCGGGCCGATCCAGCAGCGTCTGGCGGATCGACCGGTGCCTTCGGAAATGGGCTTCGACAACTGGCAGATTGAGGGCTTCAGCATGAAGCAGGACCTGAAATTTGACCATGCCCATCTGCGCTGGGAAACGCCTGAAGCGACTGTGGATTTCGATTTTGAGGCCTATCACCCGCCCTATTCCTATGGGGCCGATCCCCGTGGTTGCCCGGCATATTGTGCGACGGACCGGGTGGAACAGGCAGGACGCGTCAAAGGTACGCTGCGGATTGGCGACAAGGAAATCGCGTTTGAAGGCACCGGCCACCGCGATCATAGCTGGGGCACGCGGGACTGGATTCCGTTCCAGCAATATGAATGGTTTGTGGGGCAAGCCGGCACCGAAACCGCTGTCCATTTCTGGCGTTTCAATGCGCTGGGGAAGGAACACATCCGGGGCTATGTCTTCAAGGAGGGGCTGATGTCACGGGTTGACACAGTAAAGGTCGATGTCACCTATGACGATCAGTACTGGCAGACGGGCTATACCGCCGATCTGGTTGATGCCGCCGGACGCAGCACGCGGATTGCGACGGAGGTGTTCGGTACTTACACCCTCATCCCTGATCCCGCGCTGAGCCTCAATGAAAGTGGCGGGCGCACAACAATTGATGGCAAGGCCGGTGTTGGCTGGATGGAGTGCGCCTGGCCAACCGCCTATCTTGCCCATATCCGCGCCAATGGCCCATATTGAGGAGAGTGCCATGTTGAATGACATGGAAAGCATCAATCGCAAGATCCTCGACAGGCGCCGTGCCAGCCGTGACCTGCCGCCCTATCGCGCGGCGCTGATCCCGGAAGTCACGGACGTACTTGCCAGTTATTTCGTCAAAGTGCGTCCCGGTGCCTCGGTGTCCGGCGTGCGGCGTGTTGGCGGGGGCGCATCCAAGGAACAGTTCTTCTTCACGATCTCGCAAGACGGCCAGAACGAGCAGTTCCTCCTGCGCATGGATCCGCGTTCTGCCATCACCGAGACGGACCGCGAGCGGGAATTCGTGCTGATCAACGCCATGCAGGGGCTGGTTCCTGTGCCCGAACCGGTATGGATCGATCCGAACGGCGATCATTTTCCCCAGTCCGCTGCCATCATGCGGGTGGTGAAGGGCGTGACAAAGCCAAGCGACGCAGGTGTGAAAGTATCAGGTCTTGGCACCTATCTGGGGCCAGATCTGCGCGGCAGGCTGCGCGATCAGTTCCTGGATTATCTGGTGCAAATCCATGCCTATGACTGGCGGAAAAAGCCGCTGCCCGGCTTCGAGGTTCCCGACGCAGACCCGAAACAGGCCGCCCGCTGGTCGTACAATTACTGGCTGGAAATGTGGGCGGTTGACGAAGGCACAGACCGTCCGGTCATGTCTCTCGCCACGCAGTGGCTTGCAGACAATATGCCTGATACCGCCGAACTGGTCGTAACTCATGGCGACTATCGAACCGGCAATTATCTCTTTGAGGAAGACACCGGCAAAATCACGGCGCTGCTCGATTGGGAACTGGCGCGCATCGGTGACTATCATGAAGATCTTGGCTGGGTGCTGATGCGCGTGTTCGGCACTTATGATCCTGACGGGACGTTCCGGGCAAGCGACCTGTTCGAACGGGAGGAGTTCATCTCAGAGTATGAACGGCGCTCCGGCCGTGCGGTCAACCGCAAGACTTTGCACTATTATGATGTAATGAGCAGTTGGAAGTGTAACGTCATCGTTGCGGCCAACGGTCTCGCCGCCGCTCGTTCGCAGCATAATCATCAGGATGTTTTGCTGACCTTTTTAGGGGCAACATCGCCGATGTTCGCCAACGATCTTGTCCGTCTGCTCAGCCAGGGAGATGCGCAGTGACCCCCACAACCGACGAGCGGATCGCGAGCATCATCCGCGCGCTGACAGAAGTGGTGCTGCCGCATTTGCCGCCAGAAGCGTCACTGGCACAGGAACAGGTACACCTCTCCATCGGCCATCTGCAAATCCTGAAAGCCCAGTTTGATGCGATCCCCGCATTTGAGCGCGAGGAACTGGACGATGCCAGGGCGCTTGGTCTGGCGCTGGCGGATGCGATGGCGGGCGGAGAGCAGACGGTCGCCGCCGCCGGCGGGCTTCGTGCGGCGGTATCAGCAACTGAAACGAGCGATGTTCGCGGACAAGCGGGCGCTATCAACAAGGCGGTCGATGCGCTGGTGCGCGCGGTATCCCGCGATGGCACCAGTAACGCAAAAGTGAATCTGTCAGGGATAATCCTCGCATTCGAGCGGGCACGGGTGATGAAAGATCGGCGGTGGTTCCTGCCTTTTGGCTTTGATACGATCGGCGAAAGCGAATGACCTGCGCAATCCGTGGCACATCAACGATTGGATGCCAGCCAAATCCGGCGCTCCCCCAGGGCATTTTGAAGTCATATTCGGCCCGGGATCGATAGGCGTTCATGCTGCGCGGCCTTAACTTTCTGGCACAGCCAAGGGAGTGACGGATGCGGCGAGGATTATTTTTCACTGCCATCGCGCTTCTGTTGTCTGGCACGCCCCCGCTGGCTGCTCGACAGCCCCTGTATCAAATTATCGATGCCATCCCCGGTCCGGACGGGTTTTATGACTATATTTCGGTGGATGACGTGCGAGCGCGCGTGTTTGTGGGGCGCTCCACCGGTGTCACAGTTATTGATATCGGGAAGCGGGCCATATTGGCAGGATTCCCATCGGGTGAGGCGATGGCGGCAATCCTGCCTGTTCCCTCCACTTCGCGGGTGGTGAGTACCAATCCGGAAAAGGCAAAGGTAACTGTCTTTGACCAGCGCAGCGGCAGGATAATGGCGCATATCCCGGCCGGACAAGACCCGGACGGCGCTGCTTATGATCCGGTTTCCCAACATGTGTTCGTCATGAATGGGGAGAGCGGGGACATTTCCGTTATCGACCCCATTGCCGCGAAAAATCTGGCGACGATCAAGCTGAACGGCAGGCCGGAGGCTGCTATCGCGGATGGACGGGGACGCCTGTTTGTCAATCTGGAGGACAAGGCGGAAATTGCCGTCATTGACGTGCGGCGACGGGCAGTGATTACGCGCTACCCGCTCGGGGCTTGCGTAGAACCGACCGGGATCACCTACGACCCTGCTTCGCAATTACTGGTGACAGTGTGCCACAATGGTCTGGCAATGCTCATCGACGCGCGCAGCGGGAAAGAACGAGGCTCGTTCGCCATCGGGAAGGGAGCAGACGGCGTCATATTTGACGCGGCCCGCCGCCTGATCTTCGTGCCTTGTGATGATGGGACGCTGGTGATCGCATCCCTCGACAGGAAGGGAATTGCAACGCAGGTGCAGACCGTTGCGACGCAAGAAGGAGCGCGCACGGCGGCACTCGATCCGCGAACGGGCCGCCTGTATTTGCCAGTGAGCGCGTTCGTGACCAACCCTGATGGATCGCGCCGGGAAAACGCTGATGGTTGGTGGGAACGGGTGCCTGGCACCTTCAAAGTGCTGGTCGTCGCACCGCGCTGAACGGACTCCTAACGCATAATGATCGCACGGGATGTCGCGTGCGCTGGAATCGGTCGCTTATTTGCTGAAATCGGCCAATCCGGCTTCGCGGCATTGCTTTATCGCGATCATGTGACACTATTCGACAATCTGCGGCAATCTGTTTGGATCGGGCCAATGAGACATACAAGCGATTATGATCTTTCCAAGCGGGCAGTCTGCGGGCTGACGGACGAATATCCGGCCGGCTTTATCGATCCCAAGCACAGTCATGACCGCATCCAGGTTCTCTACGCCTGTTCCGGTGTGATGTCTGTGGTGACGGCTTCGATGAGCTTTGTCATTCCACCCCAGCGTGCGGTCTGGCTTCCTGCGGGTGTGGAACATGAGGTGTCCTGCCGCGGGCCGGTTTCACTGCGCACACTCTATATCGATCCCGCCTATGATCGCGGTGCGGGCCATTGCCGCGTGATCGAGGTCAGCGATTTTCTGAAAGCCCTGATCCTCGAAGTGGTGGGGTTTGATCACGAATATGATGTGGCGGGGCGGGAAGGCCGGATCGTTGGCGTCCTAATGGACGAAATCGCGACGATGCCCAGTGCACCCTACCGCGCGCCGATGCCCACTGATCCGCGCCTGCTGCGCGTCTGCAAGGCGGTTCTGGCCGAACCGGCTGACCCGCGGGACGTGGATGACTGGGCCAATCTGGCTGGCATGGGGAGGCGCACCTTTACCCGGGCCTTCAAGCGGGAAACCGGCATGGGGCTGGCGGTGTGGCGCCAGCAGGTGCGGTTGATGGAAGCACTCTCGCTGATTGCTTCTGGCCAGCCCGTCACCACTGTCGCGTTCGACGTTGGCTATGACAGCCCGAGCGCGTTTACGGCGATGTTCCGCCGCGCCTTCGGTGTGCCGCCCAGCATGTATATGCGTCAGGCAGGATCGGGCAGCATTGACGGGTAGCGATAGTCAACCGGCGCAACGAAACTTTCCTTGATCGTGCGCGGAGACACCCAGCGGGCGAGATTCCACATGGAACCTGACTTGTCATTGGTGCCTGATGCCCTCGCGCCGCCAAAGGGCTGCTGGCCAACCACAGCACCCGTGGATTTGTCGTTGATATAGATGTTGCCCGCCGCGTAGCGCAGCCGGTCAAGCGTCTGTTCCACCACCGCTGCGTCCCGCGCAAAAACCGCCCCGGTCAGGCCATAGGCACTGTCGGAATCAATTCGGGACAGGAGATCGTCATAACTGCCATCTTCATAGACAAAGGCTGTGACAAGCGGCCCGAAATATTCGTCTGAAAGGAAGGGCGATTGCAGGTCAGTCGTTTGCACCAGTTGCGGCGGGACGAAGTAGCCGATGGAGCAATCGGGCACGCGGCCGGCAAGCAAACTTTCTGACGGGCGCCCGCGTGCGGCGTCGCGCGCAGCCGAAAGCCTGTTCCACGCGCGCTCATCAATGACGGCCCCCATGAAATTGGCAAAGTTGGCAACGTCACCGATCGCAATCGTTTCAATTTCGGCGATCAAACGGTCTTTGAGGTCAGGCCACAGGCTCTGCGGGATGTATATCCGCGATGTCGCCGAACATTTCTGCCCCTGATATTCATAGCCGCCCCGGATGATGGCCATGGCGAGCGTGGCCGGATCCGCGGAGGGATGGGCAAGGGTGAAGTTCTTCCCGCCGGTTTCGCCAACAATGCGCGGATAGTTGCGATATCGCCGGGCGGCAACGGTTTGCAGGATGCCATCAAAGACGTGCGTGGATCCAGTGAAATGGACTCCGGCAAGGTTGGGATCGGCCAATACCCGCGTGCTGATTTCGACCGGATCGCCATAGACCAGATTGATCACGCCGTCGGGCAGTCCGGCTTCCTGCAACAGTGCCATCACAAAATGCGCGGCATATTTGGCAGTGGCTGATGGCTTCCATACGACCGTATTGCCCATCAGCGCCGGTGCCGATGGCAGATTGCCCGCAATCGCAGTGAAGTTGAACGGAGTGACCGCATACACAAAGCCCTCAAGCGGGCGATAATCGACGCGGTTCCAGACACCGTCCGCCGAGATCGGCTGTTCCCCGTAAAGGCGGAGCATGAACTGCACGTTGAAGCGCAGGAAATCGGCCAGCTCTGCGGCAGCGTCTATTTCCGCCTGATAGACGGTTTTTGACTGGCCCAGCATGGTGGCCGCATTCAGCCGATCCCGCCACGGCCCGGAAACCAGATCAGCGGCTTTGAGGAATATCCGCGCGCGGGCTTCCCACGGGGTTCGTGACCAATCACGCCATGCGTCTCGCGCCGCCCGGATGGCGTGATCGACTTCGCTGTGTCCGGCGAGATGCGCGTCGGCCAGTATATGGGCATGATCATGCGGCATGATGGCCGTTTCAAGCGTACCGGTTGATACCGCTTTGCCGCCGATAATGAGAGGAAGGGCGATCCGCTCACCCGACATGGCGCGCAGGGTTTCCTGCAGTCCGGTCCGTTCGGGTGATCCGGGGGCATAATCCCGGACACGTTCGTTTCGCGCGGGCATCGAAGGTATGACGGAAGCGAAAGACATGGCACTCTCCCAAAAATCTGCCCCGCTATACGCCGCCCCTGCTGCGGCATCTGTTGCACAAGGGTCTAAGCTTTTGCCGATCGGGCCTGCGCCGGACGGGCAAGGCCCGTGCGGGGGGATGTTCGGCCTCAACCAGCAGGCCCTCGCGCGGATGCTGGGATAGCTTCCGGCAACACACATCGGGAAAAGGGGGAGTCCGTGGGCATCCGTACGCAGAGCCTCATGGTCAGAAAGCCACTGGCTGACATTCGCCTCGACAGCGAAACGCATGGCCTGAAGCGATCGCTCGGCCCGATCCAGCTTGTCCTGCTTGGTATTGGCTGCATCGTGGGGGCGGGCATCTATGTAATGACGGGTACCGCGGCGGCCAACTATGCCGGCCCTGCGGTTATCCTGTCTTTCCTGATTGCCGGCACGGCCTGCGCCTTTACGGGCCTGTGCTATGCGGAACTGGCATCAACACTGCCGGTTTCGGGATCATCCTACACTTACACCTATGCCGCGCTCGGGGAAGTGTTTGCCTGGTCGCTCGGCTGGCTGCTGATGCTCGAATATGGGCTGGCGGGTTCTGCGCTGGCGGCGGGTTTGTCGGGCTATCTTTCCAGCCTGCTGAATGATTTCGGCATACACATTCCTGAGGCCGTCAGAACGCCGTTCGTCCAGTCGGTGATGACATCTGAAGGCCTGAAGTTCGCGACGGGAGGCAGCGTCAATCTGGTGGCGGCGGCAAGCCTGGGGCTGGTCGCGCTGGTGCTCATCCGGGGCGTATCGCAATCAGCCGCTGTCAATGCTGTGATGGTGACGATCAAGATCGCGGTGCTTCTGATCTTCGTTGGCGTTGGTATATTTCATATCGACACCGCAAACTGGACGCCGTTTATTCCGGAAAATCAGGGCGGGTTCGCCTATGGGATGCCCGGCGTCATCCGCGCGGCCTCGGTTCTCTTCTTTGCCTATCTGGGGTTCGAGACGGTTTCGACAGCGGCACTCGAAGCGCGCAATCCGCAAAAGGATATGCCGGTAGGGATATTGGGCGCACTGACGATATGTACTTTGCTTTATATTGCGGTGGCGCTCGTGCTGACCGGGCTCGTCCCCTATCAGCAACTTGGTGTTCCTGATCCCATCGCGCTTGCGGTGGATCATATGGGCCTTCCGGCATTCACTCTGGTCATCAAGGTGGGAGCGGTTCTCGGGCTTTCATCGGTGCTGCTGGTCAACACCTATGGCCATAGCCGGATCTGCTTTGCGATGTCGCGTGACGGGCTTTTGCCAAAGCTGTTCTCATCCATCCATACGGACTGGCAGACCCCCCATCACGGTACGCTGTTTGTCGCGGCAGTGGCTGCCATTGCCACCGCCTTCCTGCCGATTTCGATCCTTGGCGATCTTGTCAGCCTTGGCACCGCCTGCGCCTTTTCGATCGGGGCGATCAGCGTGATGTGGCTGCGCACCGCGCAGCCGGAACTGAAACGGCCGTTCCGTGTGCCGCTTGGCGGAATCTGGATCCGGGGTGTCTGGATCGGACTGGTGCCGATGCTGGCGCTGATCCTCTGCCTTGCCATGGTTGGGCCGGTTCTGGTTGATATCGTGCTGAAGGCACTGGCCGGCGACACGATCCCGGCCACCATTCTTGGCGTCTATATCGTGGTCGGCGTTCTGCTCTACTGGCGCTATGGCTGGCGATATTCCCGGCTTGGCGGTGCGCATGCGCATGCCGCATAGTCTGCGAATTGGCCCAACGGCGTCAATGATCGGCCCTTTTCCTGCGGAAGGACGAGGCGTCGCTGCGCTAGGTTTACGGCGGTATCAGAGAGGGCAGCATCGCGTATGACGGACACCGCGCAACTAGACGCAAGGGATGACGTCGATCCCGATATCCGCCGGTTCGTGCAGTCGCTGAACCAAAGCTATGGCGAGTTCGCCGGTTTTGACGCCCTGCCATTGCCCGAGCGGCGGGCGGCCGCAGAGCAGGTGCGTGCGCCGTGGCGTTTGGGCGGCCCCAAAATGGCGAAGACGATCACGCTCGATATTGAAGGCGTGCGTGTGCGGCTCCACATTCCCTCTCTGGGTGGCGCGCTTCCGGCGATGCTGTATATTCATGGCGGCGGATGGACGATATTCAGCATCGATACGCATGACCGATTGATGCGAGAATATGCGGCGCGCGCGGGCATGATCGTTGCCGGGATTGATTACAGCCTCTCCCCCGAAGCGAAGTTTCCAAAGGCACTTGATGAAATCGTTGCGGCTTATCGCTGGCTGCGCACCAGCAGTGCGAGTTACGGCGTGGATGTGATGAGAATAGCCATCGGAGGCGATTCCGCTGGCGCCAACCTGTCTGTGTCGGCCGGTTTGAAATTGCGCGCCGAGGGCGAGCGGCTTCCCGACGCCATGCTGCTCAATTATGGCGCATTCGGCCCGGAACCGACCCCCAGTTATGCGCGCTATGACGGCCCCAACTATATGCTTACCGTGGACGAGATGGATCTGTTCTGGCGCAACTATATCCGCGATCCCGCAGAATTGGCCAACCCTCTGGTGTCGCCGGTTATCGGCGATATGCACGATCTGCCGCCCGCCTTTATGGCCATCGCGCAGTGTGATATTCTGGCGGGAGTGAACGAGATCATGGCGCAGCGCCTCTCGGCCGCTGGCGTTCCTGTGGAAAAACATCTCTATGCCGGAGCAACGCACAGTTTCCTGGAAGCCATGTCCATTTCCGCGCTTGCCGAAGGGGCGATACAGGATGGGGCCGACTGGCTTCGCAGGAGGTTTGCACACTAGATGGCGGACAGCCCATTCACTCCCGCTTCACCAGCAGATGTGGTACGGCTGATTGCCGATTATCCGCTTGCCTGGGTGATTTCGCGCGATTTCCAGGCCACACCGCTGCCGCTGCTTGCCGAAACTGACCGTCAGGGGAAGGTGAAAGCGCTGTTTGGGCATTTTGCGCTACGCAATCCGCAGGTTTCGGCCCTGCAAAAGGATCCGCAGGCGCTGATTCTCTTTGGCGGGCCGCAAGGCTATATCTCGCCAACTCTGGTTTCCAACCCCACCTGGGGCCCCACATGGAACTATGCGGTGGCGCGCTTCACGGTGCGGGTCGAATTTGCTGCTGAGGAAAACGACAGGGCCATTGCGCTGCTGGCCAAGCATGTCGAGCCCGAAGGACATTGGGCACCTGGCGCAATGGGAGTGCGATACGGGCAGCTCATCAAGCATATTGTGGCCTTTCGCGCGCATGTGGAGGACGAGCAGGCGACGTTCAAGCTGGGGCAGGACGAAGCACCGGGCACTTTTGCGGAAATTGTAGATGGACTGGGCGATGTCGATCTTGGTCACTGGATGATGACGCAGAAAAGGGCCACATAGCGGCGTGGCGTAAGGGCAGCAGGGAAACGTGATGAAATTTCGGGGCAGGGCTCTCAAGGGAATTGCCATTCTTGGCGCGCTTCTCGCCGGTGTTGCTCCGGCCGCCGCCCCCAAGAACCTGCCAGCAGGCCCGGCACCTTTTGCCATATCGCCCTTGCAGGGCAAATATCGCCCGCTGCCGCGCACCGATACGCTCATCCGGCATGCCACCATATTGGACGGGGCGGGCCACAGGCTGGTGGGGGACGTGCTGATGCGTGACGGGCGGATCGTGGCGCTGGGGCCTGATCTGGCGAACAATGGCGGGGCTATCGAAGTCGAGGCGCGGGGCAAATGGGTCACACCGGGGATCATCGATATTCATACGCACTATGGAACCTATCTGCTTCCGCAAACAGCCGCCGAAGCCGATGTTTCCGATGTGATAGAGGAAGGCGACGCCAACGTTGCCGATACCTGGATCGAACACGCCATCCGCGCCAATGATCCCGCTTTCTCGCGCGCCTTGGCGGGGGGAGTTACGACGCTTCAGGTGCTGCCGGGATCGGGTGCCCTGTTCGGCGGTCGATCTGTGATCCTGAAACCGGTCCCGGCGGTCACCGTGGACGAGATGCGGTTCCCTGGCGCGCGGCAGGGACTCAAAATGGCCTGTGGCAGCAATCCTGCTGGCAATTCGGGGGGTAGGGGGCGCAATCCCAACAGCCGGCAAGGCGAAATCGCGTTCATCCGGCGCACCCTGAACGAAGCCAAACATTATATCGCCCAGTGGGATGAATATCTGCGGGGTGATGAGGATGATGCGCCTCGCCGGGATCAGCGGATGGACACACTTGCCGCCGCGATGCGGGGCGATATTCCCGTACATCTGCATTGCTACCGCGCCGATGACATTGCGACATGGATATCGGTGCTGGGGGAATATGGCATCCGCATAGCGGCGGTCCATCACGCCACTGAAGCCTACAAGATTGCGCCGCTACTGGCGGAGCGCGGCATCTGCGCCGCTGTCTGGCCCGACTGGTGGGGCTTCAAGCGCGAGGCGGAGGACGGGATCCCTGAAAATGCGGCGTTCGTCGATGCCGCAGGCGGATGTGCGATCATGCATTCCGATATCCCGGTGCTTGGCAGCTTGCTGACGATTGAGGCGGCCAAGGCCGCCGCTGCGGGCCGGAGAGCGGGCCTTGATATTCCGCCGGAACGGGCGATTGGCTGGATTACATCCCATCCTGCCAAAGCCATCGGCCTTGGGGATCGCATCGGCAGGATAGCGCCGGGGATGAATGCCGATCTTGTGATCTGGTCGGCTGACCCGTTCAGCATCTACGCCCATGCGGATCAGGTCTATATTGATGGCGCGGTAACCTATGATCGAAACGTGCAGGGCGGCACAAGAATCCCCGATTTTGAACTGGGCCGCCCGCAGCGGAAGGGCATTCAATGAAACGGCTGCTTGTTGTCATCGCCCTGTTTTCAGCGGCGCCTGCGCTTGCGGAAACAGTTGCGATCACCGGCGCGCGGATCTGGACGACAGGAGCCGCGCAGCCGATCGAGAACGGAACTCTGGTCATTGCCGAGGGGCGCGTTGCTTCAATTGGCGCTGCGCTGCCCCCTGCCGGGGCGCGGATCATTGATGGCAGGGGGGTGACGATAACGCCCGCGCTCAATGCCGCCGCGACCCAGATCGGTTTGGTCGAATGGGCTTCTGCCAGCGACACCGATGATCGGGCAGTGGCTTCCGGGCCGCTTGGTGCGGCCTTTGACGTGAGCTTGGCTGTCGATGCCAATGCACTGACCGTGCAGGAAGCGCGCGCGCAGGGTGTCGGGCGGGCGATGGTATTTCCGGGCCAGTCCGGAAGCGGCGTATTTTCCGGGCGCGGTGCGCTGCTTCATCTTGTTGATGGTCCTGATATTGTTTCGAAACCCCGCGCCGCGCTGTTCGCGGTTTCCGGGGGCGGGCCATCGGACGTGGCAGGCGGCTCTCGCGGTGCGGTATGGACACTGCTCCGCAATGCTTTGGACGAAGCGCGCGCCTACAAGGCGCACAAAGGCAGCGCCGGGCCGCGCGATCAGTTACTCAATCATGTTGATGCGGATGCCTTGCTGCCGGTGCTGGATCGCCGCATTCCGCTGGCTATCCTGGCTCAGCGGGAAGCCGATATCCGTCAGGCGATTGCGCTCGGCAAGGATTACGGGATCCACGTCGTGATCATGGGCGGCGCGGAAGCGTGGCGAGCGGCCCCGGCGCTTGCGGCGGCTGCCATTCCGGTGGTGCTTGATCCGCTTGATGAGTTGCCAGTCAATTTTGATAGCATCGGCGCCCGGCGTGACAATGCGGCGCTGCTGGCGCGTGCGGGCGTGCAGATTGCTTTTTCCGTTTCGGGTCAGGGCATTTATCTGAGCTATGATGTGGGCACTGCGCTTCGCGAAGGCGCGGGCATGGCAGTGGCGAACGGGCTGCCCTATGCCGAAGCGCTTCAGGCCATCACAACCACCCCCGCGCGGATATGGGATGATGCGCAGGACAAGGGCGGTCTAACGGTTGGAGGTGCGGCCGATCTAGTGCTGTGGGATGGCGATCCGCTGGAGCCATCATCAGCGCCGCGCGCGGTTTTTGTGAATGGTCAGCAAGTTTCCTCGGTGACGCGCCAAACGCTGCTGCGTGATCGATACAAGCCGGTGGTGATGCCCCATTGAAACGCGCTTTCGCCCTGTTTCTGGCCCTGATCGCGTCGCCGCTTCCGGCGCATGAAGGCGATGTGCCGTTTCATCCACCCTATGCATCCGGCCCGATGCCTGCCGAAAGGCCAGTCGTTGCAGCGCGCGGGCAGACATTGCCGATGCAACCCGCGCGGCATATTCGCATAGATACCCATGAGGGAACCTGGCTCTCCCCGGATATCTCTCCCGACGGTCGGACGATTGTCTTCGAGCTGCTGGGTGATCTCTACACGATACCGGCATCGGGCGGCGAAGCGCATGCCATTGCCACCGGCATGGCATTTGATTCCCAGCCTGTATTTTCCCCCGACGGGCGCAGGATCGTGTTTGTCAGCGACCGGTCGGGAACGGAGAATATCTGGATCGCCGATGCCCATGGCAAACATCCGCGCCAGATAAGCCTGCGCGGTGACAATGCGGTCTTCACCTCGCCGGTCTGGAGCGCGGATGGGCGCTCCATCACCGCGTCCGGCTACCGCGCTGATCTCGACGCGTTTGAGCTTTGGCGGTTTGACGTGGCCACTGGTGAGGGACAGTTGATCATTCCGGTCAAGGCAGCGCCCGAACAGCCAAGAGCCCAATGGTCGAGCGTGCTCGGCGCCACGCCGTCGCCGGATGGCAAATATCTCTATTTTGCCCGTCGCGATGGCGATCCGCCGCACGGGATGCTGCCGGAATGGACGATTGTGCGTCGGGAGATCGTGACGGGCGCTGAGCGGGTCATTGTCTCCGCGCCGCGCAGTCCCCGGCCTGATCTTGTGCTGGGTACCGCATTTCGGCCCGCGCTATCGCCCGACGGGCAAAAGCTGGTTTATGGCGCGCGTGACCGGGGGCGGACGGGATTGCGGCTGCTCAACCTCACAACCGGGGAAGATCACTGGCTCGCCTTTCCCGTGCAGCAGGATGAAACAGAAGCGTCGAGTTGGCGTGACAGCCTTCCCCGGCATGTTTTCACGCCCGACGGAAAGTCGCTGATCGCCAATATCGGAGGAAAGCTGGCGCGGATCGATCTGGCGACGGGCACGTCTGCCGATATTCCGTTTCATGTCGCCGGCGACATCGGGATTGGCCCCTCCACGCGTCAGGTGGTTCATGAAGACAGCGGGCCGGTACAGGCCAGGCTAATTCAGAACCCTGTCCAGTCGCCTGACGGCCAGATCCTGGCGTTTTCGGCGCTTGGGGCAATCTATGTGATGCCACTGCGAGTTGATGCCACGCCTCAGCGGCTGACCGAAGGCTTCCAGCCAAGCTGGTCGCCGGACGGAAAGTCGCTTGCATTCGTCCGCTGGAGCGCGCGCGAGGGCGGCGCGATCTGGACAATGCCTTCCAGCGGCGGGGCACCCGTCCGCGTAACCGAGACGGGCAATTACTATACGGCACCCGTTTTTGCGCCGGATGGAACGCGCTTGGTGGCGATCCGGTCGAGCAATGTCGTGCGGATGCACAGCTATATGGAATATGGGGCCTTGCGGCAGGCGGACCTGATCGTGCTTCCCGCATCTGGCGGACAGCCGCACGTCATCGCCACAGGCACGATGGGGGGCACGCCGCATTTCGGAACTTCGCCTGAAGGCGTGCTGCTGAGTTTTGATGACGGGGTGAACGCGGTCAGGCTGGATGGAAGCGGGCGGCGCAAACTGTTCAGCGTCACCGGGCCGGGATGGTATTTCGCCGAAGGGCGCGCGCCAGCCGATGATATCCGCGTCAGTCCGGACGGGCGCCAGGCGTTGGTGCAGATCGCACAGCAACTGCATCTGATCGGCGTTCCCGGAGAGGGGGCGACGATTGATCTTGCCAGTCCCGGTGTTCCGCACCGTAAACTGACTGATGTCGGGGCCGATTTCTTCGGCTGGGCCGATGACGGCAAGACCATCACCTGGGCCGTCGGATCGACCTTTTTCCGTCAGCCCGTGGATGGAGCAACGCCTGCCTCTTTCCGGGCTGTGGTGGAACTTCCGCGCGCGACGCCATCCGGAAGCATTGTCCTGCGCGGTGCGACGGCCATCACGATGCGCGGCGATGCGGTTATTGCAGGCGCAGATATCGTGATCACTGGGGACAGGATCGCCGCCATCGGGCCGCGCGGCAGTGTGCCATTGCCTGTGGGCGCCACAATTCGCAATGTCGAGGGCAAGTGGATCACACCTGGCTTCATCGAAACGCACGATCATATTGCGGATATCAGGCGGGGCGTGCTGGATTTCGAAAGCTGGGGGCCGCTCGCCAATCTGGCTTATGGCGTCACGACTGCGTTCGATCCCTCCACACTCAGTATCGACATGCTGGCCTATCAGGATGCCGTGGATGCGGGGCTGATGGTGGGGTCGAGAATCCGTTCCACCGGGCCTGCGCTGTTTTCGTTCAACGAATTCTCGTCTCTTGCTGAGGTGGAGGCGGTCCTGCGCCGCTACAGCGATTATTACCGTGTGGGCAACATCAAGATGTATCGCACTGGCAATCGCCGGGTCCGCCAATGGATCGCAATGGCAGCGCGCAAGATCGGCCTTCAGCCGACCACCGAAGGCGCGCTTTCGATGAAGCTGGACATGACCCAGATGATCGA
>JANOAJ010000115.1:0-9406 GCA_031411035.1 Sphingomonadales bacterium
CATCCACGACACCCGCGAATGGATCGTCCGCAACAGCCCCGTGCCGATCGGCACCGTACCGATCTATCAGGCGCTGGAAAAGGTCGGCGGCGTGGCCGAAGACCTGACGTGGGAAGTGTTCCGCGATACGCTGATCGAGCAGGCCGAACAGGGCGTCGATTATTTCACCATCCATGCGGGCGTGCGCCTGCCCTATGTGCCCCTCGCCGCCAAGCGCGTCACAGGCATCGTCTCGCGCGGCGGCAGCATCATGGCGAAATGGTGCCTGGCGCATCACAAAGAGAGCTTCCTCTACGAACATTTTGACGACATCACCGAAATCATGAAGGCGTATGACATCGCCTATTCGCTGGGCGATGGCCTGCGCCCCGGATCAATCGCGGACGCCAATGATGAAGCTCAGTTCGCCGAACTCTACACGCTGGGCGAACTCACCCACCGCGCGTGGAAATCCGATGTGCAAGTGATGATCGAAGGCCCCGGCCATGTGCCGATGCACAAGATCAAGGAGAATATGACCAAGCAGCTCGAAGTGTGCGGCGAAGCCCCCTTCTACACGCTCGGGCCGCTGACCACCGACATCGCGCCGGGATATGACCATATCACCAGCGGCATTGGCGCGGCCATGATCGGCTGGTACGGCACGGCAATGCTCTGCTACGTCACCCCCAAGGAGCATCTCGGCCTGCCCGACCGCGACGATGTGAAAGTCGGCGTCGTCACCTACAAGCTCGCCGCCCACGCGGCGGATCTGGCGAAAGGCCACCCGGCGGCGCAGGTCCGCGACAATGCGCTCAGCAAAGCCCGCTTCGAATTCCGCTGGCGCGACCAGTTCAATTTGAGCCTCGATCCCGACACGGCAGAACAATATCACGATCAGACGCTGCCCGCCGAAGGTGCGAAGACGGCGCATTTCTGCTCCATGTGCGGGCCGAAGTTTTGCAGCATGAAGATCAGCCAGGAAGTGCGGGAATTCGCGCGGTTGCAGAATCAGGGGAGTGAGGGGTTCATTGCTACTGAGGAAGCCGAAAAGGGCATGGCCGAGATGAGCAAGGTGTATGACGAGACCGGGCGGGAACTGTATATGGGCGCTGGTGATCGGGAGCATGATTGATTTGTAATGCCGCACAGTATCGGCTATGTTACATGTAACGGAGGCCGGTAATGGGCGTACACGAAAACCTCACAGGCGCACAGCGCGTGGCAAAACGCCGCGCCGTATTGCGTGCCAATGGTTTACGCCCAAGGCAGATTTGGCTGCCGGATCTGCGCGACCCAAAGATTCTCGCAGCCATCAAGCGCGAAGTTGATTCGATCAACAGGAGCGAAGATGAAGCCTCTGTGATGGCTTGGATCGAAGCCAACAATGCAGAATTGCTCGAATCTCTACCGCCCTATGATTGGGGCGAGGCAGGCCCGCCCGCGTGATTCGGGGTGAAATCTGGAGTGCGTCGGGTGCCAGCGACTATGCGGGCAAACCCCGACCCTGGTTGGTAGTTCAATCCGAACAATGGGAAATCGAGGCGTCCGTCATTCTCTGTGGTTTTACGACGGCGCTGACCGAAGGTAGTCATTTACGACCCCTGATCCAGCCAACCAAGGAAAATGGCCTCAATACTGCGTCGCGGGTCATGGTCGATAAGGTCAGCACGGTTGCATACAGCAAACTGGGAAAGCGCATCGGTCAACTCGCCCGCGAAGATTTGTTGCGTGTGGAGCAGGCGCTGGCGCTCGTGCTGGGGTTTGCAGGGTGAGGGTTATTGCGCCTGTCACCGTAATTCCGAAATTGATTGGATTGACGATCACAGGACGGCATTGGATGCCATATTGGTTGTCCAACACCTACTGCGTAAAGCTAAATTGGCCGATGTGAATCTGAATTAGGTTTGAGGCGACACGTGCACCTCCCCCAAACTCACCTCCGCAGCCCCTCCATTCCCTGCACAAAATACCGCGCCCACACATAGCGCCACGGCACGATGAAATAGGCCACCACAATCCCGATACAGTCTGTGAACAGCCCCTCAATATCCGCTGTCCATTTGCCTGCCATCCACGCGCGGCCCGCGATCAGGGTTAGCCAGATGGTCTTCCAGGCGATCTCGTAAAGCATCAGCGGCAGCATCTGCAGCGGGTATCGCACGCCGAGCAGGCTCAGCAGGGCGAGGGCGGCGAGCATGGATTTGGCAAGGCCGCGCATCACATCCCAATTGGCGGAGTCGAACAGCAACTGCTTCCACACGAAGCCGCCCATCACCACGGCCATCAGCAGAAACAGGAACCGCATCGCATTGACCTTCCACAGGGCGACGGGTGGGAAGGGGCTGTCTGAAGCGGCGGGCATGATGTTCCTCCTTGGTGTATTAGTATAGTAATACACAGTAGCACATAGAAGACAACCTTCCTTCCTGCCTTTGTGTGAGACAATTGCTGACGCCAGATTTGGCTCGGGCATGGGTGATTTCACAGGAAGGCAGAAAGGCAGAAAAAGGGTTGGTTCGCGCGAAGGCGCAGGGCTTATTCGCTTCACGAGGCCCTCCTTCCCGCTATAGGAAAAAACGCACCCTTCCTGCAAAAACTTCTGTCCTACAGCACCCCCTTTATGTTCCAATCTGCAAATGGATGATTCGCTCCCCCTCTCGCCCGCCGCCGCCAGCATTGCGCTGGCCGCCGCGCCTGTCCACTCTGCCGCGCTTCCCGAGGCGGCCCCGGCGTCCGCGCCCGCGCCCGCCGCGCCGGATGTCGCGGATGAGGCTGATCAGCCCGTCGGCAAATACCACGCAGACACCCCGGAAACCTATAACCCGGCCGAGTATCGCTGGGTGCCTGTCCGCCGCCGCGCGCGTTATGATGGCTGGACGGAGGAGAAGCAGCGGCGCTTTATTGAGGTGCTGGCTGATACCGGCATTGTCACCGCTGCGGCAAAGGCGGTCGGGATGAGCCGGGAATCCGCCGCCCGCCTGCGCCGTTCGCCACAAGGGGCGGCCTTTGCCCGCGCCTGGGATGCGGCGCGGATTCATGCCGGATCGGTGCTGGAAGATATTGCCTTTGAACGCGCGATCGAAGGCGTCGCGCGCGAAGTCCATGATGAATATGGCAATGTGGTCTGCACCAAGCGGGTGTATAATGATCGGCTGCTCACCTTCCTGCTCGGGTCTTTGATCCCGGAACGCTATGGCCGCCATGCGCCCGCGCCGGGGCAGGCCGGGCGGGAAAAGGCGCCAAGTCCCGAAGCCGCGCTAGAAGCGAGCCTCCGCGCGATGGAACCGCCACTGCCCGCGCCGCCCGAAGCGCTGATGGATGTGGAAACACTCGAAGCCGAACTGGTATTGGCTGAGGTCGCCGATGGCACTCTGTCGCATTTCCTGCGCGAACAGCGCGCGGAGAAATCAGCGGAGCAGGTTGAAGCGGAGACCCTTGCGGCCCAGATGAAACGCGGCAAGGTTGCCTTTGAAAAAGGGGGTAGACTGAGCGAAGAGGAACTCGCGGATATGTGCGTCTATCTCGATCCCATAGGGTCGAAAGAGATCGGGCAAAAGCGGTTCAGGTGAGACTTTAGTGAGACCTTTGGCGGCTTTGCTCCCTATTTACGCTGCCTCACCCGGGGCGTCCTCGCCCCCCACCCGGCCCAGCACCAGCAGCAGGCTGGCTCCCAGCAGCACGGCGGTGCCGACGATCATCAGATAGAGGTCAAAATGCCCGCCTGTCCGCTCCATCGTCTTGCCCAGCAGGAACGCACCTGCCGCTGTGGAGATGGACATCATCGCGGTCAGCAATCCCATCACCGAAGAGTAGATCGCCACTCCGAATTTCCGGGCGACGAGGAAGGCCACCACATCGCCCTCCGCGCCGTAAGCAAAGCCGATGAAGAACACCGCAGCGGTCAGCACGGCCGGCGCGTCAAAGCTGGAGGCGACCACGAACAGGCCAAGGCTGGGCAGGGCCAGCGTGATGAAGGCCACCAGATAGGGCCGGAACCGGTCAAGCGCGATGCCCGTCAGGAAGCGTCCGGTGAGCATCCCGAGCTGCGGGGCCACCAGCATTGTCGCAGCGTCCTTGCCGGAGATGCCGTTGTCGAGTAGCAGCATCTTCAATTGCACCAGCAGGATGGTTTGCGGCAGGTTGCACAGCGCCATCGCGGCCAGGAGGAGCCAGAAGGCGGGCGAGCGGAAGATCTGCGGATAATCGTCCCGCGCCCTGCGCTTGGGCGCGCCGGCCACATTGGGCTGGGAATCGGCGGGAATCAGCAGGAACGTCACCAATCCGGCAAGCGCGGTGAAAATGGCAACTGCCTGAAACGCGTCGCGCCAGCCATGCGCCTCGACATAGGTGTTGAGCAGCGGCCCGATGACCGCGCCAAACAGCGCCGCGCCCGAAACGACAATCGCCAGCGCCAGTCCGCGCGCCTTTTCCACATATTGCACGGCCAGCCGCGAATAGACGGTGGCCGTGGTTGTGACGCAGAGCAGGCTCTGCACCGCGAAAATGGCGATATAAGTGCTCAGGTTGCCGTCCATCCGGCTATAGGCAAGATAGCAGAGCGGCAAGGTCACCTGGCCGATCAGCGCCGTCCAGCGCACGCCCAGCACGTCGGTCAGCCGTCCGATAAAGGGAAAGATCAGCGCCATGAAAATCGCGGCACTGCCCACCTTGGCAAAGTCCGCATGGCTCCAGCCCACATCCGCGAGCAGCGAGGGAACGATGGTGCTGGTGATCACCCCGACGACGGACATGCCACTGCCCATGCCGATAAAGGCGGCCAGCAGCGGACGCCAGTGCGTGCGGATTTCTGACAGATAGCCCGACAAACCATGCTCCTCTTGATCGCACCACCTGTGACCGGCGGATATGCGGCGATACTTATCTTCGAGCAGGGCAGAGAAGGGAAGGCAATAATCACCCGCCCCGGCGATGGACGAAGCCGTGACGCGGGCGCGGGTCAGTTTGACACCGGATGGCCTGCTCACCCTGTCATGTGCGGGAATGACAAGGTTCCGGGCGCTGAAACGGCGTGCGTGCCGCCCCTATTTCCGGGGCTTCACAAAGCGGAAGGCGAACTGGTCTGTCTTGCCGCGAATGGCCGGATCGAACACCAGTTTCGTGCGGTCGTCCGCCGGGTTGGCAAGCAGTTTGCTTTCACCGTCAAACGTGAAGCCCGCGCTCTGCACTTCGGCTTTCAGCGCTTCGGCATCGATGCGGTGCAGCGTATCCACGTCACGCACGCCGGATCCTGCCGCTGCGCTGTGATCGATGATCACATAATAGCCGCCGGGCTTGAGCGCGGCATAGACAGCCTTGTTGATCCCGCCTGCGGTTCCGGCGGGCAGCTTGGCGCTCTTCAGATCATGATAATTCTGTGCCGTCCAGACCAGATCGGCCGTGCCTGCCGGAGCAACATTGCCAAGACTGCGAACCGCCGCTTCGACATTGGCATAGGCCGGCTCGGCGGCAAGCGCCTGAATGTCGGTGGCGGCCTTGGGGTTGCGGGCGGCATACACGTCAGACACCAGGGCGATCACATGGCCTTTGGGGCCGACTGCATGGGAAAAGACGCGGGTGAAATATCCGCTGCCCGGAAGCATATCGACCACGAGCTGCCCCGGCTTTACCTTTGCGAAGGCCAGCATTTCGGCGGGCTTGCGCGCGGCATCCCGCGCCACATCGTCAGCCGGCCGATTGGTGATGCTGACAGGCTTTCCGGCGCCGATCAGGGCAATGGCGAGCCCGATGGAAATCAGTGCGGTGATTTTCTGGGACATCCCGTTTCTCCTGCAATTATGGTTTCCGCCATCCTGCCCGCACCGCGCACAAATGAAAAGGCCCGCGAAGCATGTCTGCGTCGCGGGCCATTCCGTCTAATCCTTGCGGACTATCAATCCATCGGTGCCAGGTTCACCGCTGCATATTTGCCGCGACGATCCACTTCGATGTCAAAGGTCAGGCGATCACCTTCGTTGAGGTTGGTCATGCCTGCGCGTTCAACGGCCGAAATGTGCACAAACGCGTCTGCCTGCCCGTCATCGCGCTGAACAAAGCCGAAGCCCTTCATCGCGTTGAAGAATTTGACAGTGCCCGTCGCCTTTTCGCCGGTGAGCTGACGCTGGGGAGCGCCGCCACGGTCACCGCCGCGATCGCCACCCCGGTCAGCACCGAAGCCGCCGCTGCGTTCAGGGCGATCCCGCGGAGGGCCGCGATCGGAAACCGGCATCGGTTCGCCATCGATCTTGAGATCGGTTGCCGAAATCTTGCCGCCGCGATCCACCAGCGTGTAGCCAAGCGGCTGCCCGTCAGCGAGGCCGGTCAGCCCAGCCTGTTCGACAGCGGAAATGTGCACGAACACATCTTCTCCGCCACCATCCTGAACGATGAAGCCGAAGCCCTTCTGGCCATTGAAGAATTTTACAACGCCTGTGCCTTCGCCAACAACCTGCGCCGGCATCATCGGGCCACGCGGCGCGCCGCCGCCACGGAAGCCGCCGCCGCCACCTGCGCCGCCGCCAGCACCGCCACCGCCGAAACGGTTGCCGCCACCAAATCCGCCGCCGCCACCGCCGCCGAAGCGATCGCCGCCGCCGCCGAACCGGTCACCACCGCCACCGCCGAAGCGATCACCGCCGCCGCCAAAACCGCCGCTAAAATTGTCGTCGCCGAAACTGTCGCGTTTGTCCCTGCCGCGCCCGCCGCGCTCACCGCGGCGTCCCTTGTCAAAACCCATGTCTAATCAGACTTTCCCGAATATATCGCCCGCGCTTCCATCAAAAACCCCGGGCGCCGGACGAAGGGCACAAGGTCAAGGGCGCAAAACCGTAGCGCGCCCCTGAGTCGCGATAGCCTAATTCGCGCGTTGCTGCGAGCGAATTTGTTTCATTAACCCCAATCTAGAAAAATAGGGTGGCAGGATCAGGCATTGCTGCCCGCTTCTGTGCATTTACCAGCGACAAAACGGTTCGAACCAGCGACCAGATGCCAACAGCGGCCAGAATCAGGAATCCGATGCCTATGATCAGCGTGATGCAGCCTATCACCGACGCCGCAAGCCCGATCCAGAACGTGCGAATAAGATAGGTATAGTGGGTTTCTTCCCAGGGCTGGTGCGGTTCGCCTTTCCACACATAGGCCAGCACAACCCCGATCAGCCAACTGATGCCGGTGAAATAGCTCGCCGCAAAAAGCAGGCCGATGATGGTCGGGCGGTTAAAGTCAAACCCGCTTGGTGGCGGGGTAATTTCGGGGCGGGTGTTAGTCTCACTCATCGCAATCTCCGGCTAACCAGCGAACACAGCTTGCAGCTTTTTCGTCACGAGGGCAAATGGTAGCGCTATGAACGACATTATCCAGATATTCCTTGACCCTGCCAACTGGGCAGCGATTGTTGCCCTTATCGCGATGGAAATCGTGCTGGGCATAGACAATCTCGTTTTCATCTCGATCCTGACCAACAAATTACCAGAGGAATTCCGCGCCCGCGCCCGGAAGCTTGGTATTGGTCTGGCGCTTGGCCTTCGGCTTGTGCTGCTCAGTTTCGTGGCGTTTATCGTTACGCTCACCCAGCCATTGTTTGATGCGTTCGGCCACGGCTTCTCGTGGCGGGACCTGATCCTGATTGCCGGGGGCCTGTTTCTGGTGTGGAAAGCCACAAAGGAAATCCATCATAGCGTCGATCATGATCCCAATGACGATATGTTCGATACGCTGAAGGCGGGGATGGGGTTCAGCGCTGCCATTGTCCAGATCATCCTGCTTGATCTGGTGTTTTCGATCGATTCCATCATTACGGCGGTCGGCATGACAGAACATGTGCCGATCATGTTCCTGGCCGTGATTGTGGCGGTGGCTGTAATGCTGACCGCCTCCGGCCCGCTATCCCGCTTTATCGAGAAGAACCCCACGGTCGTGATGCTGGCGCTGGCATTCCTGTTCATGATCGGGATGACACTGATCGCGGACGGATTTGGTGTTCACGTTCCCAAGGGCTATATCTATGCGGCAATGGGCTTTTCCGTTCTGGTGGAAAGCCTCAACATCATGGCACGTACCGTTCGCAAGAAGCGCGCCGCTGCAAGAGAAAGCCAAATCAAGTGAGCGTGCATTTTCACGAAGAAGACCTGCCGGCCGGTGTGCTGGCAGAAGGCCCGGTTGCCGTTGATACCGAAACCATGGGCCTTCATCCAGGCCGGGACCGGCTGTGTCTGGTCCAGATTTCCGATGGACTGGGGGACGAACACCTGGTGCGTTTTGGCCCGGACAGCGATTATGCCGCGCCCAATCTGAAAGCCGTTCTGGCGGATCCGGCGCGCCTCAAGCTCTATCACTTTGCGCGGTTCGATCTGGCGTCCATCGAAGCCTATCTGCACGTCATGGCGGCCCCGGTCTATTGCACCAAGATCGCATCGCGCCTGATCCGCACCTATACTGACCGGCATGGCCTGAAGGAACTGGTGCGCGATCTGGTGGGCGTCGAGATGTCGAAGCAGCAGCAATCTTCCGATTGGGGCGGGCCGGTGATCAATGATGCGCAGCGGGAATATGCCGCATCTGATGTGCGGCACCTTCACAAGATGCGCGAAGAGCTGAACCGGCGGCTGGAACGCGAAGGCCGGATGGAGATTGCGCAGGCCTGTTTCGATTTCCTGCCGCACCGCGCCCGTCTCGATCTTGCCGGCTGGCCGGAGATCGATATTTTCGCGCATGCCTGATCTCGTCTTGCCCGAACGCACCCCGCGCCAGCGCTGGGCCGCACCGGGCAGCCGTCATGATCTGATCGTGCGCGTGGCGCGGATCGCGCTTCCCGCGTTTATCGGCGTGCTGGGCGCGGCGCTGGTCTTTGCCCCGCTTTCGATGCGGGGAGACATCAGCTTTGTGCTCGACAAGAACAAGGTTGCGATGGCGAAGGAACGGATGCGCGTTACCGCTGCCACCTATCGCGGTGAAGACGGGAAGGGCCAGCCGTTCGAGATCCGCGCAGGCTCTGCGGTCCAGACAAGCTCACGCGATCCGGTGGTGAAGCTCAGGGATTTGTCCGCTGCCATTGCCCTGAGCGATGGCCCTGCGACGCTGACTGCGGACGCCGGGCGCTACAATATGGACCGGGATGTGGTGATGATTGATGGCCCGCTCCGCTTTGCCACTGCGGATGGGTACCGGCTGGATACCCGCGATGTCGCGGTGGGCCTGAAGACCCGGCGTCTGGCGAGTGGCGGGCCGGTTACGGGGCAAATGCCGCTTGGCAATTTCAGCGCCAACCGGATTTCGGCTGATCTTTCTGCCCGCACGGTCACGCTCGATGGGCGCGCGCGCTTGCATATCGTGCAGGGCCGCGCCAGATAGCCCCCATGCGACACTCCGCCCTTATCCCCGCCCTTGGCCTGCTGCTTGCTGTTCCCGCTTCGGGACAGGCGCTCAAAGG
>JANOAJ010000116.1:0-21012 GCA_031411035.1 Sphingomonadales bacterium
TGGCGTGTTTGGATGGATTTCGCAAATTACAATGCGAAGGGCTATGCTACTTTTACTTCAAAAGTCAAAAAAAATGGAATGATCTATCATCTAGGTCAAGTTTTGTTGAGTGTATCAAGCATAAGTGATAATTTTTCAAAAATTAAAATAACTTCACAGAATAAAACCGAGAAATTTCCTGTTTCAATATCGCTGCCATATCCAAAAACCAGCCGAATTTACATATATCACTATTGAATTCCCCGCTTTCCAAACCTGATTGTGTATTTTTGATCTTGTGCAGCGGAGTATAAAACAGAAAATCGGAAGAAATCGGGACGAACGACATTATCAACGTCGCTGTGTTATCGCGGCAGGCTGGTTTCACCCATCAGATAGAGATCCACCGAACGCGCGCACTGGCGGCCTTCGCGGATCGCCCAGACGACCAGGCTCTGCCCGCGCCGCATATCGCCGCACGCAAACAGACCTTCCTGACTGGTCGCATAGTCGGCAACATTGGCTGCCACATTGCCGCGCGGATCTAGCGCCACCAGCGACTGTTCGATCAGCCCGGCCTTGCGCGGACCGATAAAGCCCATCGCCAGCAGGATCAGATCCGCCTTCAGCGTGAATTCGCTGCCTTCGATCTCCTGCATCTGCCCGCCGACCCACTCGACGCGGACGCATTCCAGTCCCTCGACATTGCCGTTGCTGCCGATGACGCGCTTGGTAAGGATGGCCCAGTCGCGGTCGCAACCTTCTTCATGGCTGGAAGAAGTGCGCAGCTTCAGTGGCCAGTCCGGCCAGCTTAGTGCCTTGTCTTCCTTGGTCGGCGGCTTGGGCATGATTTCAATCTGGGTAACCGAAGCCGCACCCTGCCGGTTGGACGTGCCAACACAGTCAGACCCGGTATCCCCGCCGCCGATCACGATCACATGCTTGCCCGTGGCCGTCAGGGATCCGCGCGGGGCGGCGCGAAGTTCGTCATCACCGGCGTTGCGCTTGTTCTGTTGCGTGAGAAATTCCATCGCCAGGCGGACGCCCGCCAGTTCATAGCCCGGAATGTCGAGCTTGCGGGGTTCTTCCGCGCCTCCTGAAAGCACCACTGCATCAAAATTTTCGCGCAGGGATTCGATGGAAACGTTCACGCCCACTTCGGTGCTGGTGCGGAATTCAACGCCTTCAGCTTCCATCTGCACCAGCCGCCGGTTGATCAGATGCTTTTCCATCTTGAAATCGGGGATACCATAACGGAGGAGCCCGCCCATCCGGTCATTCTTCTCGATCAGGGCGACGCTGTGGCCGGCCCGCGCGAGTTGCTGGGCAGCGGCCATCCCCGCCGGGCCGGAGCCGACCACAGCAACACGCTTGCCGGTCTTGCGTTCCGCGATCTGGGGCGTGATCCAGCCTTCATCCCAGCCACGATCGACGATCTGGCATTCGATCGTCTTGATCGTCACAGGGCTGTCATCAATGTTCAGCG
Source organism: Sphingomonadales bacterium (assembly GCA_031411035.1). GTDB lineage: Bacteria > Pseudomonadota > Alphaproteobacteria > Sphingomonadales > Sphingomonadaceae > Aquisediminimonas. The sequence continues at coordinate 1,466 of JANOAJ010000116.1, forward strand.
TGCAGCTCGCTTCGCACGGGGCGGGGCAGATGCGGCCAGTGAATTCGGGGAAGTTGTTGGTGGAATGCAGCACTTCGAGCGCATTCTTCCAGTCGCCTTCATAGACCAGATGGTTCCAGTCCGGGATGATGTTATTCACCGGGCAGCCATTGTGGCAGTAAGGAATCCCGCAATTCATGCAGCGTGCCGCCTGCGCGCGGATCGCCGGTTCGGCGAGCGGCACAACGAATTCGTTGTAATTCTTCAGCCGAGCCTCGGGTGCATCATACGCCCGATCCTCGCGTTCGATTTCAAGGAAGCCTGTTGCCTTGCCCACGTAAGTCTCCGAATTCCACTTGTCGGGACAGTTCCTGAAGGGACTGTCCCCGATACATTATTCCGCTGCCACAATCGCTGCTGCTTCGCGCTCCGCCTCAAGCTGACGAAGAGCCCGCGCATAATCGCGTGGCATCACTTTGACGAAGCGACTCATCGTCGTGCTCCAGTCATCCAGCAGGGCGCGGGCGCGCTTGCTGCCGGTGTGGAGGTGATGGCGTTCCAGCAGGACGCGCAGCCGTTCGGTTGAATGATAGAGCATGTCACCCATGCCATAATCATGCACGCTCACTGCGCGCTGTTGCGGGCGGCCCGTGCCTTCCTCACCTTCCGGATCAGGCGTGATGGCTTCAACATCGACCATCGCCAGATTGCAGCGCTGGCGGAACAGCCCGTCTTCGTCATAGACATAGGCAACGCCGCCAGACATGCCCGCCGCAAAATTGCGTCCGGTTTTGCCCAGCACCACAACCACACCGCCCGTCATATATTCGCAGCCATGATCGCCCGTGCCTTCAACCACAGCGAGCGCGCCAGAATTGCGCACCGCAAAACGCTCCCCCGCCACGCCGTTGAAATAGGCTTCCCCGGCAATCGCGCCGTACAGAACGGTGTTGCCGACAATGATATTTTCGGTCGGTTCGCGTTTCACATGGGTGGGCTGCTTGACGATGACCCGACCGCCAGAGAGGCCTTTGCCGACATAGTCATTGGCATCGCCCGTCAGTTCCAGCGTCACGCCGTGCGCAAGGAACGCTGCGAAGCTCTGCCCGGCCACGCCGGTGAATGCGATCCGGATCGTGTTTTCCGGCAGGCCCTCATGACCGTATTTCCGGGCAATTTCACCAGAAAGCATTGCGCCGACCGTGCGGTTGACGTTCTTTACCTCGCGCTCGATCCGCACCGGTTCACCGCGTTCGAGGGCAGGGGCGGCGGCAGCGATCAGCTCCTTGTCGAGCGCCTTGTCCAACCCGTGGTCCTGGACTTCCGTCTGATGCAGCGGGGCACCATCCGTATCCACCACATGCAGCAGTCTGGACAGATCAATGCCCTGCGCCTTCCAGTGATCAAGTGCTTTCTTCATATCAAGCCGGTCAACCCGCCCGACCATCTCGTCGAGCGTGCGGAAGCCCATTTCCGCCATGATCTGGCGCAGTTCCTCGGCAACGAAGAAGAAATAGTTGATGACGTGTTCGGGCTGCCCCGTGAAGCGCTTGCGCAGCACGGGGTCCTGCGTCGCCACGCCGACCGGACAGGTGTTCAGATGGCATTTGCGCATCATGATGCAGCCTGCGGCAATCAGCGGTGCCGTCGCAAAGCCGAATTCGTCTGCGCCAAGCAGGGCACCAATTGCCACGTCACGCCCGGTGCGCAGGCCGCCATCGACCTGAACCGCAATGCGCGAACGCAAGCCGTTGAGCAGAAGGGTCTGCTGGGTTTCTGCCAGCCCGATTTCCCAGGGAGAGCCTGCATGCGTAAGCGAGGTGAGGGGAGACGCGCCTGTGCCGCCTTCATAACCCGAAATCGTCACATGATCCGCGCGTGCCTTGGAAACGCCCGCTGCGACCGTGCCAACGCCCACTTCGGAAACCAGCTTCACTGAAATCCGCGCGCCCGTGTTGACGTTCTTCAGATCGTGGATCAGTTGGGCCAGATCCTCGATCGAATAAATGTCATGATGCGGCGGCGGAGAGATCAGCCCCACGCCGGGCGTGGAATGGCGGGTTTTGCCGATGATCTTGTCAACCTTGTCGCCCGGCAATTGTCCGCCTTCGCCCGGCTTCGCGCCCTGCGCCATCTTGATCTGCACATCATCGGCATTGACCAGATATTCTGCCGTCACGCCGAAGCGGCCCGAAGCGACCTGCTTGATGGCCGAACGCATGGAATCACCATTCGGCAACGGCGTGAACCGGGCCGGATCTTCCCCACCTTCGCCCGTGTTGGATTTGCCGCCAATGCGATTCATTGCCACCGCCAGCGTGGTGTGCGCTTCCCAACTGATCGAGCCATAGCTCATCGCGCCGGTGGCAAAGCGCTTGACGATTTCGCTCGCGGGCAGAACTTCCGAAATGTCGAGCGGTGTTTCCGCCTTTTTCAGGGACATGAGCCCGCGAATGGTCAGCAACCGTTCGCTCTGCTCGTTGATGCTTGCCGCGAATTCGGCATAGTCCTTGGGCTTGTTGCCGCGCACCGCATGTTGCAGGCTGGCGACATTGGCGGGCGTCCAGGCATGTTCTTCACCGCGCATGCGGAAGCCGTAAATGCCGCCAACGTCCAGCATGTTCTTGTAAATCGGATTGTTGCCATAGGCAGAGGCGTGGCGACGCACTGTCTCTTCCGCCACCTGGGCCAGCCCGACCCCTTCAATCGTCGTCGCGGTGCCGGTGAAATATTTGTCCACAAATGCGCTTGAAAGCCCGACCGCATCAAAAATCTGCGCGCCGCAATAGGATTGGTAGGTGGAAATGCCCATTTTGGACATCACCTTCAATATGCCCTTGCCCACGGCCTTGATGTAGTTTTTCTGCACTTCATAGGTGCTGAGTGGCAGGTTCTGGCGGACGCGGATTTCCTCCAGCGTTTCAAAGGCCAGATAAGGGTTGATCGCTTCCGCGCCATAGCCCGCAAGCATGCAGAAATGATGCACCTCGCGCGCTTCACCGGTCTCGACGACAAGCCCGGTCTGCATGCGCAACCCCTGGCGGACAAGGTGATGGTGCACCGCTGCGGTGGCCAGCAGGGCAGGCATCGCAATCCTGTCCAGCCCCTGTGCGCGGTCAGACAGGATCAGGATGTTCTTGTCTGCCAGCACGGCTTCGGTGGCGGCCCAGCACATTTCCTTGATGGCCTGTTCAAGGCCTGCGGCCCCGGTTTTGGCATCCCAGGTCATGTCAATGGTTTCGGTGCGGAATGCGCCGTCCAACGCGGTTTCCACCGAACGGATCTTGGCGAGATCGGCATTGGTCAGCACCGGCTGATCCACTTCCAGCCGTTTGTGCGATCCGGCATCATGGCCAAGCAGATTGGGGCGCGGGCCAATCATCGACACCAGCGACATCACCAGTTCCTCGCGGATCGGATCGATGGGCGGGTTGGTTACCTGCGCGAAATTCTGTTTGAAATAATCATAAAGCAGCCGCGACCGGGCAGAGAGAACCGCAATCGGTGTATCCGTTCCCATCGATCCCAGCGGGTCATCCCCGTTCGACGCCATCGGTTCAAGGAACCTGCTGACATCTTCCTGTGTATAGCCGAACGCCTGTTGCCGGTCGAGCAAGGCGGAGGGGTCATTGGCAAGGGCAGGCTCCACGGCCTCCACTTCCTCGAGATCCTTCAGCTTGTACTGCGCGGCTTCCAGCCATTCTGCGTAGGGTTCCGCTTTGGCAAGGCCTGCCTTGATTTCCTCATCCTCGATGATGCGGCCTTGCTCCATATCGATCAGCAGCATCTTGCCGGGCTGGAGACGCCATTTGCGAATGATATTGTCTTCCTTGACGGGAAGGACGCCGCTTTCCGAGGCCATGATCACATGATCATCGTCGGTAACGCAGAAACGGGCCGGACGAAGTCCGTTGCGATCCAGTGTCGCACCGATCTGGCGGCCGTCAGTAAAGGCCACGGCAGCCGGGCCATCCCAGGGTTCCATCAGAGCGGCATGATATTCATAGAACGCCTTGCGCCCGGCATCCATCAGCGGATCGCCCGCCCAGGCTTCCGGGATCAGCATCATCACGGCATGGGCCAGGCTGTATCCGCCTGCGACCAGCAGTTCGAGCGCATTATCGAGGCAGGCCGTGTCTGACTGGCCGTGCGGAATCAGCGGCCACATCTTGTCAAGATCCGCGCCCAGCAATTCGGATTCCATCGTCCGGCGGCGGGCGTTCATCCAGTTGACGTTGCCGCGCACCGTGTTGATTTCGCCATTATGGGCAATGTAGCGGTACGGATGGGCCAGCTTCCAGCTAGGGAAGGTGTTGGTCGAGAAGCGCTGATGCACCAGCGCCAGCGCAGACGTGCAGAGCGGGTTGCGCAAATCGTCGTAGAAACTGCCGACCTGCCCCGCCAGGAGCAGCCCCTTGTACACGATCGTCCGCGTGGAGAGTGAGGGCATGTAAAGTTCGGTCAGCCCCGGCAGGTCGTACTTTTCGGCGAGCGCCTCGAGCGGGTTTTGCACCTGTTTGCGGATGGCCAGCAACTTGCGCTCAAACGCGTTCTGATCGGCGCAGTTTTCGCCGCGACCGATGATCAACTGGCGCATGACGGGCATCTGCGCGATCACGGCGGCACCCAGTCCGGTCAGGGTGGTGGGCACATCGCGCCAGCCAATCACGGTCTGGCCTTCCTTGACGGTAAAGCTCTCGAACGTCTGCGCGGCAAAGTTCCGCGCGGCTTCGTCCTGCGGCAGGAAACACATCGCCACGGCGTAATCGCCAACCGGCGGCAAGTTCACGCTGTTCGTGGCAGCCCAATCGCGGAACAAGGCATCAGGAATCTGGATCAGGATGCCAGCGCCGTCACCCAGCAGCGGATCAGCCCCCACCGCGCCGCGATGGTCAATATTCACAAGGATTTCCAGTCCGCGCCGGACGGTTTCGTGCGACTTTGCGCCTTTGATATTCGCGACAAAGCCGACGCCACAGGCGTCATGCTCGTTGCGCGCGTCATACAAGCCCTGATTTGGCGGGAAGCTCATCTGTAACCCTGTTTCCTTGGTGGCATCCGGACAAGCCGGGTGATTCTCGGCCCCCTATAAGGAAGAACGCGGATTTTGGTATCCTTGAAATCCGGGGGCAGAGGAAGGCGCAGCCACACGCAATCCTTCCATCCGTTTCTTGAAATAAAATTACGTTTTCGTCAAGCGAGCGGGCAGGTGCCCGGTAACGGGCGACTCAGTGTGGCAGGGCCATTTGCTTTGGGGAGCCTGCGGACATATGTCCGCCCAATGGAAGACGAAACGGACAGCTTTCAGGTCACAGCCCCGCTCTGGCTGTGGCGACCGGACAAGCCGGGTACGGCGGCTTGGCACTTCGTGACTGTGGACGCGCAGACCGCCACGGAAATCCGCTATGCCGCGCTTGGCCGCACAGGCGGCTTCGGATCGGTGCGCGTCTCAGCACGGATTGGCCGGACAAGCTGGCAAACCTCCCTGTTTCCGCACCGGGAGAGTGGCGGTTTCCTGCTGCCGATGAAAGCTGATGTGCGCAAACGGGAAGGCATTGCGGCGGGCGATGAAGTGACCGTAATGCTCACCGTATAGGGCGAACCCGGTCGCTCAATCCTTGTTGCGCCGGTCCAGCATGGCGTCCTGGATGGAGGCAAACAGCAAAATGCCGATGAACATGGCCATGGCGCCAAGTGCGAGGATGACGGCGGGCTCGGCAAGGGGATTGTGCATCGGAAAAACCTCCATTGGTGACGGGGAGGCTCCTGACAGCGTTATGATCCGCGTTCCTTGATCCTGGTCAAACAAACGCAATTAGCGGCGATAACGTCCGCGATACCCCGGCAGCCGGGCGCGATCAAAAGAGAACGCGAGCAGCCCGTCGTCGCCGATCGGCACATAGGCTGTCCCGAAAATTTCGTTGTAACCGCCTGTGCCAACGCCGAAGCCAAATTCGCCGTGCACATCCCCCAAAGGGCCTTTCGCCTGCTTGACCTGGTCGTCGGCAAGTGCCGCTTCTTGAGGCGCATCGGCGTTGCGGCGGGCGGCTGACTCTATCGCGGCCTCTGCCTCGGCCGCGCTCAGGCGGACGACAGTGCCTTGGGATATGGCAGGTGCCGGAACGGGGATGGCAAGCGCCGCAGCGGCAGCGAAGGGTAAGATCAGGCTCATAGTGAGCCAGAGTGCGCTCCACTGTCTTGCCCGGAGATGAATGGCGCGCCCGCGCGCTTTTATCCGTCGCGCACGACGATTCAGATGACAAGTCACATACCAAAAGCTAATCCGGGGCGGGTTCAGAGGCCATATGCCGATTTGGGGGAGATTTGAGATGCTAGGCGAGGTTCTTGCCGTCCTGGCTGTTGCCTACACCGTTTTATTGCCGGTCACAGCGTTCAGATTTCCCACATTCTCCGTTTTTTTCGGGATCGCGGTTTCCTTTGTATGTGCGCTGGCCTTGCTGATTTGCTTCGCATGGAACGCCGGTATCGACGAATTTGCCCAACATATCGGGTTGCGGCCGGATCTTCACCCCTTCGCCATAGCGTTCGAGATCAAGTTCGGGTGGATCTATTTCGTGGGGTTTCTGGGCACCATTTTCTACACGATGCTGAGCATGGTGGCGACGGCGAACATCATCGAATATCGCGCCAAGCAAATGGATGGCCGGTAACCTGCGTCCCCGAAGGACCAGCAGCATAGGAAGCGGGTAATTGCGCGGCGCACACCCTCCCGCGCTATCGCTTGGGAATTTTCAGGGAAACTGTCCCCTGGACAGTTTCTGTTCCGGAAAATTGGTGGAGCCTAGGGGAGTTGCGGAATTGTCGGCTAAACCAATGAAAACAAAGGGTTATTTTTAGGGGGCTGTCATGGTTGAGCTACACGGATGTAACAGTGAGCGCAAGCCGCGACGAGCGGGGCAGCCGGGTTGATTAACAATCAAATGGCGGTATCTTAACGGGCCGCGAAGGCCGAAAATAGAAAGATGCTGAAATTGACAACGGTGGCTTGGGAAATTGCTGGCATATTCGAGAGCCTGATTGGCTATGGAAATATACCGGTTTCGGCGGGATGGGCGAACCTTTTTAGGGCTGATCTCGATTCGCCAGAGTATTTTCAAGGTATACTTCAGATTTCGCTGAAATTCGACCAGCTATCTCGCGAACTAGACGCCTTAGAGAGTTCTGAGCGCTCTAAGACACTTTACACCTCCTCAACGGCAAAACTACGAAACTACATCACAGTTGGGTATATGTCGTCTCAAAGCTGTTCCCATATTATCAGCGTAAAAGAATCTATAGACATATTGTTTATTGCCGGAGAAATATTAACAAAGAGCGAATCTGGCGCTGTTAATCAAATCACACTTAACGCGATACATGCGGAACTGCAAGAAATGCTTACTTCACTTGAAGAGGCGGATATTGATAAAAGACTAAAGTCATTTCTTAAGGTTCAGATTAGTCAGCTTATTTTCGCGATAATCTCGTTTGATGTAATTGGTATTGATGGGCTATCTCGCGTATGTGGTTCGGTATCCTCCGAACTCATACGATCTCATACTATGGCGGGCTCTAGCGCCCCTGCGGCACAGAGCTGGCTCAAGGGAACCTTGGCTTTCATGAAGCGAGTGAGTACCAGTGTGGTCTGGCTGTCGGCGACAGCAGAAGGGGCTGACAAGGCTCTAGAGCATGGCGGAAACCTATTGGACTTCGCTCAAGACTTACTACCTTAACGCGCTGTGCCAGAGCTAACAGCGGAGCAACTGCTCCGCGACCTGAAAACGCAATAGATTTGCGAAGGGATGCCTCTGACATTCTTAGACACGGCTTTCCCCCATACCGCCTGCCGATTGCATGATAGGCCACGACGCTCGAATCGCCCCGTTCGACTGTCTCGATTGGGTTAAGCGTATCGGCTCAAAACAAAGTCCCAGACTTGATCGACCTTGGCTTGCCACAAGTCCATCGGATAGGGCTGCTCGGGCAATTCGTTCAGCTTGACCCGGATTTCCGAGTGGACCGCCGCTCTGGTTTGTTGCCCTGCCACCCAGTTAATCGCCGCGACCAGCTCTCGCAGGCGCGCCAGCAAGCCCCTGGCGACCTTCTTGACTTCAATCTCCTCGGCCTTGGTCAGGAGCGGGGCAGGCTTGGTCAGCAAGTCGAAAATCGCCAGCTCGTCCTCGCTCAGCCCCTCACGGGCAGCACGCTCTTCCTCTTGGTCCAGGTCAGCGACGAACTCCTTTAGCGCCTTGAAGAACGCCTCAGCATCGATCGATCCTGCGTTATATTCAGCAACCAACTCCTCCAACCGCTCGACCAGTTCCTTCCTGGTCGGATTGGCGCGGGCCATTTCCTCCGCCTTCTCCTCGGCAGCATCGCGGAGCTGCTCGGCGGCCAGCTTGGGTGCCATCGCGAACAGGCTAGCCAGCTTCTCGAAGTCGATGTCGGACAGGTCCACCCGGCCCTCGGCCCTGTCACCTTCGACAATCGGCGTGAGGATCGCCACGCCCTCGATCTTTTCGTCAAGCAGCGCGGCAATCTTGGCTGCGATTGCCGAGATGTCAGCAGGGCCCAGCTTGGCCTTCACAGCGTCGTACAGCGTGTGCAGCACCGCAACGGGGCCGAGGTACGGCGCAGCCCGCTCATCGGGCAGCAGGGCCCTGTATGCCTTCACCACATTACCGCACAGCCGCAGGAACTCGCGGCGGCGTGCATCCGGGGCAATCATCAACTCAACTGCACCGGCAATGAGAGTGTTCCTAGCCAGCCCCTTGGCGTCCAGGATGGCTTGGCTGCTTACCCCTAGCGACGCGTTGAAGGCATCTGCGTTGGCCAGCTCTGCCTCCAGCGCCTCGATCAGGGCCTTCTTGTCGGAAATCGGCGTTGCACCTTCCCCAGGCCCGGCACCGCCCGCCCCCGCTCCGGCATAGACCGCCAGCGCCTTCTGAAGGTTCTGAAACACGCCAACGTAATCCACGATCACGCCTGATGTCTTGCCATCCGCCCGGCGATTGGCCCGCGCGATGGTCTGCATCAGCGTGTGGTTCTTCATCGGCTTGTCGAGATAGACCGTGCTGATCGATGGCACGTCAAAGCCGGTAATCCACATAGCGCAGACGAACACTAGCCGCAGCGGATCGTCGGCGTTCTTGAACTTGGCCTCCAGGTCTTCCTTCATCATCCGTTCGCGGTGCGGCAGGATGTCCAGACCCTTCTGGCGCATGTCGTCAATTTCGTTCTGCGACTGGCTGACCACCACGGCCATATCAAGCGAGCGCATCCACTCCAGCCGGTCGGCTATCGCCGCGCCTTCGGCTTCGTGCGCCACCTTCAACCGTGCTTCGTCGGTTGCGATCAAATGGGCAATGGCAAGCTTTACCTTGAGGTGCATTCGCACGGCGGTTGCCTTGTCGATGGCCACGAACATCGCCTTGCCGCGATAGCCCCTGGTCGAAAAGTGCAGCGCCAGATCCTCTGCGATCTTGTCCAGGCGATGATCGCGGGTGATGAGGTGATATTGCCTGGCGAACTCCCGGTTGAGCCTTTGCTCTTGGGCCTCGTCTAGCTGGGCGTCCTCCAGCAGCGCCTCCAAGTCCTCGCGCAGCTCGTCGGTGTTCATCTGTAGTTCGGGCTTGCGGGCCTCATAGAACAGCGGCACCGTTGCCCCGTCCTTCACTGACTGGGCAAAGTCATAGATCGAGACGTAATCCCCGAACACTTCGCGGGTGCGGCTGTCCTCGCCCTTGATAAGCGGGGTGCCGGTAAACCCGATGAAAGCGGCATTGGGAAGCGCCGCGCGCATGTTGGCCGCGAGCTGGTCGTACTGGCTGCGGTGGGCTTCATCTGTGATGACAATGATGTCGGATCGATCGGATAGCACCGGCATCGGCTCACGGTCCTCAGTACCGAACTTTTGAATGAGGGTGAAGACGTACCGCTCGTTACCTGCCAACAACTCGCGCAGATGCACCCTACTGCCAGCCTGGGCATCGCGGACGTTCTTGGTCAAAGCCCCCGTTGCCGCAAAAGTGGTGGCTATCTGGTCGTCCAGCTCGGTGCGGTCGGTCACGATAACGAAAGTGTAATTGCCCCCCAGGCGGCGCAGCACCTTCTCGGCAAACATCACCATCGATAGCGACTTGCCAGATCCTTGGGTATGCCAGAACACTCCCAGTCGTCCGGCGTTGTCCGCTATGTCGCGCACCGCTTCGATAGCCCGGTTAACCCCCAGCACCTGGTGGTACTTGCCCACTACCTTGCGCAGTCCGCCTCTGGCCTCTTCAAACAGCAAGTAGTTTTCGATCAGGTCCAGGAACCGGGCAGGCTCGCAGGTGCCGCGTAGCAAAGTCTCCAGGCTAACACTCTCAGCGCCGCCTTCCTCCAGCCGCTTCCACGGGGCGAATGCCTCATAGGCGGCATGGCTGGCCCCCATCACCGCCTCGAGCCCGTTGGACAGGATAACGAAGCCATTGGCATCGAACAGCGCTGGGATAGCGTCTCGGTAATCGCGTAGGTTCTTGTCATAGGCGTCGGCCAGCGGCTGGGTGAGACCCTTCCACTCTGCGACCATCAGCGGAAGTCCATTCACGAAGCCGATGGTATCCGGGCGGCGCTTGTGCAGTGGCCCCTCAATCCAGACCTGGCTGGCAACCAGAAAATCATTGGCCGCCGGATCGATCCAATCGATTACCCGCACGTTGACCGTCTCGAAACCGCCGTCATCGCGGCGAACCTCGACAGCCACACCGTCCGCGAGCAGCGCCATCACAGCCCGGTTGGCGGCGTGTGGCAGCATCGCCCCGCGATCCTCGGTCAGGCGCTCCAGGGCTTGTGTCAGGGCATCTGCAGGCAGATCAGGATTGAGCTTCGCCAGCGCCGCGCTCAGCCGGGCCGGAAGGTGGGCCTGGCGAAAGCTTGTGCGCCCGGTCGGGTTGGCCGGGCCTGGTACTTCGTGCAACAGATTGGCATAGCTCCAGCCCAGCTCCTGCAACAGTTCCAGCGCCGGTTGTTCGACCGACCCGTCCTCCGATGCCAGATGGCCAGTCAGCGACGGGGCCATGTCAGGCGGCATCCTCAAGTTCGCGCTCGGCTGCGGTGACGGAGAGCTGGCCGGAGAGGAGGCGGGGGAGGAGGAGGTCGCGGGAGGAGGCGAGATTAGCGTTCTGCAAGCGGAGGACCACAATCTCCTTATAGAAACTCATGAAAGCTGCATCGGCGCGACTTACCATGGCTTCATCCGATGGCAGCGCAACGCAAACATTATCCAGAGCAGACCGCCTTATGTGTTTCATCGTGGCCCCTACACCTTGAAGCTCAAATCGCGGCAGTGCTGCGCGCAGAGCCTCCCGCAAAAATGCCCGACTGACTTGGGCCTTAGGCACAACGAGAAACAGATGCTGATTTAGCAGGCCTGGGCCTCCTATCCATTCGCTGATCGCCAAGGTTCCCGACCAGGAAAAGAGAAGGTCGCCATCATCAACAAAGAGTTGCGCAGGAACATTCTTGCCTGAGTTGCGAGGCGTCTTGACCGAAATCCCATTCTTCAACTCGGGTATTTTGATGACTGGCAAGCCAGCGTCCTCAAAGTCGGAAGGCTTAAACGCGTACCCGTTGATGAACTGAGCAAGTTGAGAAAAGGGGACCCAGTTCCACCCCGCAGGCAGCGGCCCGTCGGGTGCATCGACAACCGGCACAGCCTCATGCCTGGGGAAGCGGAAGCGGATGAACCACTCTTCGAATAGCCCGCGCGCCATACCCTCCAACAGCGCCACCCGTCGACGGTTGACCTCGATCAGGTCGTCATAGGCTCCCAGGATAGATGCTATGCGGCGTTGATCCCCCACGTGAACAGCGGGTACCTTAACGTCATAAATCCGCATTGGCGCAGTGTGCCGTATCTTAGCACCGCTAGCCGAAGCTCGGATTTGCTGCCGCACTGCTTGCGAGTTGAAGAGATAATAGACAAAACGCAGATCAACTTCGGCCCCTTCCCGAGGACGGATAAGTCCAAGGCGCTGGTTATGCAGATACGTACGGTCGTAAGGTACGATTGCAGCGCTGCCCAACAGTCCCTCGCCCTGCTCCGTCATCGCAACAAGCAAGTCACCGGCATTCAAGACGAATGCTTCGGGAACCGGGCCATTGTAATGCTTTTGTGATTCTCGGGCTTTGAAGCCGCCCCCATCATAAAAGTTTCCAGGCGTGAGCAAGACGTATGGGCCGCTATCAGCAAAGTATTGGCTGTTGAAGGCGAAGCCATGCTTAACTTCGATGAGGTCGCCAAGTGTCTGTGTGGGCAGTTTGCTCACGCTTCCAGCAACTCCGCAACATTATCCGCAATCAACGCCTGCAATCGCGCCGCCTCAATGTTGAGCGCCTCGAGCTCCTCTTGCATCGCATCCAGCTTCAACTTGAAGTCTTCGTCGTCCTGTTCCTCGCCTGGAGCGACGCCAACATAGCGTCCCGGATTGAGGCTCCAGTCCTGCGCAGCAATCTCGGCGCGGCTGGCAACCTTGCACAGACCGGGAATATCGCGGTAGTCGCGATCCTCGCCAAAGGTCTCAACCATCTTTGGCCCGCTGCCTGCCTCCAGTTCCTCCTCCTCGCCGCGCCAAAGTCGCACGATGTTGCCCAGGAACTCGACATGCTCGGGCGTGAACGAACGGTGCGCCCGGCTGTCTTGCCGGAAAATGTGCCGGGCATCGATAAACAACAACTCGTCACCACGCGGGCCATTGGCTTTGCCGCGATCCAGGAACCACAGCGTAACCGGCAGGGTCACCGTGAAGAACATATTGGGCGAGGTGGTGATGATGCAATCGACAGCGCCGCTCTCGATCAGCTTCTGTCGCATCGCCCGTTCAGAGCCGCCCGCATCGCTTGCACTGTTTGCCATGACGAAACCCGCACGACCCGTTTCATTCAGCCCGGCATAGAACAGCCCAATCCAAAGGTAGTTGGCGTTGTTGGTACTAGGCAGCCCAAGCGGGAATCGGGCATCGACCACGCCGGTTTCACTAACCAGCCGCGCCTTGTCCACTTCAGACTGGTTGAACGGCGGATTGGCCATCACAAAGTCAAACTTGCCGACCATCTTGTGCGGGTCGTCATAATAGACGTTGGCCTCGCGGATGTCTCCAGACAGACCATGCACCGCTAGGTTGAGGCGACACAGCCGTTGCGTGTCGGCCATCTTCTCGCAACCGTAGATGCTGATTTCCCGTTCGGGTGCCAGGTGGTGTCGCCGCACGAACTCCGCCGAGTGCGCGAACATCCCGCCAGAGCCGCACGCCGGATCGAAAATCTTGCCCCGGTACGGCTCGATCACCTCGACAATGAGTTTCACGATGGAGGACGGGGTGAAATACTCCCCGCCCTTCTGCATGTAGGCCGCCGCGAACTGCCCCATGAAATACTCGAAGATGAGGCCGTAGGCGTCCCCTTCGATGTCAAGCGGGGCCAGCAGCCGCATCAACTCTCGCAGCACCGCATCGGGCAGCGCGCCATAGCTCTGCGGTAGTACCCCGGCCAAGTCCGGGTTGGTATCCACAATGCTCTTCATCGCCGTGTTGAGCGCCTCGGCCAGGTTGGCCGTCTCTGGCAATCCAAGCAGGTAGGAGTAGCGCGCCACCTCGGGCAGATAGATCGCCCCCCGCGCCTGATAATCAACCGGGGCGGGCGTAAGTCGCCCGGTGAAGGTTGGTGCTAGCTGCCCATGCACCATGTCGAACTTTGCCTCCATCTGCCGCAAGGCAATAAGGGCTAGGACAGGCTGTGAGTATTGGTCAGGCCGCAGCGCGGTATTTGCCCAGAGCTGGTTAGCTGTCTGGAACAACCGCTTGGATAGGTCCTGAAGATCAACGGCCACAATATTCCCCTGTCGTTGACTGGTCACCGAAGCCGAGTGGTTTATCGTTTGCGCCGCCTGACTTTTCGATCATGAGGTGCTTACCTCAAGGGGCGGGACTTGCAAGCGCAAGCCTCATGACGAAGTGAGGGCCGGAGTCGGTCAATCTCTCAGAGCAAATAGGGCATCTTGCATATCCCAGATTAAACTATTGCAGTGAGAATCGAGAATCACCTTCTGCGCATATTCAGGCATGAACTGGTTTTGGACATAGGCCATCTTTGGTGCTCGCATTCCCTTCGATGTGCCAAATATCTGCACTTGATCCGAGCAATCATTAGTACGTAAGATTTCCATATTCCGTTCGTGGTAGCCAAAGCCCAGAAAGACAATCTTTTCTGCATCTTTTACCAATTTCTGCATGTTGAGTGCATGTTGAGAATCTATCTCTTCTGTGAATGTTCGGATGTCGCGTGCTGCCTTCGCCGCATAGATTTGCGGTGCTCCGAATGGAATTCCTTCCTTTTCCTGAATGGGAAGTTTTCCTAGAGAACCATAGACATGAAAAATCGGAATTTCCGCCAATCGATTAGAGGCTTCTTTTATTGACATTCCTTGTGTGTGATGAAGGTAAAAGAAAATTGCCTGTTCCAGACATCTATCATAGTTAAATGTTACAAATGAAATTCCATCCAATGAAGATTTTGTATCTCTTCTCCTAATTTGTGGGTTCACCAATCTAAGTAATAGACCCAACCATGATTCTCGTATTTGGCTCATCGCATATGAGATATCTAGAGGTTCGGTAGAGACGCGACCTAGACACATATTTCTCTCGGAATCTAGTATAATTTTGGCAATGCACGTCTTGGCAACATATTCTAGGAAATCCAAATCTTTCCACTCATCTATAAATTCGTCGATAGACTCCTTAAATGCGATGCCAGCTTCGATCCGCTTCATTGCCGCAATGTGTTTATCAGAAAACCCGCCGCCATCGCGCATGATAATACCGGAAATTTCCCCGTGATAAGGGTTGTCCAAATTCTGCAAATCAGCCCGGAGCACGTTTTGAATCGCTTGTGCTAATTCACTACCGACTGGCATCGGGTATGCGGAATCGAATTCTTTGTTCGCCGCAGCACCCAGCACAAAGACCGTTTCACCCACTGGAGTTTCTCCCATGTCTGGAAACACCCTAGGTGATCCTCACTCTAGGGCAACTGCCAACGACCTAAAAACGAGATAGATACGAGAAGAGGTGCTTCACATATTCTTGGACGCGGGGTTCCCCCATACCCCCTCTCCGCCACAGTCCGACATCGGGTGGCTTAGAACTTGTAAGTTTAGCGCTATAGCTCAAAAGATATGTTGACAGCATATTTTGGCCAGCTTATGAGCCGGGCCTAGCGATCCCTCTAACTTGTGAGCCAACCATGACACATCGTATAGCCTACTACCGCGTATCCACAGGCGATCAGAGCATTGACGCGCAGCGCAGCGCCATGGGCGGGGGGTTTGACCAAGAACATACCGACGAGGGCGTGAGCGGGGCCACAATGGCTGCCAGCAGGCCAGGCTTCGCCAAGCTCCTTGAAGCGGTGCGGAGCGGGGACACCGTGCATGTTTACGCTGTTGATCGCCTCGGACGTGACGCGCTGGACGTACAGTCCACTGTACGTCGGTTGATAGAGGCGGGCGTGACTGTGGACGTTCACGGGCTTGGGCCGATTGGCCGGGGCGTTGGAGAGATAATCCTAGCCGTGCTCGCGCAGGTAGCAGATATGGAGCGGCGCAAGATCGCGGAGCGCACAGCCGATGGCCGCGCGACAGCCCGCAAGGCGCTTGCAGAGACCGGCAAGACGCATAGGGGCAAAGAGAGCCTGGGGCGCCCAAAGGCGCGGGACGGGGCTGCGGTGGCCCTGTGGCGGCATGAGAATAGCGCAAGCATCAAGGCAACGGCAGAGCATTTCAATTTGTCGCTCGCAACAGTGAAGCGGTATTGCAGCGAGGCTGTGAAAAGGCAGAAAGTAGACGACAAGGTCAATGCCAAAATTCGTCAAGACGATGCGGACATGGCCTATGCCATCGCCATGGAAAAGTTCCAGCGCGAACGAATATTCGGCTCATAAGTTACTTTTATGGAAAAGAGCCATGCGCTGCACAATGGCTGATTTTCGGCTGATTTCTGCGGGTTTTTAGCCGGGTTGAATTGATACCGTAGGAAAGAGAAGAAACATCCATCTTTTCGCGCCGGTGACGGCTCTAACATTCAATGCGGCAGGCTCTCAAACGCGCTTAATCCAACTCAGGATCATGACGTTCAAGCTACCGCCCTCATCCCTGCATCTATTTGCTGGAATAACCCCGGATAAACCCCGGAGCTACCCTGATAGACCGGAGGAAGGGCGGCAGGATCAAACCCAACTTATCCAATCTAGGATCATGATGGTAGTAAGAGAGAGACCGGACATAACAACCAGCATACCAACCAGCGTAAGTGAGGAGTGGCCAATAGAACGCGGTGAATGCCTACAGGTCTATAGACCGTGAACCATCCCCTTTGATTGACCTAGCATGTAACGGTTATATACTGTTTCGCTAGATGCATAGTAACCCCTGAACGGCGCAGGGGCTTAGGCATTGAACATGCTAGGTCATTCCAAGGGGATACTCCAAACCCTTGCCAGTCATACCTTGGCTGCATCCTCACAGGCATAGTTATTGCTGCCCGCATCATCCCCGCCGGTATAACCAATTCCACCGGCCACGAGCGGGGCATGAACAGCGGGCAGGCAATAGCTATGCCGTGAGTATCCCGGATATAATGACTGCGCATAGAGCCTGTGAAACTACAGGCTAAGCCCCAAGGGCAATCAGTTGCAATAAAGAACCGATAAGAGCGTATGTCAGAGGCATATCTCTATTACTCATTGTACTTAATTAGCCCGATGCGTCCCCACATTCATGACAATACATAACCCCCGCATTCCACGGCCATCCATTGCGATGCCGATGTGAGAAACAATCAACAGGACATACGAATGGCAACTTATACCGTTACCGATGACATCATAAAGGGTGAGGCTGCGGAAGCCTATTTTCTAAGGGCAGACCGCAGGCTGATGATGGGCTTGCGGGCCACTCTTGAAATCTTGGGCATTCCCTGCCCGCTATACGCTGTAAGGCGTAAGCCGGGTTCAACGCCCGCTGGCGCTGTTCTTAACGCCTATCATGGGGACTATCCCGCACCCCGGCATATGACCTTGCGGCCCCGCAAACCTAATGCCCACGCATCACGCTTGGCAGAGATTGCCGCCAATCAGGCGGCCCGCATGGCAGGGGCGGCAGTCCCCAGCCTCTATGACGAAACATTCCCCGGCTGATTAGCCCCACTAGGATTACCATGACAAAACCAAAGACACAGCTTGACGCCGAACTACTGACCACTTTGGTTGAGGAACTGCGTGACAGGCTCAAACAGGCAGAGGCAGACGTAGCCCTGTTGCAGCGATTGAAGGATGCGGAAGCCACTGCCTTGAAGGTAAGGGCAGACCTTGCCGTGGCCATGACCAGCTTGGCAGAGGCGATGGCCGATAAGCTGTCAGCCGAACGCAAGGGCCGCTATGGCAACTTCAAGGATATTCGGGTTGATGTTGGCTTTGACAAGAGCGGCCTCTCACAGTCAGCCCTAGCCGCCAGCTACACCATCACCGTTACCCGCATGACCTACGATTACGGGATGCACGAGAGCGTATGGGCAGAGAGCGTATCAACCAGCTTTGATGCCCTTCCCGCCGACGCATGGGGCTACCTGATGGAAGTCCGCCCGGACGCGATCCCGAACCTTATCCAGAACCTTGCCCCCGGCGATCCACCGGAAGCTATGCGCCTCTATTTCCAAGGGATGAAGCGTGGCTATCTCACAGCCTAACCGCAAGGCCCGTGGCAAGCGGGCAGCAGCCGAACGCCAGCGCACCTTGAAGCAACTGCGGGAACATGCCCCATCGCGAGACAGGGGGCATCCCGCCCTTGCTGCCCCCGCCCCAGCCCCGCTGCCTGCCCGCTACAGCCTGTGGGCAACGTCCCTAGAGGAACTGGCCACCCGCTGCGGCCCGCATGGCGAAGCCGCTGTGCAGGATGCCCTATGGGGCTGCGTATCGGTGTGGCTGATGCACGGCCCGGACGCGGCCCGCCTCACTAACCCCCGCGCTGTCGCCACCACTGCGGTATTCCTATGCCAGACAGCAGACCGTGTGCGGCTTGGTTATCCCAGCCTCTCCGGCAATGGCTTCGATGATCGACTAGCTAGCCTCTCCCCGGACGCACAGGGGGAAGCCCGCCTAGTGGCAGCAGAGACGCTGGCAGATTGGGAACGGGCAGACCGGCCCGGACTATCCAGCGACACAATCAAGCGCACCCAGCAATATATTCAGGCTTGCACCCAAGCCACCCCAGATCAGGAGATAGCGGCATGACCGCCCTTACCAACAAGCAGCGCGTCAAGGTGAACGCTGCCCTCACAGTCATTCATTCCAACGGCGGGGACGCCAGCGGCGTTACTGCCCACGCCAAGCGGCTGACTGCCCTTGGCCACCCCGCCCGCACCGCCTACGAGATTGCATTGGATACGGCCTTGGCTACGTCCCCGGAACTGGGGGCATCCATCCAGCGGACAATCCGCCTTATCGAGGCCAGTGATGACCCAACGGTGGCACTCTACGATAATGCGCTGGCAACCTACAACCGGACGGGTAGCGAGGCAGAGTTACAGGCCCTTGCTCCCATGATGGCCCGCGACG
Organism: Sphingomonadales bacterium; assembly: GCA_031411035.1. Classification (GTDB taxonomy): domain Bacteria; phylum Pseudomonadota; class Alphaproteobacteria; order Sphingomonadales; family Sphingomonadaceae; genus Aquisediminimonas. Next base: position 20,093 of record JANOAJ010000116.1, read on the forward strand.
CTGCCGCCCTTGCTATCAAGCTAGGCGAAATGACACAGGCGGATATTGCCAGCGGGGGCTTGGCCGCTGCCCTTGGCTACGAACCTGACCAGACCATGATTGATGCAGCTATGTCCCCGGCCCCGGCTAATGCTGCACCCGCCCCGGCCCCGTCCGATAACTTTTCCTTCAAGTCCGCACAGGCCCCAACAGCTAACCCGGCTGCACCTGCCCACCGTGGCAGCAACGATTGGGTGAACGGGGCACAGGGCGGCTCGCCCTTTGGCGCGAAGGGTTATTCCGTCCCCAAAACAGGGGCGGCTCTGGCCCGACAAGTCGGCATCCCTCTGGCAGCCCTGAAACAGGGTGAGGCCCCGCCCGTCCCCTTCCAAGGGGGTTGATAGCAGACACCCCGCCGCGCGCTCTGGTGGCCCCTTTCCGGGCAGCCCCGGAGACGTGGCGAGGATTGCCCTGGCATCGAGGAACCTCGCCCCCAACGCGGCAAAATAAGCCCCCGCTACTTCCGCTGCCTATTCCTAGCCAACCGTGCCGTTGAGTGCATATCAGCAGTTTTCATCGCGGCGGGGCCTTCCGCAATCGGGGCGGTAACTTGGGCAGCTATGGTAGCCGCATCCTCTGCATTTCCCTCATAGGCCAGCAATGCCTCTAGCGAAATGCGCAGCAGCTTGGCCCCGTACCGCTTGGCCTTAAGCCCGCCGTTAGAAATCTCGGAATAAACAAAGGTACTTCCGCACTGCCATCGGGCAGCCACCATCGCGACTGTCCACACAGCGGGCAGGGCCACATCATTCTCGCTAACCATCATTCCGGCACCTTCGCAATTGCGGGCAACGTGAGGCCCGGCACACGATACGCTTTCATGCCTTCTACAAGCTGATGGTGGCTGTACCCGGTGCCATAGTCGTCGGCCACGTCGCTGG
>JANOAJ010000117.1:0-4928 GCA_031411035.1 Sphingomonadales bacterium
TTTCTCACCCCTCCCCTTTAGGGGAGGGGCCGGGGGTGGGGGCTGTCCGACTCTCAGTGCTGGGTATGACACGCCCCACCCCAACCCCTCCCCTAAAGGGGAGGGGCTTAACCGCCTGGGCGGATTGGAGCGCAACCGGAATATGGGAATTCCCGGCCTTTCGGAGCCGGAAACGATGCGCCACTATACGCGCCTCAGCCGCCAGAATTATGCGATCGATCTGGGCCTGTTTCCGCTCGGTAGCTGCACGATGAAGCACAACCCCCGCCTCAACGAGAAGGTCGCACGGATGAAGGGCTTTGCCGACGCCCACCCGCTGGCCCCCACCCAAGCCGTGCAGGGCGCGCTGGAAGTGGTGCATCAACTCGCGCACTGGCTGGTGACGCTGACGGGCATGGAAGCCGTTGCCATGTCGCCCAAGGCAGGCGCGCATGGCGAATTGTGCGGCATTTTGGCGATCAAAGCGGCGCTCGCCGCGCGCGGCGATCCGCGCAGCGTGATTCTGGTGCCCGAAAGCGCGCACGGCACCAATCCGGCGACAGCAGCCTTTGCCGGCTTCAGCGTGGAAAATATCCCCGCCACGCCCGAAGGCCGGGTTGATCTGGCAGCACTCACCGCGCGGCTGGGGCCCGATGTGGCAGGCGTGATGATCACCAACCCCAACACCTGCGGCCTGTTCGAGCGCGACATGCGCCGGATATCGGATGCGGTGCATGCGGCGGGAGGATACGTCTATTGCGATGGCGCGAACTTCAACGCGATTGTCGGCCGCGTCCGTCCGGGCGATCTGGGTGTGGATGCGATGCACATCAACCTGCACAAAACCTTCAGCACGCCGCACGGCGGCGGCGGGCCGGGTTCGGGGCCAGTCGTGCTTTCGGCCGCGCTCGCCCCGTTTGCGCCGCTGCCCTTCGTCGAGAAACAGGGCGACCAGTTCGTGCTGATCGAGGAAGAGACAGCAGGCGATCACCATGCCCAGTCCTTCGGGCGGATGACGGCGTTCCACGGCCAGATGGGCATGTACACCCGCGCGCTCAGCTATATCCTCAGCCACGGGGCGGATGGCTTGCGGCAAGTGGCGGAGGACGCTGTTCTCAACGCCAACTACATCCTGCGCTCGCTGGAAGATGTGCTGGATGCGCCCTTCGGTTTCAGCGGGCCGTGCATGCACGAAGCGCTGTTTACCGATGCTGGCCTTGCGGACGGATTCTCCACGCTGGACGTCGCCAAGGGGCTGATTGACGAGGGCTATCACCCGATGACCGTCTATTTCCCCCTGGTCGTCCACGGGGCGATGCTGATCGAGCCGACCGAAACGGAATCAAAGGCCGGGATCGATCAGTTCATCGGCGCGCTGCGCAGCGTGGCGGAACGGGCCAAGGCCGGAGACGTGGCGCTCAAATCCGCGCCGCATTTCGCCCCGCGTCGCCGGCTTGATGAAACATTGGCCGCGCGCAAGCCGGTGCTGGTGTGGAAAGCGCCCGAACTGGCGGTGGCGGCGGAATAGCCGCCACCTGCCCGGTTCAGCCTTGCGGAACAGCCTCCACAGCCGTTTCATCTGCTGCGGGCGCGCTGATCTGCCCGGCGGACAGATGCGGGATGGCAATGGCGTAAATGCCAAGGCCAACCATTGTCAGCATCGTGATCAGGATGCCCCCGCCACGCGCCTTGCCATTGCCGTCCATTCCGATGGCATGCGCGACGCGGGCAAGCATATAGACGCCCGCAACAATCCACAGCCAAGTGGAGGGCCCCTTGGCCAGTTCGATCGCCGCGATCAGGACGAGCACGACAGGCGTATATTCAATGAAGTTTGCCTGAGCGCGCATCCGCCGGACCAGCGACTCGTTGCCGCCATCGCCGACCGAAATCTTTTCGCGGGTGCGGGTCTGGCCGATGCGGAGTCCCAGCCACATGTTGATGAGCGCGGCAATACCCGCAGCAGTAAGCGTTGTTGGCAAAATCACGGTGTTTGTCCCCTCCATTGATGTGGCGCATGAGTGCCACGGACACGCACCCCTTGCAACTGTGGAGGGAATCGGTATAGGCGCGCCTTCATTCGTGACGAGCAGGGCCGCCAAACCTTGCGGCCAACCTTTTGGCTGCGGGTTCTGGACGAACGGTCCGCTTTGCGCGTGAGCCGATCAACTGAACAAAGACAGGTGCCGAAATGGCCGTTCCAAAGCGAAAAACCAGCCCTTCCAAGCGCAACATGCGTCGTTCGCATGATTCGCTTTCCGTGGAAGCCTATCAGGAATGCCCGAACTGCGGCGAACTGAAGCGCCCGCACAATCTGTGCAATGCGTGCGGTTTCTACAATGGCCGCGAAGTCATCGCGGTCGGCGGCTGATAGCAGCTTTACTTTTCCTGGGGAGTCGAACGGTTGGCTGACGCACCGCGACTTGCCATCGATGCCATGGGCGGCGACGAGGGACTGGCAGTGATGCTGGCCGGGGTTGCGCTCGCGCGTCGTCGCTGGCCGGGCCTGACGTTCGATCTTGTCGGTGATGAAGCGGCGATCACGGCCGGGCTTGAAAACCACCCCAATCTTCGCGCCGCTTCCACTGTTGTCCATGCCCCCGAAACCATCAGCGGCAGCGACAAGGCTGCTCAGGCGATTCGTCGGGCCAAGACGACTTCGATGGGCATTGCCATTGATGCGGTGAAGCAGGGCCGCGCTGGCGCGGCGGTCTCTTCCGGCAATACCGGCGCGCTGATGGCCATGGCCAAGCTTGCCCTGCGCACCATGCCGGGCATTGACCGGCCCGCCCTTGCGGCGCTGCTGCCGGGCCTTGGCGATACCGATTATGTGATGCTGGATCTGGGTGCCAACACCGAATGTGAAACCCGCAACCTTATCGAGTTTGCCGTGATGGGCGCGGCCTATGCCCGCATTGCCCTGGGCATAGAGCGGCCACGTGTTTCCCTGCTCAACATCGGCACCGAAGACCTGAAGGGCACTGACGAAATCCGCGAAGCCGCGGCAACGCTCAAAGATGCCGGTCATCTCCACATGGATTTTCAGGGCTTCATCGAGGGCGACAAGATTTCGCGCGGCCTGACCGATGTGGTGGTGTGTGACGGCTTCTCCGGCAATGTCTCGCTGAAAACCATGGAAGGGACAGCGCGGTTTGTGACTGACCTGCTGAAACGCGCCTTTACCAGTTCGCTGCGTTCCAAGTTCGGCTTTCTTGTGTCCAGGCCAGCCACCGAATTGCTGCGCCACCATCTTGATCCCAACAATCACAATGGCGCGGTTTTCATGGGATTGAACGGCGTTGTCGTCAAAAGCCATGGCAGCGCCAATGATGTGGGCGTGGCCAATGCGATCGGCGTTGCTGCCAAGCTGGTGGCCAACAAGATCACCCAGCGCATCACCGAAGATCTGGCCGTGGTGAAGGCGGCTACGGTATGACGCGGCGCGCGGTCATCATTGGCACGGGTTCTGCCCTGCCCGCCCGCCGCGTATCCAATGCCGAGCTGGCAGAGACCGTGGATACGACGGACGAATGGATTGTCGAGCGCACCGGAATCCGCTTCCGCCATATCGCGGGCGAAGGCGAGACAACGGCAACGCTGGGTGCCGAGGCGGCGCGCAATGCCCTGGCAGCAGCAGGCATCGAAGCCGCGTCTATTGACCTGATCGTTCTGGCAACTGCGACGCCGGACCAGACCTTCCCGGCAAGCGCCACGCGCGTCCAGGCGGCCCTTGGCATCAATGACTGCATCGCCTTTGACGTGGCAGCGGTCTGTTCCGGGTTTCTCTACGCCCTTAGTGTGGCTGACAGCATGATCCGCACGGGTGCTGCCACACGCGCGCTGGTGATCGGATCAGAGACGTTCAGCCGGATCCTTGACTGGGAAGACCGCACCACCTGCGTGCTCTTTGGTGACGGGGCAGGGGCCGTCGTGCTGGAAGCGCAGGAAGGCGAACGCGGCATCCTTGCCACCAGCCTCCATGCCGATGGGCGGCACAACGGTCTGCTCTACGTCGATGGCGGCCCTTCGACGACCGGCACGGTGGGCAAAGTGCGCATGAAGGGATCGGAAGTGTTCCGCCACGCCGTTACCAACCTGGCGAGTGTGCTGCGCGAAGTGCTGGCGAGCGTCGGCGCGGAAGCGGGCGATATTGACTGGGTCGTGCCGCATCAGGCCAATGCCCGCATTCTTGATGCCACCGCCCGCAAGCTCGGCCTGCCTGCGGAAAAGGTGATCGTAACGGTTGACCAGCACGCAAACACTTCGGCCGCTTCGGTGCCGCTGGCGCTTGATCACGCCGTGCGCGATGGCCGAATCAAGCCGGGCGCGCTTGTCGTTCTTGAAGCAATGGGTGGCGGGTTCACTTGGGGTGCCGCCATCCTGAGGATGTAAAAATACACAAAAAACGCGCGAGAATTGACGCTGGCGTCCGGACGATTATTATGGTTACCAGAGTATGAGTAAGGGATCGCAAATATGACAATGGGGGGGACGCTTACGCGCGCCGATTTGTGCGAAGCAGTCTATGAAGAAGTCGGCTTGTCGCGAGCAGAGTGTTCGGGCCTGGTGGAATCGATTCTGGACTTCATGGGCAGTGCGCTTGCGAGCGGAGAGAATGTAAAGATTTCGGGATTTGGAACCTTTATCCTGCGGGACAAGCCCGAACGGATCGGTCGCAACCCGATGACCGGGGTGGAAGTGCCCATTCCTCCGCGCCGTGTGCTGACATTCCGGGCCAGCCCCAAAATGCGGGACCGTATCCAGAAAGGAAGCTGATCGCCGATGCCCAGTTCTGCCCACAAGAGCGCGAGTGCGTTTCGCACGATTGGCGAAGTGGCAGAAATGCTGGACATTCAGCAGCATATCCTGCGCTATTGGGAAACGCGCTTTCCTCAGTTGCGCCCGCTGCAACGCGCAGGCAAACGCCGCTATTACCGCCCTGAAGACGT
>JANOAJ010000118.1:0-11650 GCA_031411035.1 Sphingomonadales bacterium
TGCGGCGTACAAGGCAGAGAAAGCCGCCTGGAAATCCGCGCGCGACACTGGATCGCTTATGCCCCCTGCTAACATTCTCAACGCGCCGACAAAGCTGATGAAGGATATCGGCTATGGCAAAGACTATGCCTATGATCATGATACCGAAGGCGGGTTTTCGGGGGCGAATTACTGGCCCGACGATATGACGCCTGCGACATTCTACACGCCCGTCGAACGCGGCTTTGAGGCCAAGATACGCGAACGGATCGCTTATTGGGATGGGCTGCGGGCCACACGTGGCGGGTAGCCGCTTTTCCCATTTCGCCGTTGCTGACTGGTCGGGCGCGGTGGGGCCGCGCCAGCCGGGGATTGCCATTGCCCTTTGCCAGAGCGGAGAGGCAGCGCCGCAACTTGTCAGGCCCGGCCATATCTGGTCGCGTGAAGATGTGTTCGAGTGGCTGCTGCATGATATGCCGGATGACACTCTGATCGGGCTTGATCTTTCACCCGCCCTGCCCTTTGCTGACAAAGGGGCGTATTTTCCCGGTTGGACAAAAAGCCCGGCAAACGGGCGCGATTTGTGGCGGCTGGTCGATGATATTTGCGCGGGCGAACCAAATTTCTCCATATCATCCTTTGTCGATCATCCTGAAGCGAGCCGCCATTTCCGGCGTCATGGCGGGCGTACGGGCGACTTGTTTGAAAGCGGACGCGGACGATTGCGGCAGGCGGAAATCCGGCAGCGCAATCACGGCCTGTCACCCTATAGCTGCCTCAATCTGGTTGGCGCGGCGCAAGTCGGCAAATCAGGCCTGACGGCCATGCGCATGTTGCACCGGCTGGATGGCCGCCTGCCCTACTGGCCGTTTGATCCTTTGCCCGGACAGGGTTCGGCAATAGTGGAAATCTACACCAGCCTTCCCGCGCGGGTTGCCGGGATACGGACGGGGCTCAGCAAGATGCGAGACGGCCCGTCACTTGATGCCGCACTAGCCGTTCTTGGCAGCCGACCGCATACCCCGCTTGCACGCTATACCGACCACGCCACCGATGCGATCCTGACCGCCGCGTGGCTGCGCACTGCCGCCCATGACGCCACTTTCTGGAATCCCGAGGGGCTTGCCGACGTGGCGATCACCGAAGGCTGGACGTTTGGCGTCCGCTGAACCTTTATTTGCCCTGACTGCGCCAGCGCTGGACAATGCGGGCGATAATCTCTTCTTCGCCACCCGTCTGTTGCCACAGTTGGGAGAAGAGCGGATCGCTTGACGCCGGACGCTTGACCGGCTCCAGATCATCCATCGACACACGGATCGGGATGCTGACACCTTCGCCGCAGACGATGACTTCTCGGTTCCGAAGGGCCGGAATGGTATCAAGAAAGCCCCGCGCACCTTCGGGCATCGCCGCCTTCACAAAATGCTGGTCGCGTTCGTTGTTCAGGCGCATGGCAAGGATGGTGCCGCACTGGGACAGCACGCCTTCGGCCAGATCGCTGGGCCGTTGCGTGATCAGTCCCAGCGACACGCCATATTTCCGGCCTTCCTTGGCGATCCGGCCCAGAATCTTGCCCACCGAATTGCCGTGGCTGTTCCGTTCAGACGGCACATAGCGATGCGCCTCTTCACAGACGAGCAGGATCGGCCGTTGTGGTTCGTTGCGTGACCAGATCGCATAATCGAACACCATGCGGCTCAGCACGGCCACCACCACGGACGTGATATCAGACGGCACGCCCGACACATCGATGATGGAAATAGGCTTGCCATCACCGGGCAGGCGGAAAATGCGGGAGAGAAAGCTCGCCATCGTATCAGCCACCATCATGCCGGAGAACATGAAAGTGTAACGCGGATCGGCCTTGATTTCCTCGATCTTGGATTTGATCCGGGCATAGGGTGCGTTATCGCCTGCCTTGTCGAGCTTTCCCATTTCCGCCTGGATGATCGACGTCAGATCCGAAAGCAGATAGGGGATGGGGGAATCCACCGTCAGCTTGCTGATCCCTTCGGCCACCCGGCTTTTGGCACGGGCAGCAAGAAGGCATTTCGAGAGAATGTCGGCATCAAGCTGACGCTCATTGCCGTGGGTGGTGAGGAACACTTCGCAATGTTCCTCAAAATTCATCAGCCAATAAGGCATGGCCAGATTGGACACGTCAAACAGCGCACCGTTCGTCTTGAAAGCAGCCGAATATTCGCCGTGCGGATCGATCATCACGATATGGCCCTGCGGTGCCAGTTCGCAAATGCGGTGCAGGATAAGCGCGGCGGACGTCGATTTACCGGTACCTGTCGAACCGAGCAGCGCGAAATGCTTGCCCAGCATCGCGTCGATGTAGAGCGCACCGCGCACATCGGTTGTCGGATAGACGGTGCCGATTTCGATATTGGCGCGGTCATCGGCGGCATAAAGCTGCCGCATGTCTTCAGAAGAGGCTGGATAGACTGGTGCGTCCGGGAAGGGATAGCGGGTCACGCCGCGGCGGAAATTATAGATCTTGCCTGTCAGCCGTTCCTCATCACCTTCGCCGAGGAAATCGACCATCGCCGTGACCTTGCCCGAACCGTCGGTTGCCTTGGTCAGGTTGCGGATATTGGCGACAAGCCAGGTCGAACCGACCCGCACTTTTACGAGCCCCCCCACCTGGCCGGCAGAACTGAGGCTGGGATCAGGCGAATTGGATAGAGCGCCAAGCGCCGCCGGATCAAGTAGGATGCGCGAGGCCGAACCCGATATGTCCAACACCTTGCCGATTTCGAGATCGCTGGATCGCAGCGACCTTTGTGGCAAGGCAGTGCTGCTGTCTGCCCCCGTCGGCTGAAATGCGGAACTCGATTGGAAATCCATACTGACACCCCTGAAACAGTCTCTCGCGCCCCGTTTACGGCCAGATGTTTAAGAAAGCGGAAACCTCACAGGCGGCGCGAAATGACGCTGGCTCCGATGCCGAGCGCAAATGACAGCAGGATTGCCGTCAGCCCGTACAGGATCGGGGATTTGTCCGCCGATTTCGCGACGAACCGTTCGAAACCTGACTTGCCGATCCGCACGTCCTTTGTCGCAACGGCCAGCACCTTGCCATCCCGCACAAGAAACGTCTCGGCGGTATAGATGCCGGTCGGCACGCGCGCGGGCAGGTACAGCCGCGCGCGGTACAGCACACCGTCCGTGATCTCGACGGAACCGGGATGGTTGGAATAAAGCTGGCTCCGCTCCCGCAGATTGACGATGCCATTTTCAAAGCGTTTCTGCTTTGACGGATCATCCGCCTCAGCAGGCGAAAGCTGGATATTGCCGAGCCCCAGTTCGTAGATCGCTGCCGTCCGTTCATCAACCATTTGCTCAAGCGGCCGAGAGGAGGCAACGGCATAATAGCCGGGGACGGAAAGGAAGCGTGTACTGTCCACATTCGCCCAGATCAGGCCGAGCAGCTTGCGCTTCTCGCGCACCACCAGCGGCGTCGTCGGCCCGCGCAGCACCACCACAATCTCCGCATCGCGCGAAGGCAGGCGACCATCGGGGTAGATGATGGCCCCGAACAGCAGCAGTTCAGCTCCGGTGAAGCTGTAGATGATGTCGATCTGGCGCTGGGAGACATCGGGCACCAGCACCGGCTCCCGGGCTGCCATCAGCGTCAGCGCCGCAACCGCAAGCAGCAGCCGCCTGATCATGTCGCTTCAACCGAATAGAGTTCGCTTGGCCGGAAGCTCAGCCCGATAAGCATCCGAAACGCCACCGCGAGAACGATGAGCGCCAGCAGGATGCGCAGCTTTTCCGGGTTGGCCTTTGTGCCAAGCCTGGCCCCCACCTGCGCCCCGAACACGCCCCCCACCAGCAGCAGGCCCGCAAGGACAATATCTACCGCATGTGTTGTCAGCGCGTGCACCATGGTTGTGAAAGCGGTGACGAGCAGGATCTGCAACAGCGAAGTGCCTACCACAACCCGCGCCGCGACACCAAGCAGATAGACCATAGCGGGTATCATGATGAAACCGCCACCAACGCCAAGCAGCACCGTCAGAATCCCGGTGAGAAACCCCAGAAGAAACGGTGCAATCGGTGAAAGATAGATGCCCGAACGGTAGAAGCGCATCCGGAACGGCAGGCGCGCGACGAGCGGGTGATGATGGCGGACGCGGGCGGGTAGCGCCTCTCCATCCCGGGCGGAGCGATACTGGCGCCAGGAATCCCGCGCCATCAGGCCGCCCACGGAGCCAAGCAGCGCCACATAGATGATCGAGATCGCGGTATCGATCTGCCCCAGCCCTCGCAGCAGGTTGAACAGCCCTGCCCCTGCAACGGAACCGAACAATCCTCCAAACGCCAGCAACAGCCCCATCTTGACGTCCACCCCGTCCCGTTCCCAATGTGCGAACAGGCCGGAAACGCTGGAACCCGCCACCTGCGTCGCGGCGGACGCGGCCGCAACAGCGGGTGGAATGCCGAAAAAGATCAGCAGCGGCGTCGTCAGAAATCCGCCGCCAACCCCAAAAAGGCCGGACAGCACCCCCACGCCACCCCCCAGAAGGATGATGACAAATATGTTTACCGACATGTTGGCAATGGGAAGGTAGATCTGCATCCTGGCAACACCCTATCGCCCAAGGCGCGCGGGTGAAACCGCATTTTGCGCGTTCAGGAACAATGAATGCCGCAAGCCTTCAAAAATCGCTGCCAAGCGTCAGTGCGAGGCCGGAATTTGGGCGCGCGTGCCCCGCCACGCGGTGCCTCCATTCGAGAGCGGCTGCCGTTCTCAATCCGCCGAATTTCAAATCACGCGCGATACGGGGGCCGATGTCCAACCGCGCGACTCCAGGCTGTGCGGCGCCCCATAAACCGCCGCCCAGCCGAAAACCTTCGTTGCCGGTGCGGGAGAGTGGTCGTTCGAAGCGGACACTACCGTCCACAAAACCGTCCCTTCGCCGCAGCCCCACCATGCCCGCCTGCGCGTAACCGGATGCACGAATCCCACCCCCTATCGACCGACCGTCGAATCCCGAAACGAGCGTCGCAGCAAACGCGTTCCGTCCACCTTCAGACAGTTTCACTCGCCGCTCGAGGATCAGTTGAACGGAAACCGGCGTATGGAAAGCGATCGAGGCCCCCAGCCCTGCCTCACCCTGATAGGGCTCGCCCATCGCCCCGGAGACCCGTCCGGTAAGCGCAAGATCGGCGAACCGCCCCCCAACGGACGTGGGAAGCGTCAGGCGAACTCCGGCCTGACTGCCGCCCAACTGCCCATTGCTTGCCAGGCCATTGGCGCTGTTGCGCCCGCGATACAGCACCCATGCCGCGCCCTGAACATGCGCCGAGTCCCGATTTTCCAGCTTTGTCGGCGGCGAAGTGGCTATGATCTGAACAGAATTTTCAGCCGTTGGAGCGGTCCGGCGGATTTCCGTCAGAGGCATCTGCGACGGGCGTTCTTCCCGTTTTGCAAAGGGTGCCGGGATTGCCGGAGCCACCGCCCAATCCCCTGTTGCAGCATGGGCATCGATATCTGCGCTGTGAACTATGCGGTACGCTGCGGCCGATGCCAGGGCCGGATGATGTAACCGCCTTGCCGGGCCACGTGCCATCTCGGTCAAGTGTGCCATGTCTTCCCCGGAGCCGTCAGCGCGTATTTCAGGGATGGGCGGCTGCGGTTGAAACGCAACGTGCGCCGATGACGGCAGCTCCGCTGGCCACGTTACAAAAGCCGTGCCGCGAATGGCGGTCCATCCTGCGACGAACAGGGCCAGCGAGCGCAAGGCGCGGTGCTGCCTCACGGGATGCGTTCCATGGCCGTCGGGAACTGATGGACCGTCTTGTCCCAGACGACTTTGCCTGATTGCAGCATTGTCCAATAGCGCGTGATCGCTCGTTTCGCCGCCATGACGGCAATGAAATTGGCAACCGGAATACGGACGACCGACAAGACTGCCTCTCGCACGCCATAACTCTGGTGCACAAAATAGGCGCGCACGGCAAAACGCCACAGCAGGGCAACAGCGTTGATCCGCATCAGGATCGCCAGAATTGGCGCGATCGGTGCCAGACTGAAGGGGCGGAACCATGCCAGTGCCATCAAGATCAGGAACATCAGCAAGGCCAGATATCCCGCCACGATCAGCAGGGCGGCAAAGATCGCCCGGCGGTCGCGCCAGCGCATCCAGATCTCACCCGCCCCTCCCCGCCATCCTAGCCGGTCCCACCCGGCCAGCGAAATTCCCGTCATCCAGCGAGCCTTCTGCCGCACCGCCGTCTCAATAGTCGTTGGAAAATGGGCCCTCGTACCAACGATTTGCGAATCCAGGTCAGACGAGAGGCGAACAAAGACCGTGCGCCCGCCAAGCGCCTTGATGTGCAGGCCAAGCTCGTAGTCTTCGGTCAGGGAATCGATGTTGAAGGGCAGAGCGTCATCATTCTGGCCCGCCAGCGTGTCGAGCATGGCCCTGCCCAGCGCACACCCCACGCCTGCGGAGGGCACAGCCGCTCCCAGCATTTCCCGAACCACCAGCGTCTTGCCATGGGCTTCGGCAAACTCGTCACAATAGTGGCCTGCGATGAAGCGGCTGCGTGGGTCAATCGCCGGGATTACCGGCAACTGGATCAGGTCAAACCGGTCCAGCAACGGCCCGAATATCCCCATTTCCCGCGCTGACACCATGTCCTCCGCATCGTGCAGAACAACGCCCTTGTACCGAAAACCCCGGCGAGTTTCCCTCTCCTGCATCGCCAGCCAGGCATGGTTGAGGCAATCCGCTTTGGTCGTGGGACCGGGCAACGAACACACCACCCGATGGATCCATTCGCATTGCCGATCACCAACAACGGCCAGAGTCGCCGGATCATTGGGGTAGCAGCCGACAAATATGTCGCAATCCTGCCCGGCATAGGCGCGCGCTGCCCAGGAGAGCATCTCACCTATCACCACGGCCTCATCCCAGGCAGGTATGAATACGGCAATGCGACCGGGCGCTCCTGTCCTGGCCAGCGTCTCCGCAGTGGCGGGGTGGCGTTCGGAGAAGACAATGAAGTGCCGCCACATCGCACGGCCAATCCACAATAGATCGACTACAAACTCGTCCAGCGCGAAAGCTGCGAACCCGAACCCGGCAAACAGGGCGAGTTCACGCGCAACAGCTTGCAACGTCGCAAACAGGGTATCCATGGCAGAGACAATCAGGCTTTGGGTTCAACCTGCCTGTCGCGTGATGGCGCGATTGCCGACCGTTCGCGTGCTTTGCGCCAGCATGGCCCGCTGCACTGGGTTCTGTTCCGATGGTGAGCGGTCAAGAGGCCCCGGGACATCCCATGCCCCTTCGGGTCGGATAAGCACCAACGGCTCGGCATCAAGCGTCAGCGCTTCGGGAAGGGAGGATTGCTGGCAGACGATTTCGACATAGCGAACATTGGCGAACGCGAAATCCCGCCCGTCGGGACGTTCCGCAAACCCGAACATTTTCCAGAAGCGCACCAGATCAAGCCGGCTGTGCCCGTAGATCAGGGTGTATCCCTTCATTCGACAATGCCGGACAGCGGCGCGCGCCAGCTCAAAGGCCAGCTTGCTGTTGCGATATTCGCGGCGCACTGCCAGTCGCTCGATCTTAGCGAAGCCAGCAAAAAAGCGCATCCGGATGCATCCGGCGGCGTCCCCGTCCACGGTGCCCAGCATATGCGTGGCGCACAAATCATTGCCGTCAAACTCTTCTTCATAGTGGCAATATTGCTCCGCGATGTAAGTGGCGGAACGCACGGTAAAAGCCTTCATCAGATCGGCCAGATCGCGTGCAATCGCTACTTGCAGATGCTGTTTGGGTTTGGCCTTTTCTGGCTTCTTCTGAGGAAAAATGACCAGCAGTTCGGGCGAACAAGCCGGATAGAAATCCCTGGCCGCGAGAAAGCCCATGCTGCGGTTCAGCCGCTCGGCATGGGGCGTCACCGCCTTGGAAAAAACCGGGCAGCCTTCGGGCGTCAGGGCGTCAAAAGCGTTGGCAATCACGCCCATCATTTGACCAAGTGTTCCAGGCATATATACAAGCCACAAATAGATCGCGGCAGGCGCGACGCCCGCACCACAAATCCATTCCACCTTTGGTGCCTTGCCGTCGAAACTGCCGTCCGCCAACGCTGATGCACCGAGTTCATTCAGCGGCAGATAGCAGAACAAGCCCGTGCGGCGGGCATCCCCCTGCCCCACCTCAGCAATACGCAAAATCTCCGGATTGTGTCGATGAAGGTCGCGAATCAGCGTCTCGGGTGCCAATGCCATGTCTCTTCGCGCCCTGTTCAACAGCGGGACGGCGTCTGCCCATGAGGCGGGCAAAAACTGAACATCGAGCCTCAGCGCACGATCCAGGCATTTTTGTACCTTTTCGGAGAAGCCGATATTTCTGAAACTTGCCGCCTGCGCGAAGTGCCTGTCATGTTGCATTGTGACGCCCCCGTTTATCGGTTACCTGAAATAAATGGCAATTGGTCGAGCACATCTATTCATGAATAAGTCAAAGGTCGCGACCATAAAAAACGAACACAGTGTTCATATTAATGAACACTGGAAAGAAATTAACATATTTAATTATATTAACTGGGATGATATCCCGATATTTCTTGAAATTTCCAAGGGAAACAGCTTCAGACAAGCGGCGGCAAAAATCGGATGTTCGGTTAATATGGTGCGGGCGCGCGTGGACAGGCTTGAAGCCGCCCTCGGCGTGCTCCTGTTCATCAGAACGCATAAGGGCGTGACTCTGACGGCCGAAGGTTTCAAGACTCTGGAACTGGCGCTGGAAATGCAGACGGCCACTGCCCGGCTAACATTCGGCACGGGAAACAATGCGCTTGTCCGCCACGGAGAACTGCGCATCTGTTGCACGGAAGGCATTGGCGAATTCTGGCTGACGCCACGCATTGGCGAATTGCAGGACAGGCTGCCCAACCATATGGTCGTGCTGCAGAATGATTTTGATCAGAAGCGCATCAACACAAGCGGTTTCGATCTGTGCATCAGCTTCGAACGCCCTGCCGAACCTGGCACGATTGTGACGCGGCTCGGATCACTGCATTTCATGATGTACGCGTCTGAAACCTATATCAGGAAGTTCGGCGAGCCAGCCTCAATGGATGATGCCGCAAAACACCGTGTGGTGGTGCAATCGGCGCCGGGGCTTTTGCATGAGGCCCAAAGCCTGTTCGTCGGTCAGGCAACGTCCAGCAAAATGGCAACCGCCAAGGTCAACACCAGCTATTCCCTGTTTCGTGCCATCGCCAATGGCGTCGGCGTCGGTGCGCTGCCAACCTACATCTCGACACTTTCCCAACAGGTGCGCCCGCTTGACCTGCCCGTGCGGCTGAAATTTGACCTGTGGCTTTCCTTTGACCAGTCGGCCCGGAAATCCGTGCCAGTCCGGGCGGCGATTGACTGGCTGCGCGATTGCTTCGACGTTGCCCGCTATCCCTGGTTTGGCGACAGCTTCATCCACCCGGCAGAATTCGCCAGGCTACGCGCCTTCTGGGAAACGGGAACCGCAATGGGCGAACGCGCCGGAATCTATGATCTTGATTCAGACAGCCGGTAATCGCGATACTGCTTGCGCAGTTCCGCTTTCAGGATTTTCCCCGTGCCAGTATGCGGCAGATCATCCACGAACAGCACTTCATCGGGCAGCCACCATTTCGCGACCTTCTGTGCCAGATGGGCCGTGACGCCTTCGGCCGTAACCTCCGCATCAGGCTTGCGGACAACCAGCAGGATCGGCCGCTCATCCCATTTGGGATGTTGCACACCAATTGCTGCCGCTTCGGCCACGCCGGGGCAGCCTACTGCCGCGTTTTCCAGTTCGACCGAACTGATCCATTCGCCGCCTGACTTGATGACATCCTTGGCACGGTCCGTGATCTGCATCGTGCCGTCCGGATGCAATACTGCGACGTCACCGGTATCGAACCACTGATCCCTGTCGGTTGCGTCAGCGTCTGCCTTGAAATAGCGTTTGACCACCCAGGGCCCGCGGATCTGGAGCTGCCCCGAACTGGTGCCGTCACGCGGCTGGACATTGCCCTCTTCGTCAACCACCCGAAGCTGGACGCCAAACGGTACCCGCCCCTGCTTGCAGACAACATCAATCTGCTCGTCGAGCGACAGTTCGTCCCAGTTTGCCGTCGGTGCACCCATGGTGCCAATCGGCGAGGTTTCTGTCATTCCCCAGGCATGGGCAACGCGAATGCCTTGCCGCATCAGCCGTTCGATCATCGCCTTTGGCGCGGCAGAACCGCCGATCGTGACAAGCTGGAGCTTGCCCAGCCCCGCGCCCGTTTCATCCAGATGCTGGAACATGGAAAGCCATACCGTCGGCACCCCGGCGGAATGGGTAACACCTTCCTCGTTCAGCAATTTGCACAGGATCGGCGCTTCGTTGGTGACGCTGAAGACGAATTTCACCCCCGCTGCTGCGCCCGCAAAGGGAAGGCCCCAGCTCGCGGCGTGGAACATCGGCACAATTGGCAGCAGCACCGACTGGTTGGAAAGGTTGAACACACCCGGCGCCACTTCCGCCATTGCGTGCAACATGGTTGACCGGTGCTGGTAGAGCACGCCTTTCGGATTTCCGGTCGTCCCGCTGGTATAGCAGAGCATGCACGGATCGCGCTCATCGCCATCATGCCATTCGAAATTGCCGTCCTGCGCCGCCACCAGCGCGGGATAGCCCTCCGCACGGTCAAACGGTATGAAATGGTCAACGGATTTCAGATGTGGCCGGATGCGATCGATGATGGGCTGGAACTGCGCGTCATACAGGATCACGCGGTCTTCGGCGTGATTGATGATATAGATCAGGTCCTCATCGAACAGCCGCACGTTGAGCGTATGGATCACACCGCCGAAGCCGATGGCGCCGTACCAGGTGGCAAGATGCCGGTGATGATTCATGGCGAGAGTCGCCACGCGATCTCCCGGCTTCAGGCCCATCCCCGCAAACGCTTGCGCCAGCTTGCGCGCGTCCGCGCCAACGCCTGCCCAATCCGTCCGCTCTATCGTGCCATCTGCCCAGCGCGTGATGATCTCGCGACTACCACATTCGCGCGCGGCGTGATCAATCAGGTGCGTTACCCGAAGCGACCAGTCCTGCATTCCTCCCAACATTTCCCTCTCCCGTCTCTTCTCTTTTTGCGTCAGGATACCAGCGCCAGCCTTGGCGGGTCAGCCGTTGCCAACTTTGTGCCGGTTATTCCCGGCAGGGCACCAATCCTTTCGGCGATTTCGGCATCGAGTGTAAAATCCCGGCCAAGCCGCACAAGCGCCGATCCCGATGGCAGTGCAATCCGCGCCACAAGCTCGCTCCGCCCGCCGCGCCAACCGTCCAGCAAGCTCGCCAGGGGCGGCAATGCCTGCGCATCGGCGACTTCAACGACGATCTTCAGCCTGACATTCCCGGCAATCGCTTCAAACCGCTGAAGCCGCTTGACTGTCACGCGTGGCGTCTCGACCAGCGATTCGCTCAACGCCCAGACGGACCCCTACATCTACAACGGCGGGGGGGTCGCTGTGGGCGACATCGACAACGACGGGCGGCCGGACCTCTACTTCACCGGCAACATGGTCTCGAGCCGGCTCTATCTGAACAAGGGTGGGCTGCGCTTCGACGACATCACCGGCTCCGCCAAGGTCGGCACCACTGGCCGGGCG
>JANOAJ010000119.1:0-11501 GCA_031411035.1 Sphingomonadales bacterium
CAGCACATCGCGGACACGGGCGTTGAGGCCGTCAATATCCCATTGTTCGGGATAGGTGCCGGGAGGACAGGCTTCGCCGACCAGCCCGTTCACGGTTTCGGCGCGCATATCCTGCACCACTTCGTCAACCGCTTCGGCATCCAGAATGTCATTGCGCTGTTCGTAGATGACCTTGCGCTGATCATTCATCACGTCATCATATTCGACAACCTGTTTGCGGATGTCATAGTTGCGCGCCTCAACCTTTTTCTGCGCGGTTTCGATTGCCTTGGACAGCCATTTGGAACCGATCGCCTCGCCATCGGCAAGGTTGGAATTCATCATCTTGGCAAACATCGTGTCCGGCCCGAAGATACGCAGCAGATCATCGTCAAGGCTGAGATAGAATTTGGAAAGGCCCGGATCGCCCTGCCGACCCGAACGACCACGCAACTGATTGTCGATGCGGCGGCTTTCATGGCGTTCCGTCGCCAGCACGTAAAGCCCGCCTGAAGCAAGCACGGCGGCCTTTTCCGCTTCGATTTCTGCGGCAATGCGGGCCATCGCCGCATCGCGTTCGGGGCCTTCGGGCACGTCCTTCAGTTCATCTTCGGCGCGGAATTCCAGATTGCCGCCCAGCTTGATGTCCGTGCCGCGCCCCGCCATGTTGGTGGCGATGGTGACGGCGCTGGCCCGCCCGGCCTGCGCCACGATATGCGCTTCCTGTTCGTGGAAGCGGGCATTGAGCACATTATGCTTCACGCCTTCACGCACGAGATATTCCGAAAGCAGCTCCGACTTTTCGATGGAAACCGTGCCGACCAGCACCGGCTGGCCGCCTTCCGCCTTTTCGCGGATCGATTTGGCAATCGCGCCAAACTTGTCGGTGGTGTTTTTGTAGAATTCGTCTTCCTCATCCACGCGCTGGACGGGAACATTGGTGGGGATGGTGACGACATTCATCTTGTAGATGTCAAAAAACTCCGCCGCTTCCGTCGCCGCCGTGCCGGTCATGCCCGAAAGCTTGGGATACATGCGGAAGTAGTTCTGGAAGGTGATTGACGCGAGTGTCTGGTTTTCCGGCTCGATCTGCACGCCTTCCTTGGCTTCCACCGCCTGATGCAGGCCATCAGACCACCGCCGGCCGTCCATCATGCGGCCGGTGAATTCATCAATGATGACAACCTTGTCGTCTTTGACGATATAGTCCGTATCGCGCTTGAACACGACATTGGCGCGCATGGCCTGGTTCAGGTGATGGACAACCTGGGTGTTTTCGAAATCATAGAGGTTCGCGCCTTCCAGCAGCCCGGCAGCTTCCAGCATCCGTTCCACCTTCTCGGTGCCGTCTTCGGTGAGGATCACCGAACGCTGCTTTTCGTCCAGCTCATAATCTTCGGGCACCAACTGGGTGACGACCGCATCGACCTGCTTGTAGAGTTCGGACTTGTCATCGGTTGGCCCGGAAATGATCAGCGGCGTGCGCGCTTCATCGATCAGGATCGAATCGACTTCATCGACAATCGCATAGTTGAAAGGCCGGTGCGCCATCTGCGCGCGGTCATATTTCATGTTGTCACGCAGATAATCGAAGCCGAATTCGTTGTTGGTGCCGTAGGTGATGTCACAGGCATAGGCATCGCGCCGCTCGGTATCCGAAAGGTTCGGCACGATGATCCCCACGGACATGCCGAGGAATTTATATACCTGCCCCATCCACTCCGCATCGCGCCGGGCGAGATAATCGTTGACTGTGACAACATGGACACCAAGCCCGGACAGCGCATTGAGATACACAGACAGCGTCGCCACCAGCGTCTTGCCCTCGCCCGTGCGCATTTCGGCAATCTCGCCGCGATGGAGAACGATCCCGCCCACCATCTGCACATCATAATGGCGCTGGCCGAGCGTCCGCGTTGCTGCTTCGCGCACGGTGGCGAAGGCTTCGGGGAGCACATCATCAAGCGTGGACCCATTGGCGAGCCGTTCGCGGAATATCACGGTCTGTCGCGCCAGTTCCTCATCGGTCATTGCCGAAATGGTGGTTTCAAAGCCGTTGATCCGGTCAACAATCTTCTGGAGCGACTTTACGTACCGGTCATTGGACGAACCGAATATGGCTTTGGCGATGCCAGCGAGCATGGGAATTTCCTTGGTTGGGCGGCTGGATGAGGGAACTCACCGACGCGGCTTCTTTGCGCGAACAGCCAGATTTCATATGAACACGGGGGCAGGGCACAGCCTGTCCCGGCAAGCGCCCGGCTATTCCCGCGCGCGATCCGCGCGATAGACGCACGGCACGGCCGGGGCGTCTGCAAGCGCAGGCGCAAAGCATGCCGATTCCCGCACAAGGCTCCGGTCAGGGCGCACGAACGCAGCTTGCGACAAAGCCTGTCGCTTGACATCCAGTGCCGCCCGCGCTGCCGATGGCAGCGACGCAGACGCCCGCAATTCTGCCGTTCCTTGTGTCGGACGCATGGTTTCCGCCGCTTGCGCCGCGGAAAGGCCAGTCATCATTGCCAGCAAAAGAAGGATTGCGCGTGTCAGCATGGTTTTCGCGTGCGGACATAGTGAGGCAGGGGTGAATAGTCCATCCCGCACAATTCCGGAGAATGTCCCAGCATGAATTTCAGGCTTTCCAAACCTGCCATTGCGGCGAAGGCCGGAATCTCACTTCATTCGCTGGCAGGCGCTTCCACCAGGAAAACCGGGATTCCGGCCTTCGCCGGAATGACAGGCTGCGCCCTGGCGTCCATTTTCAAACTGAGGCACATGCCAATCCCAAGGCCGGTGTGCCTAGCGCCAGACCGGCACAATCTGCACGGATCGGACGCCTTTGCCCTTGGCATTGCGTTTGGGTTCCACCTTGCCCCGGCGCGTCAGATACATGCAGGCCATATTGTCGAACGCGGTATCGCCGCTGGGCTTGATGACTTCGCAACTGTCGATCGAGCCATCCTTGGCCACGTTCACTTTCACATCCGCCTTCAGACGCGCGCCCGCCATCGCCGATGCGGCAGCCCCGGCCGGGAGTTTCCAGCTTATCGCCTGTGTGCGCCACTCCGCGACCGGCTTACCTTCGGTATCGCGTGCCGCCGCAAAGCGGAAGCGCTGGACAATGATCTCGCATGTGCGCGCGTCAAGCGCGGCAGAACCACTGGGGGCCGCGACCGCGCATTCCCCGACATTGCCCTGCGGCGTTACCTGAAAGCGCACCCGGACCACGCCTTGCTGCCCCGATTCCATCGCAGCGGCAGGATAGTCGGCATCGCTGATCCAGCCGCCCTGCATCACGGCAGGCTGGGCGGTTGTGGCGAGAAGCGGAAGAAGAAACGCAGTTACGGTCATGGCAAACTCCTGATCCTTGCCGATGCTCTATGCCGCCATGATTGAACATTGTCCGGCCAATGTCTAGACGCTTGCGCCATGTCCGAAACCTCGCCGCTCGCCAGTCCTTTCCCTGCCATTCCCGCCATTGCCGGCGTAACGCCCCGCGTGGCCCGCGCGCGCTACAAGAATTGGGATCGCTGTGACCTGACCTTTGTGGCGCTGGATGAAGGCACCAGCGTGGCAGGCGTCCTGACGCAGAGCCAATGCCCGTCCAGCGAAGTCGAATGGTGCCGCACCCATCTGCCCCAGGGGAAGGCGCGCGCGCTGGTGGTAAGCGCGGGCAACGCCAATGCCTTTACCGGCTATCGCGGCCGCGCCGCTGTGGAAGCAGTAACGGCCAAGGCGGCGGCCCATCTAGGCTGTCCTGTGGAACAGGTGTTTGTGTCCTCAACCGGGGTGATCGGCGTGCCTTTGCCCATCGACAAGGCGGAGGCCGGACTGGACGCGGCCTTCACAGCCACGCCCTGTTCATGGGAAGATGTGGCCGCGACGATCGCGACGACCGATACCTTCCCCAAGGGTGCCGTGACGAATGCGGTAATTGGGGACCGGACCGTAACGCTGGTTGGCGTGATCAAGGGCAGCGGCATGATTGCCCCGGACATGGCGACCATGCTGGGCTATATTTTTACCGACGCAGCGGTGGCACCCGGCTTTCTTCAGCAGATGCTGTCCATCGCGAACCGCAGCAGTTTCAGTTGCATCACCGTGGACAGCGATACCTCCACCAGTGACACGGTGCTGGCCTTCGCCACCGGCAAGGCCGGCAATACGCCGCTCGCTTCGTTCGATGATGCGGGCGCCGACGCGTTTCAGGCCGCGCTGTCTGATCTGTGCCGCCAGTTGGCCCATCTGGTTGTGCGCGATGGGGAAGGCGCGTCCAAATTCATCGAAGTCATCGTGGAAGGCGCGGTCTCCGATGCGAGCGCGCACCGCGTGGCGATGAGCATTGCCAATTCCCCATTGGTCAAGACCGCGATTGCCGGGGAAGATGCCAATTGGGGCCGCGTCGTGATGGCCGTGGGCAAGGCAGGCGAACCGGCAGATCGTGACAAGCTCGCCATCCGCTTTGGCGACAAATGGGTGGCGCAGGCGGGTCTGGCCGTGGACAGTTATGACGAAGCCCCGGTTGCGGCGCACCTGAAGGGCAGCGACATTCGCATCGGCGTGAACCTGAACCTTGGCGAAGGTCGCGCGACCGTGTGGACGTGCGATCTGACCCACGGCTATATCTCGATCAATGCGGATTACCGGAGCTAGCAGGCGGGACGGGAACCGGCACGACCGGTAGAGCAGGCACTGTTCCCGCAGCGGGCGGAGCCATCCGTTCGACGGTGCGTGTGTGGTGCTCAACGATCTTCGCTTCGACCGGATTGCCGTCTGCGCCGAGGATCGCCGACCCCTGAGATGCCTTTGCACATTGTTCGGGAGTGATAGATGGCGGCGGCGGCGTTCCGGTTATCGCGCAATCGCGCCCGACGCCTTCGATTCCCACCGTGTAACGCAACGTCACGTCATAGCTGCGTATCGGCGCCGCGTCTTCCGGCAGCTTCCACCTTATGCGCTGGAACCGCGTTTCCGCGCGGGGCTGGCCTTTGGGCCCCAGCGCAGGCCTGAACAAAAAGCGTTCACGAATAAGCGCGCAGCTCGTATCGTCGAGAGCGGTAAAGCCGCTTGAGATGGCAATACGGCAGGCGGTTACATGACCGTCAACGCCGATATCGAAATTGACCCCCGCCACGCCTTGCTGGTTCTTGCGGATGGCATCTGCCGGATAATCCTGATCCGAGATGGTTCCGGCAATCATTTCTGCCAGCCGGGCGCGGCCAGTGAGCCTGACGCCAACGGCAGGCGGCTCGATCTGACGAATCTCCCCGGGCCGGGACGCCATTTGGGGCGGCAGTTCGATGAAGAGCCGCTTCTTGACCAGTTCGTCGGTCGCCTTGTCGGCTGCGGCGGCCTCCGCGTAACTGAGTTCTGCTTCGCCCGAGTGCGTGGTTGTGCTCATCGTGAATCGCTCGCCGACAAGCGATTGTGTCCGGGAATAATGCACGCCCCCAATGACGGTGTTGATCGGAACGCCGCTCAGCCTGAAGCCACGCCCGCCATCGGGCAACAAGATTGTCTGATGCGTTGCCACGAACCTGGGCGCGACATAGACTGGTGCCACAGCCTGCAATGCCTCCGGCCGCTTGACGTTGAGAATGTTTCCCAGTGTCGCGCGATCAGCCTCGTAATTGTTGTACACTTGGTCGCCCTTATTGTTCCAGTCCATCTCTGCCGTGCCGGTCATATCGAGCTGCAAATCACCGGTCTTGTCATCATAGCGTGAACCAACCTGTTCGACCTTCACGAAACTGTGGCGCGCTGACCAGGTGTTGCGCAGCATTTGTTCGCGATTGGCGACGGTCATAACGGCAAGTGCGACCCGCCATTCTTCGGCGTCATCCCCCCTGAAAATCGCGGTCCCTGCCGCAATCGCGGGTTTGTCGATCCCGGCACGGGCATCCAGATCAAGGCGCCATTCGATTTGCGGGGTGCCCGGCTCGGTTCTGACGAGGCGCACCAGCGCGTCTGTGTTCGGGCCGACGGGCAAGGCCCATTTGAAAGGCGGCACGGTGATCAAGCTGACGTCGCGGTCGCCAAGGCGCGTTCCATCCAGCCAGTATGTTTTCCCGCCAATGGAGGCGCGCACGATCACGTGATTGAATTGCAGCAGCGCAGGCAATGAGGCGTCAATACCATCGCCGCCGCCACTCGAAACCAGTGCCGCGTCGGCATCAATGCCAAGTCCGTGCAACAGGGCGAGCAACAGCACAGCCTTGCCTTTGCAATCACCGACGCGCCCGGCCCAGACGGCATCGGCCGTTTCCGGCTTGTAGCCCCCAAGCCCATCTGTCCGCGCAAAATAGCGAACCTCACCCTGCACGAGACGCAAGGCCGCGCTCGCACGCACATCCGGTTTGGGGGAAAGGGCCGCAATCCGCCTGATCTCGGCATGAATGGGTGAGGCCGGCGCGACGCGGGAAGCCGTTTCGTACAGCGGACGCATGCTCTCCGCCACGGCCCGCCAGTTTTCGAAGGTGGAAAGTTCGATGGCATTTCCGAACAGGAAGCGTGCGGGGGCACCGTCTGGAAGGGGCGGGACAACGAAATCGGTTCGGTCAATGACAAAACCCTGATCGGACTCGTTCTTGAAGGATATTGCCTTGGGAAAGCCTGATCCAATTCTGGTGCGCAACCCGCGACCGTCCGGCCAACTGAATCGCATGAACAGCCGCCCGTAATTGGTGCCTTGGGCGAGTGACTGCCTTGTTTCCGCCTGACCGCCCAGAACCGGATTGTGTTCAGTCATGGTCCAGGCGGTCTCAACCTCGTCACCCACCCGCAGATCCTGGATCGGCAAGATGGCACTGATGACACCGTTCAACTGGAGCTTTTCGAGATCGGCTTCCCGGCGGATAACCTGAAATCCGCTGCCATCGCCCAGGGCATTGGTCACCGCACCGGAGCGGCGGACCTCCACCGTGTGGACGGCTGCCTCGCTGATGCCGGGTTGCCAGGCAACGCCGAAATTGCCAGCGATTGCCAATCCTTCCGGGGTCAGGATGCGGACAAGCTGGTGAAAATATTGATGCAGTCCTTCCGCATCAACGCGGGTCTGGATATCGAGCAATCGAATTTCGAGCGCACCATCGCTGGAACGGGACGCTGGCGGAGAGACGTTTACAATCCAGGACGGCGCAGGCTGCACGGACACCCTTTCGGTTTCCGCGGCTTGGGCAACACAGACAAACGCCAGCGAACCGAACGCGAGCAGACAATAGAAGAAATGACGCATCTCGCCCTCCAGACCATGCACGAATACCGTCTGAATCCGGTTTGCGAAAGCAGGCAGAAATCGTCATGCTCAAGCAAAAGGAGGCAGAATATGGGCGTGTTGCGGGGCAGTTGCCTGTGCGGTGAAATCCGTTTCGAGATTGATGGCAAGATCGGGCCGATTGGCCAGTGCCATTGCTCCAGATGCCGGAAAGTCTCCGGGACGGATGGGAATGCGGTGTTCTATACGGCCGCACGCAGCCTTGCATGGGTGCAGGGCAAAGCGGCTGTGATGCGCTATATGCTGCCGGGGACAAAGGGGTGGGGCACATCCCGCTGTCGCACCTGCGGAAGCCCCGCACCGCACCTTGGCCCCGAAGGCAAATTCTATTTTGTGCCGGCTGGTGCGCTGGACGATGATCCCGGGTCACGCGGTTACGCGGCCCATATCCATGTCGCCTCAAAAGCCCCGTGGGTCGTGATTACGGATGATGCCCCCCGATATGATTCCGGCTTCGACAGCCAATGAGGTCCGCCAGCCAGCCTTTCGAAGCCCTGCACGCGCCGGTTTCCGCGTTGATGCGGGAGGTGGCGCAAACCATTGTGCTGCCCCGTTTCCGCAATCTCGCCGCGCACCAGATCGAGGAGAAGTCCCCCGGTGAGACCGTCACCATTGCCGACCGCGAGTCTGAGGAACGCCTGAATGCGGGGCTGACCCGCATTCTGCCCGAAGCGCGGTTGGTGGGTGAGGAAGCGTGCGCTGCCGATCCCGCGCTGATGGACGGGCTGGGGGCGGGCACGGCATGGATCATCGATCCGATCGATGGCACCAGCAATTTTGCCGAAGGCATTGCGCCTTTCGCCATCATGATTGCGCTGGTGGCGGATGGCGTGCTTCAGGCCGGCTGGATCCTGGATCCGCTGACCGGGCGGATGTGTCATGCCTGTGCCGGGGGTGGCGCCTGGATAGATGGCGAACGGGTGTTCGCCCGGGGCAGCGGCGGTGCCCTGCCCGTTGCCGGGATCAGCACCAAATTCATGCGCGCGCAGGACCGGGAGGCCTTTATTGCCCGCGCCACGGGCCAGATGATTCTGGCCGACATTCCCCGCTGCGCGGGAGAGCAATATCCCCGCATCGTGCTGGGCGGGAATGATCTGGCGCTGTTTGAACGCGTGCTGCCCTGGGATCATGCGCCGGGTGCACTGTTTCTGGGCGAAGCGGGCGGAACAGTCGCGCGGCTGGATGGCACGCCCTACCGGATTGGCGAACCGCGCACGGGCCTGCTGGCGGCCTGTTCGCCCCGTGTCTGGGAAGCAGCGGCGAAGGTGCTGATGGGATAGCTGTCATTTCGGCGAAGGCCGGAATGACGGGAACCCCTAGAGATACTTCCCGAACCATCCCAGCGCCTGCGCCCAGCCGGCCCTGGCCGCCGCTTCATTATAGCTGGGCCGGTAATCCGCCATGAAGCCGTGATCCGCCCCGGCAAACACGGTGATGGATGACCGCGATTTCGCGGCCATGAGCGCGGCTTTCATCCGTTCCACATCGGGCTGGGTGATGCCCTTGTCCAGCGCGCCATACAGGCCCAGCACGGGCTGCTTGATGCGATAGACATCATCAATGGCGTTGTGCGGCTGCAGCGGCGCAGGAGTGCCCACGAGCCGTCCATACCAGGCAACGCCCGCCTTCACCTTGGGATTATGCGCGGCATAGAGCCAGGTGATCCGGCCGCCCCAGCAAAAACCGGTGATCCCGATCCGCGCGGCATTGCCGCCATCCGGGCCGACAAAGGCCGTCAGCGCATCCAGATCCCCCATCACCTGTTCGTCGGGAACCTTGGAGACAATCTCTCCCACCAGCTTTTTGAAATCCGTAACCTTGGTGGCATCGCCCTGCCGCTGGTAGAGGTCTGGCGCGATCGCATAATATCCGGCCTTGGCGAAGCGGCGGCAAATATCCTTCACCCATTCATGCACGCCGAAGATTTCCTGGATCACGAAAATCACCGGCGGTTTCTTCACGCCCGCCGGTTTGGCGCGATAGGCAGCCATCATGATGTCACCGGTTTTGAACGAAACCATTCCCGCCTCAAGCCCGGTTGTGTCAGTCGTGATGGTGGTCGCCGAAACGGGCTGGACCGCCAGGGCATAACCCAGCCCCGCTATCGTGCCGCCGATCGCCGCGCGGCGGCTGAACCCGGCTGAGGCAATCCAGTTCTGGTCTTCGGGCAGGCGCGTGGTCATGATGAAGCTCCTCTTGGGAAGCATCAGCCTAACACAAACGCCTGCCCTTTCCAGCCTACTCTGCAGGCGCTTCCGCTGCCTTGCGCGGGCGCAGGCGGCGGACGATCCAGAACACCGCGCCCGCCAGCAAGGCCCAGGGCACGAGCGCGCCAATCGCGATGATCAGGAAGCTCAGCATCGTCTGGAAGGACCCGCTGCTGGTTTTGAGCGCCTGTTGCACCGAAGAGCGATTGTCAAAGCCCAGAATGGCTTCATTGGCTTCATAGCTGAACTGGACAGGCGTCGTCGCAAGGCTTTCAACCTTGGCATCCCTGTCCCCCGAAAGCGCGCGCAACTGGCCGCGCAATTCGCCCTGCTGTTCCACCAGCCGACCCCGCACATCCTTGGAAAGGTTCGGGATTTTCAGTTGCACATCAATCTTGGCCAGTTCGCTTTCGATCTGCACCTTCGTGCGATCGCCTTCGACAATTTGCGATCCGACATCTTCGCCGTTGATCACGCTGTCTGTCAGACTGCCATCGGCCTTTTCCACCAGATCGGTCGCATCGCGGGCAAAGCTGCCGGCCATCGCCGGATCAAGCCTGAAGGCCAGCGATGCCTGTATCCCGCCATCGCCGCTCTTGTTGTATTGCATGCCTGTCACCCGGCAATGCACGATACCCAGCCGTTCGCACAGCGCGGCATGGCCTTCCTGCGCGGCGGAGATTTTCTCCGCAGGCAGGCCGAATGTGTAGCGATAGTCAAACGCCACGCCCGGCGCGACATTGGCCGATATTTTCGGGGGTGATGCCTCCCCTGCGGCGTCCGCCGCGCTTTCCGATACGGCTGCCGAACGGGTATCGGCAGCGGCCACATCCCCTGCATTGGATTCCTGTTCGGCGGCCTTCTGGCTGCATGCTGCAACCGCAATAAACAACAACGGAACTGCCATTCTGATGGTACGCATTGCCCTCTCCTCTTTTTTGTCGAGCGCAATAATCATACACTATCACATCAGAGAGATTAAATATCATAACATCATATAAAGCAGATTTTATATCCCTAGTGTTTTAGTCATATTTGAAATTCAGCCGCAGCGAAAGCGCGCGTAGCGGTGTTTGGATGAGCGATGAAGCGTGCCGCTTCAGCGGTGAGTCGCAGGCAGCGCGTTTTCCTTTGCAACTCGTGCTGCACTTGCTAACGATTGGGGAATCATGACTGATCCCGAAACACTCGTTTCCGACCTTGTCGCGTTGCTGACCGTTGAACCTGCCGCCGAGGATTTGTGGCGCGGTTCCCGCAAAAAGGGCGGCGTCGGCCGTGTCTTTGGCGGACAGGTGATCGCGCAGGGACTGATGGCCGCGCAGCAATCGGTGGCGCCGGACCGGATTGCCCATTCGCTCCACGCCTATTTCATGCGGCCCGGCAGCGAGGATCATGAGATCCATTACCGCATCGAGCGCGATCATGACGGTGGCAGTTTTTCGACGCGGCGAATCATTGCGTTGCAGGAAGGCAAGCCGATCCTGAACATGGCGGCATCGTTCCAGCGGCTGGAAACCGGCCTTTCGCATCATGGCGACATGCCCGATGTGCCGCCGCCCGAAGACCTGCAGAATGAGGATCAGTTGCGGGAACGCTTTATCGACCGCATACCCGAAGCCTTCCGCGCAAACTTCCTGCGCGAGCGCCCCATAGATTACCGCCCGGTTGATCCGCGCGACTGGATTGGCGGCACGAAGAAGCCACCGCAGCAGAATATCTGGTTCCGGCTTGTCGCGCCGATTGGGGATGATCCCGCGCTCCACCGCGCGGTCCTGGCATATGCCAGCGATTCCTATCTGCTGGGCACCTGCTATCTTCCACACGGTGTCCAGTGGATGACGCCCGGTTTCCAGTCCGCCAGCCTTGATCACGCAATCTGGCTGCATGATGATTTCCGCGCTGACGACTGGCTGCTCTACAGTTGCGACAGCCCCTGGGCCGGGCGCGGACGCGGCTATAACCGGGGCAGCATCTGGACGCGCGATGGCCGTCTGGTGGCCAGCGCCACGCAAGAGGGGCTGTTCCGGATGCGCGCGCCCAAGGGG
>JANOAJ010000120.1:0-12447 GCA_031411035.1 Sphingomonadales bacterium
ACTGGCGGAGCGGGAGGGATTCGAACCCTCGATACGCTTTTGACGTATACTCACTTTCCAGGCGAGCGCCTTCGACCACTCGGCCACCGCTCCGCTTATCGCTGGAAGGGGGTGCCCCTAATGGCATCGGGGGACTTTCGCAAGCGGTGCGGGTGTGCAACATTGCGTCGATGACAAAATATGCGTTTTTGCCGCTGGCTTTGGCCCTTGGTGCGGCGGCCCCTGTGCCGCCCGCGCCTGCCCCTGCCCCTTCCGAGATTGTGGCAGCGGCTCCGGCGGCGGACTGGGTGGCGATTCCGGTTTCTGACCTGCTGGTGATGGAACTGGCCGCAGACGCCAAGGGCAAACCGCGCCGCGTGGTGATCCAGTTGATGCCGCCGCCGTTCAGCCAGGGGTGGATCGGCAATATCCGCGCGCTGGCGGCGGCGCACTGGTATGACGGGACGAGCATCAACCGGGTGCAGGATAATTATGTCGTCCAATGGGGCGATGCGAGCGAGAAGAAGGCACTGCCAGCGGGGTTGGTGACGGTGGGGGAGAGTGGATATCTGACAGGCTCAGGCCGGGGGTCGCAGGATGGCACGTTGGCAGCGCCGCGATCTTCTGCTCCATTGCATGTGCCTGACGCCTATGCGGACTCGGTGGGGTTTGTGCAGGGGTGGGCCATTGGAAGGCCCGCGCTCACCGCAAGTCTCGACAACATGGGCCAAGCATGGCCCATCCACTGCTACGGCATGATCGGCGTCGGGCGTGGCCTGTCCCCCGATACCGGCACTGGTGCCGAACTCTACACCGTGATCGGCCACGCCCCCCGGCATCTGGATCGCAATATCGCGGTTGTTGGTCGCGTGATCGAAGGGATCGAGCTGCTTTCCAGCCTGCCACGCGGCACCGGGCCGTTGGGCTTCTATGAAACGCCGGAGGAGCGGGTGGCGATCCAGTCGATCCGGCTGGCAAGCGAGCTGCCCGCCTCGGCGCAACCGCATTTCGAATATCTGTCCACCGAAAGCGCGAGCTTCGCGAAATATGCCGATGCCCGTGCCAACCGCCGCGATCCGTTTTTCATCAGGCCTGCGGGGGGCGCGGATATCTGCAACATTCCGGTGCCGGTGCGGCGGCGCAAGGAGTAGAACGTCTCAGAGATCGCGAGACGCCAAACCTCCGAATATCCTGAGTAGGGGCTGAGCTTGTCGAAGACCCGTAGCGAAGGGTCGGTGCCGCCCTTCGATACGCGCTTTCGGCTTCGCTCAATCGCTACTCAGGATGGACGGATTTAGGTTTGTCTCATCCAAGGTCAGAACCCCCCTAAAACCCCGTCGTAAAGCGCAGCGCCAGCCCCACATCATCGGGGGCTGCCGCCAGATTGCCCGGATCGCGCCGCCAGTAGAGATTGCCTGTCAGGGTGCCGCGCCCCAGCGGGCGGGCGTAGAGCGCTTCGGCATCGAGTTCATGGCCTTGCGGCGCGAGGCTGATCTGGCCGGGGGCATAGCCTGTGGTCAGGCTGGCATAATCATAGGTGGCCGGGACAAGCAGGGTCAGGTTCCCGCTGGTGATCCGCAGCGGCTGCGCCACGCGCAGGGCGAACATGTCCCCCCGGGCGAACAACTCGGTGCGGGCGGCATCGAGCGACCAGGCCTGGCTTTGCAGCCAGTCCGCACCGGGATGGAGCGCGCCGCCTGCCACGCGCGTCCAGCCCTGTCGCCATGCGGCGGAAAGGCGGAATTGCGCCCCTGCCTGCCAGTCGATACTGCCATCGACAAACGCGCTGCGCGCGTCGCCGCCGGTGTAGAAAGTGCCCAACCGGCTGCCGAGCACCGTATCGTTTTCACTGAGCCAGCTTCCCGCCAGACCGAGCCGCACGGGCCCGACGGAGCGCGCCACCCCGGCACGCACCGCGCCATAGCCATAGCCGCGCCAGCCGGGGCGCAGGGCATCACCCTGTGCCCGGTCCCATAGCCGGGCAGCGCCGCTTTCGGCGGAGAGCGAGAGGGTGAAGCCGCCTGCCTCCCGCGCCAGCGCAAGGCCCGTTCCGGCGCGGGCGTCAAAGCCCCAATCGCTCATCGCGGCCCGTCCGGCCAGAAACGCCGGGCTGCGCGCGCCTTCCAGATCGCGGGCCAGCGCCAGGCCGCTGGAGGAAATGCCGAGCGCGAAGCTTGTTTTTGGCCCGAGCCTTGTGATGACGGATCCGGCGAGTGCGCGCGCCTCTTCGCGTGTGTCGCCGGACAGCAGCAAGCGTTCCACTGCCGCGCCGTGGCCAACTTCGGACAGGGATACGGAGAACGCCGTATTCCCGCGCGCCAACCCCCGCGATCTTGTGCCAATGGCCAGCCCCTGGGCGAGCCGCGAAGCCGCCGGGGCGCTGCGGAAACCGCCCAGTTGCATATCGAAGGCGCGGCCATAGGCATCAAGGATCACGGCGGACGATCCGGTTTGCCCGCCATCGCCCATCGCGCCCGAAAGTGTGCCCGCAGCGCCGATGGTGACGGGCACGACCGATCCGGCAAGTGACGCGCTGCCCTGCGGCTGGAACGCTCTGGTGATGTTGAGCGCCCCCTGCCCGAATTCGCCATCCACGCCCGCCGCGCCGAGATCCGTGGCGGAGTTGAAGAGCAGGTTGACAATCTGGGCGCCTGTCAGGTTTGGGAAGGCCTGCGCGAGAAGAGCCACCGCCCCGGAAATCGTTGGCGCGGCAAAGCTGGTGCCACTGGCCAGCACCGCCTGGCCATTCTGGTTATAAGTGCGATTTCGCACCGCCAGCGCGCCCAGATAATGCGCGGCCCCACTGCCCGCCCTGTCGGTAAAACTCGTCAGGGCCGCGTTGGTCGCGTCGAGCCCGCCGGCGATGATCACCAGATTGTTGGCAACGGCATCATTGGCGATCAGGGCCAGCGGATCAGGATCAGCGGTCGCATCATTGCCCGCCGAAATCACGATGATGATCCCGGCGGCTGTCGCCCGGCCAATCGCTGCGCGCAGCGTGCTGTTGGCCGGAGACCCGCCAAGCGAAATGTTGATCACCCGGGCATTGTTCGCCACGGCCAGATCAACCCCGCGGGCTATGGCATTGTCATTATGGGTGCAGCCCTTTTCGGGGTCGGTCGTTGAGCAACTGCCCGGCGTGTCAGTGCGCGCGACCAGCAGGGTGGCATTGAAAGCCACACCGTGGGAGCCTGAATCATTCTTGGCCGCCAGCAACACGCCCGAAACGGCCGTGCCGTGCCCGCCTTCATCCTGAAGCCCCCGTGATCCGGCCAGATCCGCCGAGGCAGCGGAAATCCGTCCGGCAAATTCCGGGCTGGAAACGGCAATGCCGCTATCCACCACGGCGGCGACGATGCCCGCACCCGTCGCCCCGGCGTCATAGGCCGTGATCGCGCCGGCCTGAACCGCCGCATTTGATGCCTGATATTCTGCCGTGTTGAAGCTGCTGCCCGGCGGCGGTGGAGGGGGCGGTGGAGGAGGGGGCGGTGGAGGCGGCGGGGGCACGACAGGCGGAGCGGGCGTGGAATTCACCGCAGCGCCGCCGCCGCCACACCCGGCCAGCATGGCCAGCGCGGCAAGCGCGCTGCCCAGCATCAGTGTCCGCCGGTATCCGCCACTACCCATAACCCGTCCCCACTTTGACTGTGGCGGTGTATCCCGCCCGCCCGGCTTCGCCAAGCATCTAACGGCCTGTTGCTGAACGGGCTGTCCTACACGATCGCTTTCTGCCACATCCGATTCGCAATCGAGCCGGAAGGAGCAAAGACCAATGTTTCGCAGCCAATTCCTTAGCGGGGCTGTGCCTGCCGTGGTTAAGCAGGCGATAGCCATGCTTCTGGCGGCCCTGCTGGCCACGCCTGCTGCCGCCGAAACCGTCGCGGTCAGTGCGGACGCGATGATTGACGTGATCACCGGGAAACGGGTGGAACGCCCGCTGGTGATCGTCACCGACGGGCGGATCAGCGCGGTCGGCACGCAGGGCAGCCTTGCCATCCCCGAAGGCGCGAAACGGATCAGCCTGCCGGGGCGCACCTTGCTGCCCGGCCTGATTGACATGCATGTCCACCTGACATCGCTTGCCGAAATCGGCGGATATCAGGGGCTGAAATTTACCGACAGTTTCTGGGGCGCGGTCAGCGTGGCCAATGCGAAGAAAACGCTGGAGGCAGGTTTCACCACCGTCCGCAATGTCGGTTCCGCCGATTTTCAGGATGTCGGGCTGAAAGAAGCGATTGACGGCGGCTGGGTGCCGGGACCGCGCATCGTGCCCGCCGCCTGGGCGATTGGCGCCACGGGCGGTCATTGCGACGACAACAGCCTGCCGCCTTCGTTCGACAAGAAGCAGCCTTCTGTCATCAACAGCCCGGAAGAAGCCCGTGCCAAGGTGCGCTGGCTGCACAAATATGGTGCCGAGGTGATCAAGATCTGCGCGACCGGCGGGGTTTTCTCGCTGGGCGATTCCGTAGGCGGCCAGCAACTCACTTATGAGGAAATGAAAGCCATCGCCGATGAAGCGCACATGCTCCACATCCGGGTTGCGGCGCACGCGCACGGCGATGAAGGCATCCGCGCGGCCATAATGGCCGGCATCGACACGATCGAGCATTGCAGCCTGGCCAGTGACGAGACAATCAAGCTGGCCGTGGCGCACCACACCTGGTTCTCGATGGATATCTATAACGATGATTATATCCTG
The DNA here is from genome assembly GCA_031411035.1 of Sphingomonadales bacterium. Classification (GTDB taxonomy): domain Bacteria; phylum Pseudomonadota; class Alphaproteobacteria; order Sphingomonadales; family Sphingomonadaceae; genus Aquisediminimonas. The sequence continues at coordinate 4,679 of JANOAJ010000120.1, forward strand.
GCGACCGGCACGGCCAATGGCACCGAGCAGGAAAGCCTCGACAAGGAAAAGATGATTGGCCTGAAACAGCGTCAGACATTCCAGCGCGCGGTAAAGGCCGGGGTGCCGATGGTGTTCGGTTCGGACGCCGGGGTTTATCCGCACGGCGATAATGGCAAACAGTTTGCCAAGATGACGCAGTGGGGGATGACGCCGATCCAGGCCATTCAGGCCGCCACACTGAATGCCGCGCAGGCGCTGGGCCGCGAAGGCGATGTCGGCGCGATTGCGGTCGGGCGTTTTGGAGACATGATTGCCGTGGCCGGTGATCCGCTGGCCAATATCCGCCTGCTGGAAAATGTGGATACCGTGATCAAGGATGGCGTGGTTGCCAAGGGGGGCCAGTGACGCAAAGTCGCGCGCAAAACGATAACCGCCTGCTCCTCTTCGCCCTTCTGGCCTTTGCGCTGGTCATCGCGCTCGGCTTTGCCATCGAGGCGGGGCTGACCAAAGATCTGGACAGGGCCGGGCTGAAAGCACTTGCCTTGCGTCAGGGGGTCAGCGGCGATGCGGCCATCACGTCGGCACAAGTGATCACCTGGCTGGGTGATACCGCGCGCCGTTCGCTGGCGGTGGTTGCCGCTGCGCTCTGGCTCTGGTGGAACAAACGGCCCCGGGCCGCGCTGGCCATGCTGGTGTTTCCCACGCTGGCGGGGGTTTCTTCCAGCATCCTCAAGGAAGCCTTTGCCCGGCCGCGTCCCGAAATTGTGCCGCACCTTGATGTGGTCACCAACCTGTCCTTCCCCAGCGGCCATGCCACCAATGCGATGGCCATCCTGTTGCTGGCGGCGATGGCGATGGCGACAAAGCGCCGTTCGTCCGCGCTTGCCGCTGCGATTGGCGTGTCCTTGCTGATCGGCCTTTCCCGACTGGCGCTGGGTGTTCACTGGCCAAGCGACGTGATCGGCGGCTGGCTATGGGGTGTCGGCTGGGCGTTGCTGGGGTTATGGACAATCCGCACAATGGAAAGGGGGTCCTGACATGTCTGGCGGTTCCACCCGCGTTATCCTGACAGCACTTGCTGCCAATGTCGGCATTGCCTTGGCGAAATTTGTGGCCGCCGGGATCACGGGTTCATCCGCGATGCTGACCGAAGGCGTGCACAGTCTGGTGGACAGCACCAACCATGTGCTGTTGCTTTACGGCACCAGGCGCGCGGGCAAACCGGCGGACCGGCAGCACCCGCTGGGCTATGGCCGGGAACTGTATTTCTGGAGCTTTGTGGTGGCCATTCTGGTCTTCGCGCTGGGCGCGGGTGTGGCGGTCTATGAAGGCATCCACCATATCACGCATCCCGAAGGCGGGGGTGATCCGCTGGTCGCCTATATTGTGCTGGCCATATCCTTTGCGCTGGAAAGCTGGTCAACCTGGGAAGCGCTTCAGGCGTTCAATGTGGCGCGCGGCAGTCTTGGCATGTTCAGGGCCATCCAGGAATCCAAGGACGCGCCGACGATCATTGTGCTGCTGGAAAATGCAGGTGCCCTGCTTGGCATCCTGATCGCGGCCATTGGCATCTGGATCAGCCATGCGACCGGCGACCCACGCTGGGACGGCGCGGCGTCCGTGCTGATCGGGCTGATCCTTGGCGCGCTGGCGATCCTGCTGGCGGTGGAAGCCAAGGGGCTGCTGATCGGCGAAAGCGCAGACCCCGAACTGATCGACGGCCTGCGCGCGATTGCGACAGCCATTCCCGGCGTTACCGGCGTGGGTGAGGTGGTGACTGTGCATCACTCGCCAGACCGGATCGTGGCGGGCATCGATGTCGATTTTGATGACGGCATCAGCGGTGGCGATGTGGAAGCCATTGTCCGCAGGATCGAGGAAGAAGTGGAAACCGGCTGGCCTGCAGTATTCCGTGTGTTTGTACGCCCGGTTTCGGGCAACTGATCCGTGCCCCAGGCCGGTCAGTCCGGCTGTTTCAGAACGGTTCTGCGGAACAGCCCGCGCTTGGCGATGGGATCAAGCAGGGCATCAGGCGAATCGGGATCGAGAATCTCGTTCTCTGCCACGAATTTTTCGGCGTCGGTCAGTTCGGGAAGATCAAGCCGCACCAGCCTGCGCCCCGTTTGCGGGCGGGCGTTGATAAAGGCGATCATGGAACCGCCATCCGCCAGCGCGGCGGCAACTTCCGCTTCCGTGGCATCGCAATGTTCGGCGATCAGGGAAATCCGCAGGCTGCGGATCATCTCGCCCGTAGCGGCATTTCCGGACTCGCCATCGTCAATTGTCAGATCGCATTCGCTGTCCAGCCCGAGCGAGCGGTTGTTCATATTGGCCGAGCCGATGCGGATCAGCCGGTCATCGACGATCATCAGCTTGGCATGAACATAGATATCCTCCTCCGCCGCGTTCACCGGCGAATAGACACACAGACGGTCTGAACCCGGCGTTTCGCCCAGGGACCGGAGCAATTGCGCGCGGGCACCGTCCATCGCCTTTTGCTCCAGCCAGCCATCGGCCTGCACCGGATTGATCATCACGAATTCCGGCGGATCAGCTTCCTCCAGCCGCCTGGCGATCGCTTCGGCAATCTTGCGGGACGTGAAATACTGGTTCTCGATATAGACGAACTTTTGGGCCGCCGCGATTTGCGCCAGAAACAGGGCTTCGATCTCCCGGATTTCCGGCACCTCCTCCCATTCGGCGCGGGTGCGGGCGATGCTGATCTGCACATCCCGGAAATGCGGCTCCACATCATCGGGCCAGGGATCATTGTCGGCGCTGACCGGGTCCAGCGCATCGCCCGTTCCCAACAGCCAGCGATCCCGCCCCAGTTCGCCCAGCGCCCTGGCCACGGCCCCATCGCTGATCATCGTCACATCATGCCAGGGGGTGTAGAGTTTGCCATTAGGTGCCTTGCGGCGGGGATCATGCGGCCGGTGTTCGCGCGTATCCCAGCGGTCAGACGTCATGTCGATGCCGCCGCACACGGCAAAACTGTCATCAATGACGACAATCTTCTGGTGATGGCTGCACCCCACCGGATGCGCGGCATCGAACTTCAGCTGGATGCGGTCATGCATCGCCCAGCGCGCGGCGGTTACCAGCGTCGTCCCGCGTGTCAGCATCTTGAGCGCACCGATATTCCATTTGAGAATCCTGATCTCAAGCTCCGGGCGGTTATTGGCCAGCCAGAGGATGAAAGCACCAAGCTGGGCGGGAGGGTCGCCGCGCTTGCGTTTGGCGCGCCCCAGCGTGATGCGCGTATCGAAATCCCAGCCAATCATGAGGATGCGGCGTTCCGCCTTCAGCATCGCGGCGCGCAAAATGCCGAAATACTCGTCAGCATCAATCACCACACGGGCGCGATCCGCCTGCGCGATTTTCCAGCATGTGGTGCCAGGTTCCAGGGTCGAACGCGTCTTGGTATCGGCCACAGGGGCTCCCTGATCCTGTCAGATTCAAAGCGAGCCCAAGCGAAGCGGGAATTGCGGCCCAATGCAAGCACAAACAGGATTTTTTGCGCGCGCGCGGGAACCTTTTTCCCGCCAAGCGATTGAAGCAGCGTCGTTGTTCATAGTGTCTTCCCCCCGCTGTACGTGTGGATGACGGCATCCTCGATCGGCTCTTGCTCCCCAATGGGCAAGAGCCGTTCTTTTTGCATGTTCTGGCGCTGGTCATCCGCCTCGGCTAGAAGACGGACGATGATCCCCAGCGCACACCCTGCCCCTGCTCTCAGCGTGACTGACCTGTTCACGATCGGGATAGGACCTTCAAGTTCGCACACGGTGGGGCCGATGCGCGCGGCGCGGGATTTTGCCGAACGCGCGTCCGTCCGCCGTGACGTGGAAAGCGTCACCTGCACTCTGTTCGGCTCGCTCGCGCTGACCGGGCGGGGACACGCGACAGACATTGCCATCCTGCTGGGGCTTTCGGGGGAAGCGCCCGAAACGGTTGATCCCGAAGCAATGGCCGGGATGGTAGCACGGATCAGGGCCGAAGAGCGCCTGATGCTGGCAGGCCGGATACCGCTGCGCTTTGTGGAAGGCGATCATCTGCTTTTCCGCATGGGCGAATTCCTGCCCGGCCATGCCAACGCCATGCGCTTTGCGGCGCGGCACGGCGATGGCAGCGCGTTCACCGCCGATTATTTCTCGATTGGCGGCGGCGCGATCACCCGGGCGGACGAGCCCCCGGCGCGTGCCAATGTGCAACTGCCCTTTCCCTTTGCCTCGGCAGCGGACCTGCTGGCGCTGGGCGTGGACAGCGCCCGGTCCATTGCCGATATTGTCAGCGCGAACGAGGCCGCCTGGCGCGCACCGGAGGAAACGGACGCGTTTCTGGCCTCTGTGCGCAAGGCCATGTTCGATTGCATTGACCGGGGCTGTCTCGGTCAGGGGATATTGCCCGGCGGCCTCAACGTCGCCCGCCGCGCCCGCTGCCTGCATGAGAAGCTGACAGCGCGCGGACCGCGGCAAGACCCCTCAACCGTGTTTGAATGGGTGAGCCTGTGGGCGCTGGCCGTAAATGAGGAGAATGCGGCAGGCGGCCGGGTGGTGACGGCCCCGACCAACGGCGCGGCAGGCGTGATCCCCGCCGTGCTCAAATATTACGAAGTCTTCACGGCCAGCCCGACGCCGAAAGGCAGCCGGGATTTTCTGCTGACGGCCTCTGCCATTGGCTGCCTGTACAAGACCCGCGCGTCGATTTCGGCAGCGGAAATGGGATGCCAGGGCGAAGTGGGCGTGGCCTGTTCGATGGCGGCAGCGGGGCTGGCAGCCGCGCTTGGCGGCAGCAACGCCCAGATCGAGAATGCCGCCGAAATCGGGATGGAGCATAATCTGGGGCTGACCTGCGATCCGATTGGCGGGCTGGTGCAGATTCCGTGCATCGAGCGCAATACGATGGGCGCGATCAAGGCGATCAATGCAGCTTATCTGGCTCTGCAGGGCGATGGCGGCCATATCGTCAGCCTGGACGCGGTGATCGAAACCATGCGCCAGACCGGCGAGGATATGCGATCCAAATACAAGGAAACCAGCCTTGGCGGCCTTGCCGTCAATGTTGTGGAATGCTGACGGGATTTAGAGGAACGCGCGCACTTCGCTCATGAAGCGGGCAAACTGGTCATGATGCAGCCAGTGACCGGCATTTTCGAATTCGACCACGCGGGCGGTCTTGAAATGCCGGGCGCGCCCGTCCTTTTCCGGGTTCGAGGCAAAACTGTTCGCCCCGTAGAGCAGCAGCATCGGGCAGGTGATCGCCTGCCACAATGTTTCCACTTCCGGCTGGGGCAGGCCAAAGACCGGCCAGACATTGAGATAATTGTCAAATTTCCACGTCCAGGTGCCATCCTCGTTGCGGCTGATGCCGTGGATCGTCAGGTGGCGGGCCTGATCGTCAGTCAGATAGGCATTTTCTGCCTTCATCCGTTCCAGCGCGGATTCGAGCGTGGGATAGCGTTTGGGCAAGCGGCCAGAGGCGCTGCGCTTGGTTTCGATCCAGGTCTTGTAGCGCTGGCGGATGCCCATCGCTTCCTGTTCCGCCAATATCTGGGGGGACGGGCCAAGCCCTTCGATATTGACGAACTTGCGGACATTTTCCGGATAGAGTCCGGTGTAGCGCGTGGCGATATTGCCGCCGAGCGAATGGGCAATGATCGTTACCGGGGCCAGACCAAGCTGGTGGATCAACTGGGCCAGATCATAGACGAAGGTGGACGTTTCATAATTGCCATCGGGTGCCCATTGCGAATCGCCATGCCCGCGCAGATCGGGGGCAATGATGTGCCAGTCATGCCGCAATTCTTCGGCCACCCAATCCCAACTGCGGCAATGATCGCGCCCGCCATGCTGGAGGATCAGCGGCGGGGCATCGGGATTGCCCCAGTCAGTGTAATGGAGCTTCAGCCGCTGCGAGATGAAGCTGTGGGACGTGGGGCCGGAGAGAGTCATGGATCGTTAGTCCATTTCTCCGTCAGGTTTGTCCATCCCTTTCCGCACCAGTGTCTCCATTTGGATTTGGGCAGCCAGACACAGCCCGTCATTCCGGCGAAAGCCGGAATCTCTCTGCCCTGCTTTGGGGCTGCGACAACCGGGAAAAGGGAGATTCCGGCATTCGCCGGAATGACGGTGTGGCGCGCGCGTCAATGGTGACTTTCGGTGCCGTCCTCACGTCGCTATGAGCCATCGCCATGTTCAACGACACATCCTCCCTGATCAGCCTCCTCCACACCCGCCGCTCGGGAAAGCCGCGCGACATGGTGGCACCCGGCCCGGACGCGGCTCAGCTTGAAACAATTCTGAAAGCCGCGATCCGCGTGCCTGATCATGGCAAGCTCGCCCCGTGGCGGTTCGTGATTGTCGGTGCGGACCAGCGCCCGGTGCTATCCGCCCTGCTGGTGGCTGCCTATCGCGCGGAAAAGCCGGATGCCGGGCGGCTGGAGCTCGAATCGATGGAGCAATTTGCCCATCAGGCGCCGGTGCTGGTGGTCGCGCTGTCAAAGCCTGTCATCGGCAGCAAGATTCCGCTGTGGGAACAGCAACTGTCTGTGGGCGCGGCCTGCATGACCCTGCTCACTGCGACCCACGCGCTGGGCTTTGTCGGAAGCTGGCTGACCGGCTGGCCCGCCTATGCCGATGCCGTGCGCGATGCCTTTGGCGTGGCGGACGAGCGGATCGCCGGTTTCCTGTTTCTGGGGTCCCCCGGACGCCCGCTGGAAGAGCGCCCGCGCCCGGAATTTGAATCCGTGGTTAATGCCTGGCAGCCACTCGCCTGATTCCCTGCGTTTTTTTGCTGACTCCGGCAGTGCGTTGGTGTATTAGAGCGGCATGACAGCGAATGAATCTGCCGACGTCCCCGTCTATCTCAAGCTTCGCGGGCTTTTGGCGGCCTCGATTCTGGAAGGAAATTTTTGTGAGGGGGATCAGCTTCCCTCTGTGCGGGCCTTTGCCGCCAGCCACGGGGCCAATCCGCTGACCGTGGCCAAAGCCTATCAGGCGTTGCAGGATGATGGCTATGTGTCGGTCAAGCGCGGCGTGGGCATGTTTGTGGCGCAAGGCGCGATTGACAAGCTGCGCGTGCATGAGCGCGAGACATTCCTGACCAAGATATGGCCCAAGATGCGCGCGCATATCGAGCGGCTGGGGATTGATCCCGCCGAGCTGGTTCAGCGCGAACTGGCTTGACGCACCGCAGCATTCGCGTAGCGGGTCACCATGGTTTTGAAGCGCCTGTTCGGACGCCCCAAAGAGCGTGAGTTGCGGGAATGGCAGGCGCCTGCCGGCCAGCGCCTCTATGCGGTGGGCGATATTCACGGGCGGCTGGATCTGCTGGACGAACTGCTGGCGCTAATCGATGCCGATGATGCCGCGCGCGGACCGGTGGCGGCATCCCGGCTGATCTTTCTGGGCGATCTGGTGGATCGCGGACCCCAGTCCCGCGGTGTGGTGGAACGGGTGATGGCGCTGGTAGAGGGCGGCGACCAGATACTCTGCCTCAAGGGCAATCATGAGGAAATGCTGGTGCGCAGTTGGGAAGGCGATCGCCGGACCGCCGCCATATTCAACCGCAACGGCGGGCGCGAAACCGTGCTGAGCTATGGCGTGGCTGCCGAAGATTATGACTCCGCCGATCTGGGCGAGGTGGTTGAGCTGATCGGCAGCCATGTGCCGCCGCGCCATATCGCGTTTCTGGACGGGCTGTCAGACTGGGTGCAGGCAGGCGATTATCTGTTTGTCCATGCGGGCCTTAAACCCGGTGTGCCGCTGGAAGACCAGTCTGCCAGCGAC
>JANOAJ010000121.1:0-12829 GCA_031411035.1 Sphingomonadales bacterium
AGTGACTTCGTCGGCGCTGCCCACATTGATGATCTGTCCGGCGCAGGCGGCGGTTTCAGCCACTGCAATTGTCGCGCGCACGGCATCGTCGATATAGAGAAACGAACGCGTGTCCGCGTGGCCGAACAGTTCGAACCGCCCCGCCCGCATACGTTCATAGAAATCCGGGATGATGTGCCGATCGCCCATGCGCGGGCCATAGACATTGTGAAATCGGATCACGGACCAGGGCATGTCATATGTCCGCCCCGCCTGTGTGGTGACGATCTCACCGTGCATTTTCGAGGCAGCATAGGACCATCGGGGATTTTCGACCCCGTCAATGCTGAGCGGCACATCCTCGGCCGTGGGAACCGGCCAGCCGAAACGCGTCACGGTAGAAGCGTAGGATTCGCTCGTGCCGGCATAGACAAAGCGTTCGATGCCCCCCGCAGCCCCAAAATGTTGGGCCAGAAAGAGCGTCGGCAAGGTTGAGCAGCGCAGCACATCCATCGGCCGTTCGTAGAAATTCTGCGTCCCGTTGAGCGCGGCCAGATGGTAAATCCGCGCGCAATCAGACGGCAGGTTCGCGACAGCCTGTTCCGATGTCAGGTCAGCCTCGATCGCCTCGACATTGGGTAGCGCGGCCAATGCCTGAAACGCGCTGTCGCGCTCGCCCCGGACAAAATTGTCCACGACCACCACCTGTTCGTCTGCACGCGCCGCCAGGGCGCGCGCCAGATGAAAGCCGATAAAACCGGCACCGCCGGTGATCAATGTCTTGGTCATTATCTGTTCACCGTGTCAGATTGAATCCGCCCAGCACCGCATAGCGGATACCGGGTGCCAGATCGAAGCTATCCATCTGGCCATGCTGGTTCCAGAAATCATACACCATCCCGGGCGACGCCATCAGGTGCGCCAGCGAAGGCAGTTTGAGCTGCTCCAGCGCGACATGGTTGTTCTGGAGAATGACGATACTGGCGTTTTTCGCGGCATCCTCGGCGCTGCGCGCTGGCTGGATGCCAAGTTCGGCAATCGCGCCGGTTGCCACCATCGGATCCCAGCCAACCAGTTCGGCATCCGGGAAGGCCAAACGCAATTCCTGGATCAGCGGAATGGCAATGGTGCCCCGCAAATCATCCGTCTCTGGCCGTCCCTTGAAAGCAAGCCCCAGAATCGCGATCCGCTGCGGCGAAGAATGCCCCGCGCGCGAGAAATATTGCGAAAGTTGCAGGACCGTCCGTTTCGGCAGATCCTCGTTCCATTTACGGCCGGTCAGGGCAATTTTGGGTTCGAAGCCATAGGGTTCCAGCCCCTCCGCAAGGATATAGGGATCCTTTTCAAGGCACGGGCCGCCCACAGGTCCAGGGATAGGCATGCTGGCGCGCGGATAGCCGATATTGCCGCTGGCAATGACTTCATGCGCCGAAAGGCCAAGCAAATCGGCCATCGCCGCGATTTCGTTGGCAAAAGCGAACATCAGGTCACGCTGGGTATTGTTGACCAGCTTGACCATCTCCGCAGCTTCGGCACCGCTCACGCGGATGATGGTGGGTGTCAGGAAAGAAAAGAACTGGGACGCGCGGAAAGTGGAATGATCGTTAATCCCCCCCACAATCTGGGGCAATGTTACCAGTTCGGCCAGCGCCTTGCCTTCCAGGGTACGCTCCGGACAGAAAGCCAGATCGAAACCCTTGCCCGCACGTTCCAGAATCGGGCGGACAAATTCAGTGGTGGTGCCAACCCGCACAGTAGAGCGCAGGATCACCAGCGCGCCCTCTCCCATCACCTGGGCAATGTCTCCCGTCACCTGTGTCAGGGCTTCAAACCGGGTGCGCTTGTCCGAACCGACCGGCGTACCAACGGTTACGATGAAAACATCGTGCGCCATGTCCGGTTCGAAGGTGCGGGAGAAGGTGAAACGACCCTTGCCGACCTGAATCGCCAGCCTGTCGTCCAGCCCATATTCCGAAAAATGCGCACGGCCCTGCGCAAGCGTTGAAAGAATTTTCGGGCTGATTTCCAGGCCGTGGACACGAAAACCGGCCTCCGCCAGGGTAACGGCCAGCGTCAGCCCGACATAGCCGAGCCCGATGACGCAAACGCGGGAATCTTTAAAGGAATCAGGAAGCATGATGTCTTTGCCTTAGCCCGCCGCTCGCGCGACGAGTCCGTGAATGACGATTTGCAGCCGTTCACGAAAGGCTGGAAACGCGAAATGATGCAAACCTTCGGGTATCTCTTTGGGCTGATCAATCACTTTCGTGATCGCTGCCGTAATCGCATCCAGATCGGCCGGATCAACCACCTGCCCGATCAGACCGTCACGAACAGCCTCCTGGCCGCCGTCCTGATTGCTTGCAATGGCCGGCACGCCGCACGCCATGGCCTCAAGCAAGACAAAGCCAAAGCCCTCACCACGGCTTGGCATCGCATAGACATCAGCCAATCGATATGTATCGGCCTTTTCCGCCTCATCGACCATGCCGGTAAAGATCACATGATCCGCGAGCCCCAGCGCCGCCGCCTTGGCCTTCAGCCTGTCCGCATCCTTGCCGCTTCCGGCGATGAGATAAGCGATATCCGGCCGGGATTCGCGCAGTTTCGGCAGAAGTTCAATGATTTCGTCAAAACCCTTATACTGCTCAGCCGGATCGAGCCGCCCGAAGGTCAGAATCACTTTCTTGCCCGCAAGGCCATAGCGCGCCTCAAGCGCTGGATCGCGCGGCGCCACGCCGAATGTCTCCAGATGAATGGCATTGGGAAGCACGACGCATCGCGATTCTTCCACCGGACACCAGGAGAGGAAGCGGCGCAACGTCACCCGGCTCAGGCTGATGATCCGGTCCGCCCGGCTGGCAAAGAATTTCCTGCGCGCCGAGGCGTTCTTTTCCCACGCATCGATCCCGTAGAGGCACAGGGCCCAGGGCGTGCCGCTCAGTCTGGCCGCGAGCCACGCCACCGGCGCCAGATTCATATGACCACAATAGATCAGGTCGAATTTTGTGCTCGATACGTGCCTGATGACGGTCCGGATCCAGGCAGCGGCACCGCCAGTGCCTGCAAGATCATGGTTCAGTTTGGGCGGTAACGCACCGATATCGGAAAAAACCACGCGCGGGATGCACACCACCTCCGCCACAGCCTCATCGACGCACAGGGATTCGATCACATCACGGTTATACAGCGCAACGCCCCCGTAGCCGCCATAGGCATCGGTTGTGAGATAGAGGATTTTCAGGCGCTGGCCCGCCACAGATTTCGTCAACACAATTCCCCAGAAACACGGCACCGGCCACAAGATGGTTATATATCCCCCGCGCAGCGCCATCGCTCGCCTAAGCTCAAATTACCAAATTGCAAGACGCAAGACGCGACTCAACCCTGCCTTCGGGCCAAACAACGCAAACGCTACGCGACCGATGTGGAACGCGATCTCCTGCGGGGACTGTCCCTTCAGGGACTGTCCCCTGCCAATGCTAAAGGGGACAGTCCCTGAAGGGACTGTCCCCGTCATGCCTGGATAATCGCGTCGCCGCGCGCGTCACCGCTTGCATTCCGCCCGCCGCCAGCGTTCACTGCTGCCACAACTGGAAGGCTGCCCCATGATCCTCAAATATGTTCTCGGCTATGTTGCCACAGGCATCTCGTTCGCGGTGATCGACAGCATCTGGCTGCGCAATATGTATGTGAAGCTGTATCAGCCGGAAATCGGCGAGGTGCTGATGCAGGGCGTGCGGATGAAGCCGGCGGTGGCGTTTTACCTGCTGTATATCGCCGGGATCATTGTCTTTGCCTTCACGCCCGCGCTTTCCAGCGGCAAGTGGCAGACCGCGCTGGTGAACGGTGCGCTGTTCGGCTTCTTTTGCTATATGACCTATGATCTGACCAACTATGCAACGCTCAAAGTGTGGAGCCTGAAGGTCACCATCCTCGACATGATCTGGGGCACGGTGCTGACCGGGCTGGCCGCCGCTGCCGGATTTTGGATCACGAGCGCGATCACGGCGCTGGTATCTGGCAAATAGCGAGAACCTAGAATGTGAATGCTTTTCTGGCCGCATCAGGGAAAGGCCAGATAGTCCCAGACAGGAGTGAACAGCGGGTCACCGGCTGCCGTCAGGGGGGTGAAGAAATCGGTTACCGGCGCGCCGTGCGCGGACTGGACATTGGTGCGGGTCGGATCATTGGCCGGTACCGCGCTGGTCAGCAACTGGTGCGAACCGGCAAAGGGCGCGGCGTTGCCATCCACTGATACGGGCACTCCAGAGGCATCCAGGCCGATCACCGCCCAATTGGCCAGCGCGCGGGACTGGCGGACAATGGCATCGTCGGTGTGCGTGAAGCCATATTGGCGCGCTGCGGGCGTGACATTGGGCAAGCTCAGCCAGTCTGCCGGGCTGCCCGCGATGCTGCCGGTATCGGCGGGGCCGGAAAACATCACGGCCCGGTCAAGCACTTCCAGCTTGGCGAGATAGCCCGCATGGCCCGCCCCTTGCGAATGGCCAGCGACTGTTACCATTGCCCAGTTGATCCGTCCCCCGGATAGATACTGACTCCAGCCTTCGTTGGGGAAGGTGGTCGCCAGATAGGACAGCAACGCCGTCAGCCGCCCGGTGATGGAATTGGGAACATTGACCGACACGACCGCGCTGACATCCGCGCCGGTAATCACTTCCCGCCGCGCCAGCCCCACGCAATCCGGGGCAGAGCCGGAGCCGCAGAGAAGCTCGACAGCCTCTGCATTGGGGTAGATCAGGCCGATGCTGTGATAACCGCGCGCCGCTCCACGCCGCACGACAAGCTGGTATTGGCGCGATGTGCCGCCGGTTCCCGGCAGCATGACAAACAGCCGCGCCTTGGCCGTGGCCGCTGCAGGCGCGATCGCCAGATGGGGAACGAGGCTGGCGCTGATCTCGGCGCTGGTCTGGGCCGGGCCAACCTCATGTTCGGTGGCGGTTGTCGGAGGCGGGGGCGGTGGAGGTGGCGGGGCGGGCGGCGGGGGTGCCACCACGGGCGGCGCGCTCTGGCTTGTGCCCCCGCCCCCGCACCCGGCAATCAGCGCCGTTGCCAGCGCCAGAAGCGCCACCGAATTGCGAAGCGGCACAATGATCCTCCCGTCTGTTATGCCATTCTATTGCCCGAACGGCCGATCATCGCAAAGCCTTCGTTGCAACAGGCGCGATTTCCCGCAATGTTCGTGCCATGACCGGATTTGACGAATGGCGGGCGCGATCGCCCTATTATGACGACACGCATGAGGCGCTGGCCCAATCCGTGCGGCGCTTTGTGGAGCGCGAAGTGGCGCCGCATATCGACCGCTGGGAAGCGGAAGGCGAACTGCCGCGCACACTGCACCGCAAGGCCGCCGAGGCGGGCATTCTCGGGCTGCGCTATCCCGAAGCCTATGGCGGGCATAGCGAGGGCTTCGATATTTTCCACGGGATGACCCAGACAGAGGAACTGTCTGCCGTGGGCGCGGGCGGACTGGGGGCGTCGCTGATGACGCATGGCATCGGCCTGCCGCCGATCCTGGCGATGGGCAGTGAAGCGATGAAGCAGCGTGTTGCCGTGCCTGTGCTGGCGGGGGAAAAGATCATCGCGCTTGGCATCACCGAACCTTCGGGCGGTTCAGACGTCGCCGCGCTCAGAACCCGGGCGGAGAAGAAGGGCGATCACTACATCGTCAACGGTTCCAAGATGTTCATCACATCGGGCATGCGCGCTGACTGGCTGACCTGTGCCGTGCGGACCGGCGGGCCGGGCGCGGGTGGTGTATCCCTGCTGTTGATCGACATGGCCGCGCCGGGCGTATCGCGCACCCGGCTGGACAAGATGGGCTGGCGCTGTTCGGATACTGCCGCGATCTATTTCGAGGATGTCGAAGTGCCTGCCGAAAATCTGATCGGCCCGGAAAATCAGGGATTCATCGGCATCATGCGCAATTTCAATGCCGAACGGCTGGGCATGGCGATGGGGTGCTGCGCCTTTGCCCGGGTCTGCCTGAAGGAAGCGGTCGAATGGGCGCAGCAGCGCGAGACGTTCGGCAAGGCGCTGGTCAGGCACCAGTCGATCCGTATCAAGCTCGCGGATATGGCGCGGCAGATCGGCGCGACGCAGGCCTGGGTCGATCTTTGCGCCTGGCAGATGCAGAACGGCCGCGCTCAGCCCGCCGATTTCGCGATGCTGAAAGTGCAGGCCACGCGGATGCTGGAATCGGTCGCACGCGAAGCGGCGCAGGTCCTTGGCGGCGCAAGCTATATCACCGGCAGCAAGATCGAACGCATTTACCGCGAAGTGCGGGTGAACGCGATTGGCGGCGGCAGCGAGGAAATCATGCTCGATCTGGCCGGGCGGCAGATGTTTGGCGGGAAGTAGCTACGCCACATCCTTCAACATTGCTTCGCGCAGGATTGCGTTGAGCCGGGTTTGATAGCCCCGGCCTTTCGACCGCAGCCATTTCAGCACATCGGCATCCACCCGCACCGTTGTGGATTGCTTGACCGGGCGATACAGGTGCCGGTCACGAAACGGGACGAAGTTGGAAAAGTCAGTGACTTCGGGAATGTCACTGAAATCGATATCCTCGTCACCCAGTTCCGCCAATTTTCGCAACTGGGCTCGAATCTCCTCACTGAGAGGGGGGGGATTATCGAGATCGACCCGATGCCTAACGATCTTGCTGTGCATAACGTTTCCTCTCAGCCTTGCTGGCTGGTCTTGCTGAGATGATGCGGATCAATTCCACACCATCATTTTGAAAATCCGAGGTATGCGCAACGCAAAGCAGCAAAATACCGTTTGCCATACCAATCGCCTGCCACCGATACTCGCCGCCTTCAATTCGATCCTGATCCATCAGGACAAAGGGATCGAAGAACACCTGCTCGGCTGCCTCGAAGGCGACCCCGTGCTTGCGCAGATTTATCAACGCCTTTCCGGAATCCCATTCAAAATCGATACTCACGCCAAATTGTTACTACAAAATGGCCACAACAACAACCCCATCTTGCCACTCGTGCCGGTTTGGCGGATGATGCCGGGCAAGAGGTGAAACCGATGACACTGACCCATTCCGCCTGGACGGCCGATGCCGAAACCCTCCTCCCCGATCTCGTATCCCTGCGACGATCCATCCACGGGGAACCGGAACTGGGGCTGCACAACCCCAGGACGCTGGCGAAAATCAAGGCGGCGCTGGCCGGTCTGCCGCTTGAACTGCGCGAAGGGCCGTCCACCACGGGCCTTATCGCCATCCTGCGCGGATCGGACAATGGCCGCACGGTCCTGCTGCGCGGCGATACGGATGCGCTGCCGCTGCACGAGGATACGGGCCTCGACTATGCGTCCGCCACGCAGGGCGCGATGCATGCCTGCGGACATGACACCCATGTGGCGATGCTCGTCGGCGCGGCGCGGATGCTGTGTGCGAAGCGCGACACGCTGGCCGGCACCGTGATGTTCATGTTCCAGCCGGGTGAGGAAGGCCATCACGGCGCGCGGTTCATGCTGGATGACGGCCTGATCACCCCGCTGCCCGATGCCGCCTTCGCGCTGCATGTGATGCCCAACGCCCCGCGCGGCATCTTCACCGGGCGCGGCGGGCCGCTGCTTGCCTCATCCGATGTGCTGGAGATCGAGGTGAAGGGTGCTGGCGGCCACGCCTCCATGCCGCACAGTTCGAACGACCCGATCCCGATTGCCTGTGAAATCGTCTCCGCCATTCAGACGATGATCACCCGCAAGATTTCCGTCTTCGATCCCGCCGTTGTGACCATCGCCAAGATCGCGGCGGGCACCACCAACAATGTCATCCCCGAAACCGCGCATATGCTGGGCACGATCCGCACGCTTTCCCCCCGCGTGCGCGCGTTCGTTCATGCCCAGCTCGAACAGGTCGCCACGCTGGTCGCTGCCGCGCACGGGGCCATCGCCACGGTAACGATCACGCAGGGCTTCCCCGTCACCATCTGCGCGCCAGAGGCCGTGCGCTTTGGCCAGTCCGTGGTCGAAGACCTGCTGGGTGCGGACGCCTGGAAAACGATGGACTCCCCCATCATGGGCGCGGAAGATTTCGCCTATGTGCTGGAAAAAGTCCCCGGCGCGATGTTCTTTCTGGGTGCGAGCCATGAAGGCGACGACTGGACCCAGTGCTGCGGCCTCCATTCCAACCGCATGGTGCTGGATGACAGCGTGATGGCGCGCGGCGCGGCCGTCCATGCCGCGCTGGCGGAGCGGTTTCTGGCGGAGGGTTTTGGCAGTTAGAGCGATGCACCCGCACCCAGCCGGGCTTCATGGCGTTCAATGATCGTCAGCTTGCGTAGAATTTCGGCGCTGAGCGCCTCATAGTCCCGTGGACGCGCGAACCCTCCCGGCTTGCGCCCCATGCGCCGCACGTTGAATTTGTGCATGTGGAGCAAGTGGATCGCCTGACTGATCGTCATGGGCGGCATCGGCCCACCCGCCTCCACCTCTGCCCCGCCTTCCAGCATGTTGCTGGCATTTTCGATCAGTGCGAACTCAAGCTGGATATAGCCATTCTCCTCCGCTTCGACCCAGCGTCTGGCAAAGCCCTGCCAGCGCCGCCGGTGGTTATAGGCGGAAGCAACGCTTAGCCCCGTTTCCGCGCACGCCGCTTTGACATTGCACGAAGCCGCAAGCGCCCGCAGGAACCTCGCTTCCGCGCGCGCCGTCCATTGCCGCACGCGCGCCCGCGCAATCTGCGCCCGCCGACCATTGGAGCCGCGGATCACCAACTCCTCACCCGCAATGTCACCCCAGTGTCGCCCCGGCGCAGAGCCCGCCACCCCCCGCAACCCTTCCCGCGCCGCAAGAATCGCGGCCTCCATCTCCGTCCGGAACGCGGGATCAGACGCCCGATGCAAAGACACCCAGCTCCGCGAAACCTTGGCCCGCTCGGCAGCCACCGTCTGGTTCCCCGTCTCCGCCAACGCCCGAAAAAATGCGGCGCGACGGGCGATGCTGGTCTTCTTGCTCATAAGATTGCCCCTCCGATTCGTGGATCCGGGGCAAGGGATTAAGGGCATGGAATGCGTGTAGGACAGGAGATTCTGAAATTCCTTCGTGCCTTTGTGGCTTTGTGCGCAATCCCTTCTTGAAACAGGAGGCGGCGCCGGACAGGTTTTTGAAATCGCACAAAGCCACGAAGCCACAAAGAAATGGCGTCGCGGTCTTCATTTCCCTCACACCCTTCCCGCGCAACCAAAATGTGTCACAATGCACGTCGCATCAAACACATCAGGAGCCGCGCCACGCCCGAATCCACCTTCACATTCCGCGTGGACGAAGACCTGAAAGCCGCCTTCCCGCCGCTGCCAAAGCCAATGACCGCATCGGCGCACAAGTGCTGCGGGAAG
The DNA here is from genome assembly GCA_031411035.1 of Sphingomonadales bacterium. Taxonomy (GTDB): domain Bacteria; phylum Pseudomonadota; class Alphaproteobacteria; order Sphingomonadales; family Sphingomonadaceae; genus Aquisediminimonas. The sequence continues at coordinate 9,360 of JANOAJ010000121.1, forward strand.
CCATGCGGAATTATGTGGCGGAGGAAGCCTTCGTCAAGGAACCCGGCTATGATGAATGGCTGAGTGCGAAGCTGGATAAGGCAATCGGACAGGCTGATGCGGGGGATGTGCACAGCAACGAAGAGGTCGAGGAATATTTTGCGAAACGGCGCGGTGATTGGCCCGAAATGGTAGGTATGAAGCGCGCCGCATGAGCCCGTCGAATAGCGAAGCGTTAGGGATATTTACGGGCATGAATTTGGATATGTCCATCAACATAACCTCGCGAACAATCACGCCGCGCGCAGCGCCCGCACCACCGCCTCGGGGTCTTTGTCGATCACCTTCAGATAGGATCGCGCTGGTCCTTCGGGGTAACGCTTGCCCTGTTCCCAGTGACGCAGGGTATTCACACTAAAGCCAAAGCGCTGGGCAAAGGCTTCCTGCGTCATCCCGGTCTTTGCCCGGATTGTGCGGACGTCCAGAATTTTGGGCTGGTGGATTACGCAGCCATTCTGCTCGCCACGTGCATGGGCAAGCGCCTGCTCCAGGCCGCGCAGAATGCCATCGCCAACTTCGCTCATAGTTCCCGTTCCTTTGCCAAGGCAGCCAAAGCTGCTGTTACTTTTCTGAATGCATTCCGCTCTGCCAATGAAAGATTTGCCTGTTCATTCTTGGCATAGGCATTGAGCAGATAGAGAGGCAGGCGTTCATCATGATAGTAATAGACCACGCGCGCACCACCGCTCTTGCCTCTCCCTTTCAGCGCCCAGCGCAATTTTCGCACCCCACCTGTTCCGGCGATCACATCTCCGGCCGTTGGGTTCCACGCCAGAAAATCAACCAGGTCCTCTCGCTCTTGCGCGCTCAACATTTTCCGAACAGCCGATAAAAACGCCTCTGTCTCACTCACAGTCGTCGGTGTGGGCGGAATCATTGTCGATAGATAATCCAATGGATTACCAAGCGTCAACAAAAAAGGGGCCGCCGCAGCGACCCCTTTCGTGTTTGTTGTCGGGGACTGTCCCTTCAGGGACTGTCCCCATTGCCGGCATTCGGGACAGTCCCTGAAGGGACAGTCCCGGCCAATCAGTCGTCCGACTTCAGGAACGCGGGGACGAAATCGGGGTCACCACCGCCTTCGCTGCGTTCCGGGCGCGGGCCGCGGTCACGGTCGCCGTCGCGGCGGGGGCCGCGGCCACCGTCGCGTCCGCCACCACCATCACGACGCGGGCCGCGATCACGGTCACCGTCACGACGGGGGCCACGATCGCTGCGCGGCTCGCGGGGTTCCCTTGGGGGCCGTGTGTCTTCCAGTTCGGCACCGGTTTCCTGATCAACGACGCGCATCGACAGGCGCACCTTGCCGCGCTGGTCAATCTCGAGCACCTTGACCTTGACTTCCTGACCTTCGGACAGAACGTCGCTGACCTTTTCGGTGCGCTCGTTGCGGATTTCGCTGACATGGACAAGACCGTCCTTGCCGCCCATGAAATTCACGAACGCTCCGAAATCGACGAGATTGACGACCTTGCCATCATAGACTTTGCCGACTTCGGCTTCTTCCACAATGCCGCTGATCCACTTGCGCGCGGCTTCGATCTGGCTGAGGTCAGACGAGCTGATCTTGATCAGGCCTTCATCATCGATATCCACCTTGGCACCCGTGGTCGCCACGATTTCGCGGATCACCTTGCCGCCCGTGCCGATAATGTCACGGATCTTGCTCTTGTCGATCTGCATCGTTTCGATGCGCGGGGCGTGGGCGGACAGTTCCGACCGCGTTTCGCTCATTGCCTTGGCCATTTCGCCCAGGATGTGCGCGCGGCCTTCCTTGGCCTGGGTCAGCGCGGCGGTGAAGATTTCCTCAGTGATGCCGGCAATCTTGATGTCCATCTGCATCGTGGTGATGCCTTCAGACGTGCCTGCCACCTTGAAATCCATGTCGCCCAGATGATCTTCGTCACCCAGAATGTCAGACAGAACCGCAAAGTCCTTGCCTTCCAGGATCAGGCCCATCGCGATGCCGGAAACGGGGCGCGTGATCGGCACACCAGCATCCATCATGGCGAGCGAACCGCCGCAGACCGATGCCATCGAGGAGGAGCCATTGCTCTCCGTAATGTCGCTGGTCAGGCGGATCGTGTAAGGGAAATCTTCCTTTTTGGGCAGAACGCCGTGGAGCGCGCGCCAGGCAAGCTTGCCATGGCCCACTTCGCGACGGCCCGGTGCGCCGAAGCGCCCGACTTCACCCACCGAATAGGGGGGGAAGTTATAATGGAGCATGAAATGCTCATACTTCAGGCCGGTCAGCCCGTCGATCATCTGCTCTGATTCCTTGGTGCCAAGGGTGCAGGTGGCGATGGTCTGGGTTTCGCCGCGCGTGAACAGGGCGGAACCATGCGCGCGGGGCAGGAAGTGCGTTTCTGCCACGATGGGGCGGATCTGCGTGGTCGTGCGGCCATCGATGCGCGTGCCATCCTTCAGGATCGCGCCACGGACGATTTCGGCTTCGAGCTTTTTGACGAGCTTTTGCGCGGCCATCTGGTCCTGCGGGGCGGCATCAGCGAACGCGTCCTTGGCCTTGGCGCGGGCATCGTTCAGCGCGTTCGAGCGTTCGGACTTGTCGGTCAGCTTGTAGGCCGCGGCAATATCCTTGCCGATCAGCTTCTTGAGCTTGTCCTTGGCGGCGCTGAGATCAGCCTGCTGCGCCATTTCCCAGGGTTCCTTGGCCGCTTGCTCAGCCAGCTTGATGATCGCCTTGATGACGTCCTTGCACGCCTTGTGCGCGAACAGGACCGCGCCGAGCATCACGTCTTCCGAAAGCTCTTTCGCTTCGGATTCGACCATCATGACCGCGTCATACGTCGCCGCGACGACGAGATCGAGTTCGCCTTCGGCAACCTGCTCGTCGGTCGGGTTCAGGATATATTCGCCGTTCAGATAGCCGACACGGGCGGCACCGATCGGGCCCATGAAGGGCACGCCGGAAAGCGTCATTGCCGCAGACGCGGCCACCAGCGCGAGGATATCGGGTTCATTCTCGCCGTCATAGGAGAGCACCTGCGCAATGCAGTTGATCTCGTTGTAAAACCCCTCCGGAAACAACGGCCGCAGCGGCCGGTCGATCAGGCGGGAAACCAGCGTTTCCTTTTCGGTCGCACCGCGTTCGCGCTTGAAAAAGCCGCCGGGAATGCGGCCGGACGAGAAATACTTCTCTTGATAGTTTACAGTGAGCGGGAAGAAATCCTGCCCTTCCTTCACTTTCTTCGCAGCGGTTACCGCGCAAAGAACGACAGTTTCGCCAAGCGTCGCGATGACCGCGCCGTCAGCCTGACGGGCAACCTTGCCCGTTTCGAGTGTCAGGGTTGCTCCGCCCCACTCGATTGATACAGTTTTCGTGTTGAACATGTGTTTTCCTTCAAACCGGCGGCCCTATGCGCGCCGGCTTCCTCTTTGTGTGCGGACGGTTCGTCCGCCGCGCCGGTCAG